>NZ_DASZCQ010000315.1:0-27462 GCF_035942955.1 Actinophytocola sp. | reverse complement strand
GGGACTTCACGCCCGGACCGCCGTCCCCTTCACCGAGCCCACGTCGTAGACGGCCGGCTCGCCGAGAGTGCCCTCGACTTCAACGGTGCCCCGGTCGGGCATGATCACCCGCCGTCGAGCGACAACCGCGCTGCGCGCGGCGCGGCCGGGACTTCCCGTCGGACACGACGTGATTGGTCGGGTCATCCCTGCCGGTAGTAGAACTCGCGGCACAGGAAGTTGGTGTCGGTGCTGTTCTTGAAGCGTAGGAACGCGGCGATGATGATCAGGCGCTTGTTGGTGTTGGCGCACAGCACGGCTTCGACCGAGCCCAGGTCGTAGACGGCGTGGAAGGCCGGCTCGCCGAGGTTGTCCCGGTACGGCGTGGCTTCGACGGTGCCCCAGTCGGTCGGCTCCTGTGCCGACTGGACGGTGAGCGCGAGCGTGCCGCCGTTGTCGGCGATGGTGAAGCCCTTGATCCACTCGGTGGCGGTGTTGGAGTTGCGCCACTGTCCGACCAGCGACTTCGCGGCGCCGCGGTCGGATTCGCCCTGGTGGAAGAACTCCCTGGAGTAGTGGCCGAGCCGGCCGCTGTCGTCGTGGAACGACGTGTACGACTGGATCACCAGGATGCCGAACTTCTCGTTGGCCGCCAGCTCGGTGTGCACGGTGCCAAGCTCGTAGCGGGCGTGGAAGCCGGCCGGCTCGGTCGTTCCGCTGGCCACGTACGGGGTGGCCGCGGCCTCGCCCCAGTCGATCGGCTCGCCGTCGGCCGACCCGTACGGCCGGATCAGCAACGTGCCGTCCCGCTCGGACACCTCGATCCTGGCGATGTAGTCGGTGTCCGGCTTGGAGTTGACCCAGGAGCCGAGAAGCGGCGCCAGGTTCGCCTTGGCCCCGGCCACCTGCTTCCCGTCGGCCCGCATCGTCTGCACGGTCACGCCGTCTCCTTATCCCTACCCTGGTACTGGTTCGCCTGCTTCCCGCCGATTGACCGCGGGCAGGATATTGGTACCGAAGAACTCGAGCGTCGGGAAGTCCGGGCGGGCCTGGAAGAGGAAATGCGTGACGCCGATCCGCCGGTACTCGAAGATCGCCTCGACGATCTCCGCCGCGCTGCCGATCAGCGACATCGACACCGGTCCCAGGTACGGAACCAGGCCGGTCCACAGGAACGGGGTCAGCCATGGGGACCCGTTCTCGGCCAGGTCGAACATGGTCGAGAAGCCGACCGAGTCCTTGAGCATCCTGCGCCAGTCGGCCACGGCGGCCTTCCCGGCCTCGCCGGCGTTCTCGACCAGCGCGTAGCCGTGCTCGACGGCGTCCTCGTGGGTTTCGGCGGCGATCAGGTTGCAGATGATCCCGACCTCGATGCCCGCCGCCAGCGCCGGCTCGATCTTCGGTGCGAGCAGCTCGGGGGGCTCGGCGAGGCGCAGCAGGCAGTCCGCGTGCTTGATCGCCTGCTCCCGTGCCTGGTCCGAGCTCCCTCCAAAGTAGACATACGGCCGGTGGCTGTCCGGCGAGACGTAGTCCATGTTCACCCTGGCGCCCTCGACCTTGATGAACTTTCCCTCGAAGTTGACCGGGAACTCCCGCCGCCACAGCGCGTGGCAGACCGTCCAGAACTCGTCGGCGTGCTGGTAGCGCTCGTCATGCGTGCTGAAGTCGCCGTAGTACTTCTGCTCCTGGGAGCTCTGGCCGGACACCACGTTGATCTCGACCCGCCCGTTGGTGAACGCGGACACGGTGTTGACCTGCTGGACGAAATACGTCGGGCTGACGACCGAGGGGCGGGACGCCATCATGAACTTGATCCGCTCGGTGGCCAGGCCGAACGCGGTGGCCACGCATGCCGGCTCGGCCCGCTGGAACCCGATGGGCACCAGCAGCGAATCGATGCCCAGCTCCTCGGCGCGCCGGCAGAAGTCGCGCTGCCGGTCGAGGTCGGAGATCGGGTTGATCGCCGTTCGCGCGCTCGCGCCCTTGCCGCGGTCGGAGACCCCGGTCGACGGCAGGCTCCAGTGAAAGCGGATCCGGCCGCTGTCTGCCGGCGTCATGGTGCTTCCTTTCACTAGGTCGGCGCCGCACGGCAGTCATGGCCGGTAGAAGTTGTCCGGCTGCCAGTAGCTCGCCCGACCGCTCGAATCGGTGAACGTGGAGTAAGCGTTGACCACAAGCAGGCGCAGTTTGATGTAACACGCCAGCAGGACCTGCATGAACCCCAGGTCGTAGGTCGCCGTGAAGGCGACCGCCTCGCGCCGCCCGACACCGTCGGTGAACGCCGAGCCGGCGGCCTCGCCCCAGTCGATGGGCGCCGGGCGGCCGGCGCCGAACACCCGGACGATCGGCATGCCCTCCCAGTCGCCGATCTCAATCCGGTGGATCCCTGTCGTGTGCTGGTTGCAATTGACCCACCCGCCGAGCAGCGGACGAAGATCGACCGCTGGTACCGAGCCCAGCACGCCGGCGGGTGGGCGGTCCCGGGTCCTCGTCACCATGACGTCGGTCAATTCGCGCACCTCACCGGTGGAAGAACTCGCGGGTGAAGTAGTTCGAACGACCGCTGGAGTCGGTAAAGGTGTTGAACGTGTCCAGGACGAGCATTCCCTGTATGAGGTAGGCGCTCAGGATGGTGATGAGGAAGCCGAAGTCGTATATGGCGCTGAACGCCATGGCCTCGACGGCGGTCACTCCGTGGCCATAGGGCGTACCCGACACCTCACCCCAGTCATATGGCTCGGTGACGTCGGCGCCGAAGGCCCGCACCAGTAACGCGCCGTCACTGTCGTGCAGCTCCAGCCGGACGATTCCCAGCGCCTCCTGATCCGTCGCGTACCAGGTCCCGACCAGCGGCGCCAGCCTAAGCGCGCCGCCCGGGGCCTCGCCACCGGCCGGAAGCTGGTCCTCTGCCCGGACATACTCCAGGGACGTCATGGAGAAACCTCCAGCGGAGAGTCCCCCGGCCGTCGACCAGCACACGGGGTTCTGGTCACTGACGGTAGGCTCCGGCCGCACCGGGTCGACAGGGGGCGTTTTGCCTAGGACTGCGTGCAGCCCCTAGGTACTTTTTGCAACCGAGGCTGTCTACGACATGAGGTAACGTCATGGTGACGGCGTGCATACGGCATACAGAGGGACTCGAGCCGGTCGCCGCCATACGGACAACTGCATATGTTCGCGAGTGCGTGACTGGGTGAGCACGGGCCGCGCGTTCAAACTCCCATTTCCACAGGCAGCGGAGGAGAACCTTGACGCGCGCACAGCGGGCCGGCCCAGCCATGCTCGGTCCCGGAATCGGCCTTTTCGTTTTGGCGCTGGTTGTGGTCGCAACCACGACGCCGGATCACACCCCGGCCGGGGTGTCGTTCCTCTTACTCCTTTGTGGACTGATCGTGCCATTGCACGTAGTCCGCGAGCTCGGCGCGGCGCGGGTGGAAGTGGTTCACCGGCACGGACTCGTCCGGATAGCCGACGGCAAGACCACACACCACCAACCGATCGCCGAGGCCCAGCTCGTCCCGGATGGCGTCGGCGTAGCCGGCCACGCTGAACTGCGGGCAGCTTCCGAGTCCACATGCGACAAGTCCGAGCATGACGTTCTCGAGGAAGAAACCCATCTCGAGGAACAGTCCCGGCGGGGCCTCCGCGGGCAGGTGGAAGATCATCTCAGTGGGAGCGCCGTAGAACTGGTAGTTGTCCCTGAGGTGGGCGCGCCGCGCGGCCGCGTCGGTGCGCTCAACGCCCTTGGCACGCAACACGCCCGCGCCGGCCTCCCGGGCCCGCCGCTCGGTCGCCTCGTCCGGACGCACCGGCCGGTTCTGATAGTCCGGGCTGGGCTGCACGCCACTGTCGAACTCCGCGCACAGCCGCGCGGCCAGCGCCTCCCTGCGCGGGCCGGACAGCACGGCCACCTGCCACGGCTGACCGTTCCGTGTGGACGGCGCGTTGGCGGCGGCGCGCAGCACCTGCTCGAGGACCTCGCGGGGCACCGGCTTGTCGAGGAAGGCGCGCTTGCAGTGCCGGGCACTGAGGACAGAGAGGAAACCAGCCCAAAGAAAGGCGTCCATGTCATGGGATTGTCGTCGCCATGAGGAATTTGTCCAGGCCCGTCCCGACGCAGAACGGGTCACCGCAACGCAAGTGCGCGGTCGTAGCCACATTGACCACGGCGGTGTGGACCCAACGCCGTGAGCTGCGTGCACTGCGCGGTGTCGCGAGCGCGCTGGAGATTCGCGCGGATCTCACCGGGGACCTCGACCCGAGCATTCTGCGCAGCCACCTGGACGGGGAGCTGATCTACAGCCTGCGCAGCATCGAGTCCGGTGGGGCGTTCATCGCCAGCCCGGCCGAACGCGCGCGCCGGTTACTCGCCGCCGCCCGCAACTACGACGTGATCGACCTCGAGCTCGACCGGGACCTGACCCCGGAGCTGCTGGCCGCCATTCCCCCGCACCGCAGGCGCATCTGCTGGTACGGGGAGGGTCGCGACCACGTCGGGCTGGCGACCGTGTTCGGCCGGATGGCCGCAACGCCCGCCCGGCTCTACCTCCTGGCACCGGAGGCCGAGACCGTCGAGCACGCGATGGCCCCGCTGCGCCTGCTGCGGCAGCTCGGGCGATCGGACGTGACCGCGTTCGCCAGCGGCGAGCTCGGCGGCTGCAGCCGGCTGCTCGCGCCCTGGCTCGGCGCGCCGGTCGTGTTCGGCGGCCTCGGGCACAACGGCGCGCACGGCTTGCTGACCGTCGAGCGCCTGCTGCGCGACTACCCGTTCCCGGCGCTTCCGCGGCTGGACACCCTGTACGGCATCGTCGGCCGCCGGGTCGGCGAGTCGCACTCGCCCCGCTTGCACAACACCGCGTTCCAGCAGCTCGGCCTGCCCGCGCTGTACCTGCCGTTGCACGCCAACGAGTTCACCCACCACTGGCGGACCCTGTGCACGGAGCTCGACCTGCTCGGCATCCCGTTCGGCGGGGCGACGGTCGTCGCGCCGTACAAGGAGGAGGCGCTGGCGCTCGCCGACACCGTCAACGCCGAGGCGGCCCGCACTGGGGCGGCCAACCTCCTGGTCAACAAGGCCGGTGGCTGGCGGGCGTACACCACCGATCCGATCGGCGTCGCGCAGGCGATCCGCGAGGCCGGCATTCGGGTCAACGGCCGCAAGGCCGCGATCGTCGGCTGCGGCGGGGCCGGGCGCGGCGCGGCGGCGGGCCTGCTCCGGGCCGGGGCCAAGGTCACCATGGTCAACCGCGGCGTGGCACGCGGCCGCTACGCCGCGGATCTGCTCGAGCTGGATTTCGTTCCGCTGGACCAGTTCGCCCCGGAGGATTACTCGATCATCGTGCACGCCACGCCGATCCGTGGCATGCCACCGTTCTCCGTCCATCGCGTGCGGCGCGACGCCGTGGTGGTGGACATGGCGTACGGCCCGGAACCGACCGAGCTGGCCGCCGCGGCCCGGGACTGGGGGCTCACCGTCGTGGACGGCTGGCACGTGCTGATGGTCGAGGTGGCGCGCCAGTTCCGCCTGCTGAGCGGCCGCGCCTTCCCCAACACAGTGGAATCCGGCCAACCACCGGCCGACCTGTCACCCAAGGAGCACGTCAGATGACCACTACCGACATCGACCGTCAGGACGTCATGTCCACGGTCGCGACCGATCTGCCCACCCTCACCAAGAAGTTCGCCGAGCGCGCCGACGGCTACGACCGCAGCGCCACGTTCCCCATGGAAGACTTCGCGGACCTGTTCGCCGCCGGGCTGCACGCCCCGACCGTGCCGAGCCGCTACGGCGGGCTCGGGCTCGGGCCGCTGCACGGCCGCACGCACGAGCTGTGGCAGATGACCAAGGCGATCGCCGGGGCCGACCTGTCGCTGGGCCGGTGCTGGGAGGGGCACACCAACTCGCTGGTGCTCATCGACGCGCTCGGCACCGAGGAGCAGAAAGAGAGCTGGTTCGACGGGGTGGTGCGCCGGGGCGAGAAGTGGGTGGCCTGGAGCGGCGAGCCGCAGGCGCCCAAGCCCGGGGAGAAGCGCCGGTTCGGCACCACCGTCGAGAAGGTCGCCAACGGCTGGATCATCAATGGCTCCAAGGTGTTCGCCACCAGCGCCACCGGAGCCGACTGGGCGATCCTGCTGGTCGACACCGCGGGGCCGGGCGGCGCCCGCAACGCCGGTTCCCGCGACGGCGTGCTCATGCTCGCCTGCCAGCTGGCCGACCAGTCGGTGTCGATCGACGACTCCTGGTGGGACCCGATGGGAATGCGGGCCACGGTCAGCCATCTGGTCCGCTTCGAGGACACCTACATCCCCGACACGCACCGGATCGGCGAGCCGGGCGACTACCTGCGCCAGGAATGGCAGACCGCGTTCATCCCGCACTACGCCGCCAGCTTCCTCGGCGCGGCCGAGACGGTGTACCGGTACGCCGTCGACTACGTGCTGCGCCAGCGCAAGAACGGCGATCCCTTCGTGCAGCAACGGATCGGGGCGATGGCCGTCGCGGTGGAGACCGGCGACCTGTGGCTGCGGCACGTGGCCGACCTGTGGGACTCCGGCCGGCGCATGGAGGCCAGGATCGCCGGGTCCCGGGCCCGCCACCTGGCCGAGCACCTGGCGCTGGACACCGTCGATCACTGCGTGCGGGCCTGCGGCGCGCGGTCCCTGGTGCGGCCGAGCCCGGTGGAGCGGATACTGCGCGATCTGACGTTCTACGTTCGCCACGATAACGACGACCATATTCTTGCTACGATTGGTCGCGCGGCCCTCGGCGAGCCTTATGACCCCTCTTTCTACAAGCCCTGAGCCCGCGGAGCCGCTACCTGAGGAATATGCCTACTCCTAGGGAGTTTGGACTATTCCCGCATACGGATCACGGTGTCATATTTCTTCCCACAACAGGCACCAACAAGCCAATCGGGAAAGGCGTGTCGCCTCGTACACGGCGGGCGGGGAGCCATACCGACGTACGGGATTCTCCCTGGTCAGTACCGGACCGTGCCGAGCATGCAAGGAACTGACCCGGCTCACCCAAGAATCTCGTATTGCATCCGGTTTGCCCGATTTACCCACCGTGCACGGCGGGCGGGGAGATCCTCCTTCTCCCCGCTCGCAGCCCGGCCCCCGGCGTGTTTGCCGCTCACGTCGCCGGGTTTGCGCCTGGCGTCGCCATGTTGGCGCCTCACGCGGCATACCGGCGTACGCCGAACGCCTTCGCCAGCTCCCCGAGCAAACGCGCGGAGTCCCGCATATCCTCCGCCCGCGCCCTGATCACCATCCACCCCCGGGCCCGCAGCCGCGCGTCCCGCTCGGCATCCTGGCTCTCCCGGTGCTCGTGCGCTTCGTAGCCGTCGTACTCCAATGCGATCCGCAGCTCGGGCCAGGCCAGATCGAGCCGGTACACCACCCGGCCGTCGAGGTCGCGCACCTCGTACTGCGGCTCCGGAAGCGGGTAGCCGGCATCGGCCACCAGCAGCCGCAGCCAGCTCTCCGGCGGCGACTCCGCCTTGCCCGTCGCCAGGCCGAGCAGCACGGCCGCCCGCAGCGTCCCCCGGCGATCGTCCCGGTATACCAAACGATCCTGCACGGCACCGAGGAAATCCCAGCCCTCCTCGGCGCCGGCGAGCGCTACCGCCTGGTCGGCACAGGCCAGGGCCAGCCGCTTCGGCGCGGTGCACAGCAGCTCGGCAATCACGAAGTCGAGGGCCAGGACGGGCATGCCGAGCACCGTGCCGACGTCCTCCTCGGCGAACCTGTCGTGGTGGACGACGAGGCCGGGCCGGCGGCGGACCCATCGTGAGTAGGGCACGGTGACGTGCACGTCGGTGCCCGTCGCGGCGGTGCAGCCGTAGAGCTGGGCGGCCGTCGGCCCGGACAGCACCGCTCCCTCGCCGGCGAACAGGAGGGCGGCCGCCGCCCTGGTCGGCAGCTCGAGCGCGCGCAGGCCGGGGACGATGACGCCGGGCCACAACTGCTTGAGGGCGCCGCTGCGCAGGGCGGCGCGCAGGCCGTGCTCGCCCAGCTCGGCGGCGAGGTCACTGCGGCGGCGGGCGTGGTGGAGTTCTGTCATGCACCCAGGGTGGCGTGCGGCCCGGGTTGATCGGGCCGCCAGCGGGAGATCTGTGGACAACTGGGTCGTCTGTGGACAACTGGACCACGTGAGACGCCAACACGCCGACGCCAGGCGCCAACACGCCGACTTGAGGGGCCAACACGCCGACGCCACAGGCCAACACGCGGGTTAGCGGACGGTGAATTGGGCGTCTACTGTGGACTGATCGAAGTCCGAGCTGCGGATGTCGAGGCCGAGCTGCCAGGTGCCGGCCACCGGCACCATGACCCCGTTGGCGACGTACTGGCCGGGGGCGGACCTGGTCAGGGTGACCGGCAGCGGGCCGATGTCGTTGGCCGGCAACCGGAGCCGGGCGGCCACCCCGGGCACGTCGCGGTTGACTCCCCGGCCGTCCCGGACGTTGAGCACGATCTGGTTCGGACCGGTGCGGGCCGGGGAGACCCATACCTGCACGTCGCCGGCGTCCGGCAGGGCGAGCGCGGCCAGGAACGGGCCGTCGGGCAGGCCGGTGGCCGCGGCCGGGCCGTGATCGCGGCCGCCCGGCGGGGTGGCGACCAGCGCGGCGGTCAGGCCGAGCACCACCGCGGCGATCACCGCCTCCCAACGGACCGACAGCCGCAGCCCGGAGAGCATGTCGCGCTGGACCCGCCGCTGCACGCCACGCCGGGCGCCGGCCGGCATGGTCAACCGGCGCCGCACCAGCGACCGGGACAGCGCGGCCAGCCAGATCAGCACCCCGAACGCGCCGATCTTGAAGATCAGCAGCGAGAAGTACTCGGTGCCGAGGCCGGACGCGACCAGCTCGCGCCAGGCCTGCAGCAGCCCGGACACGCCGAGCACGATCACTGCCACCGCCGCGGTCTTCGAGTACCGGGTCACGGCGGCCGCGGCCTCGTCCTCGGCCGGCTGCCCGCGCCGGCCGAGGGTCACCCCGGCGAGCACGGCAAGGCCGCCCAGCCACACCGCAACGGCGCCGAGGTGCGCCACGTCCAGGATCAGCGCTGCCCACGCCAGGTCGCCGGCGGCGGCCGGGTGCCCGGTGCCGCTCCAGGTCGCGGCCAGCACGATGCCGAGCACCGCGAATGCGGCAATCCCCTTGGCCGACAACGGATCCGCGGCCCGGACCAGCCGGATGAGCACGTATCCCGCCAATCCCAGCAGGGCGGTCCTGGCCAGCACCAGCACGCCGTAGGTCGTGCCGAGGGTGTCGGCAAGCAGCGCCGGGTCGAGCGCGCCGGCCAGCGACGCGCCCGAGGCGTACGGGCCCTGCAGCAGCAGCGCGGCCACCGCGCAGCCGATCGACGCGAGCCAGGCCGTCCTGATCAGCCGGTGCACCCGCCGGTCCGTGCGACCCGGCGGCCAGCACGCCACGACGAAGAAGCAGCCACCGATCAGCATGGCCATGCTGACGTAGCCGAGCAGCCGGAACAGCCAGAACGCGAACGCGACCACGGGGTCCGAGCCGGACTGCGCCCCGGCGGCGGCCAGCGGCGCCGCCCTGGCGTCGCCGACGCTGAACACGAACGCGCCGTGCACCGGGTGCGAGTCGGTGGAGACCACGCGCCAGTTGACGATGTAGACGCCGTCGGCGAGCGGGTCCGGCAGCGGAACGCTGATCCGGGTGCCGTCCGGCCCGGCGGTCGTGGCGGCCGGCCGCGCGACGGTCCGGCCGCCGTCGTCGAGCACGCTGAACCCGTCGCGCACCGGGCTGACCGCCTCGGTGAACCGCAGCACCACCTCGCGCGGCGCGCGGTCGAGGTGCGCCCCGTTGGCCGGGTTGGTCTCGATCAGCTCGGCATGCGCCGACGCCACACCGGTGAACACCAGCAGCAGGCCCGCCGCCATCGCCAGCACGGCAAGGACCCGCCGGGATCTCGCCCCAACTTGACTGTCCACTGTGGTCTCCGGGTCACTCGTCGAGCAGGCCCAGATCGTGTGCGGCGACGAGGGCCGCGGCCCGGCTGTGCACCCGGAGCTTGCGGAACAGGTTGCTCTGCAGGTTCTCCACCGTGCGGATCGAGATGCCGAGCAGGCGCGCGGTCTGCTTGGTGGCGTGCCCGCGGCCGATCGAGTTGAGGATCTCGCGCTCGCGAGGCGTGAGCGCAAGCTCCCAACGCTGCCAGCCGCCGTTGGAGCCGGCGTGCGACGGGCCGAGCAGGGCGCGCACGTAGCTGGAGTTGACCAGGACGTACCCCTGGGCGGTGGCCCGGATCGCGGGGACGAGCAGGTCGTCCATGCGCGACGCCGGGACCGTCGCGATGCCCCCGGACAGCGCCTTGGTCACCTCGGACCGCTTCGGCTCGCGGCTGGTCACCGCCACCACCAGCTCGGCCCGCCGGTCCGGCACCGGCCAGTCGTGCTCGGTCGGGTCGACCAGGATGGTGATCACCAGCTCCTGCTCGGAGCCGTCGGACGCCGCCCCGTCGCCGCTCTCGTCGCGGATCGGGATGTGGTGCTCGGCGAGCACCTCCCTGATCCGGCCGGACAGCCGGCCGGTGGGATCGCGCAGCACGACGCCGAGCCGTCGGCGCCGCCTCGGCAGCCGGGGCTCCTGCCTGGGCATCGGCACGGTCCGGGGCAGCAGGCCCAGCCGCACCGCGCTGGCCGCGGCGTGTGCCTGGTTGTGCACGTCCAGCTTGGCGAAGATGCGTTGCTTGTGGTTCTCCACCGTGTGCAGGCTGATGCCGAGCTCGGTGGCCACCTGCTTGGGCGGGTAGCCGGCGCTGATCAGGTAGAGCACCTGCAGCTCGCGCTCGGTGAGCGTGTGCCCGTCCACCCGCTTGGCCCGCGCGGCCTCCACCGGCAGCAACGGATTCTTGACCGCCTCAAGTAATGCCTCGAGGCCGCTGGTGTACGAGACCAGCGCGCTGACCCCGGCGTCGTAGGCGCGAATCACGTACGCGGTCGGCAGCGCGTCGTGCACGCCGACCATGCGGATGTCGCGGCCGGACTGCAGGAGCAGGGAGACCAGCCGCTCGTTGCTCCACCTGGGGGCATCGGCCTCGAAGACGGCCACCGTCGGCTTGCGCAGGGTGCAGAGCTGGATCAGCTCGGGACCGGACGGCGCCGTACCCGCAAGCGTGATGCCCGGCTCCCGCACCAGATGCCCGGCCAGCATCTCCCGTACGAGCCGGTTCTGGTGCTGGAGCACGACTGTTGTGGAATTGATCCCCTCCATGCCTCAACCTCGGTCCTGACTCGTAATCAAGAACCGGTGCGTACGATGACGCGGCTACCCCCCGGCTCGACACCGGTTCCCCGTTTGGCCTGTGTGACTGCGTCCGCGCAGGGGTGGACGCTAGTGGTTATCTTCCCATACTTGAGTATTGCGGGATAGACCAATCTATCGATCAATGCTTCAAGCTAATACCCCCTAAGGGGTGTGCAAACGGTAAAAGCTACCACTCGGTATCACCCGGGTGGCGGTAGCTCGCCGCAGGTAGGGCACGCTGCGCAACCGGGTATTGGGCCAAGCGGACCAGCGCGGGCATGACACCGTCACTCACATCAGTCCGTATTTGGAAATAGCACAAATAAATAGCCCGAATTGCACGAGTTGAACATGTGTGCGATACTGAGTTAGGCTGTCCGGCATGGCCATGCCGTTGCAGGGATCGCTGTTCGACGAGCCGGGTCCGGTCGACCTCGGGCCGCTCGACGGTCTGCGGCGCACCGAGCTGGCCGGCGGGGCGTGGGTGGACGTGTTGCCAGGATGGCTGACCGGAGCCGACATCCTGTTCCAGCGCCTTGCCGAGCGCGTGCCGTGGCATGCCGAACGGCGGCAGATGTACGACCGGATGGTCGATGTCCCACGGCTGCTGAAGTTCTACGACGAAGGCGAACCGCTGCCCGAGCCGATCCTCGGGCGCGCCCGCGACGCGCTCAGCGCGTACTACGCCAGCGAGCCGGGCGGACCATTCCGCACCGTGGGCCTGTGCTATTACCGCGATGGCCGCGACAGCGTGGCCTGGCACGGCGACCGCAATGGTCGCGGCGGCACCGACGACACCATGGTGGCCATCGTGTCGGTCGGGGCGGCCCGACCGTTCCTGCTGCGCCCGCGCGGTGGTGGCGCAGAGACCATCCGGCATCTGCTCGGGCACGGCGACCTGATCGTCATGGGCGGCTCCTGCCAGCGCACCTGGGATCACGCCATTCCGAAGACGACCAGGGCGGCCGGCCCGCGAATCAGTGTCCAGTTTCGTCAGCGAGGCGTGAGCTGACCAGCCACAATCGTTACCGTGATCATGTGCGTTCACTCCGTGGGGTTATCTTTGGCAGCTCGATGCGCTCGACCGCGTAACGACCGTCCACCGTGGCGGGATCTAGTCAACGGTGTGCGGCGTAGCTCGCCAGCCCAGCTCGGGGGTGGGAACGAGCTCAGCCGAAATGCAGGGAGGCGGTGATCGTCGGGGCCCGCTCACGAGGGAAGGCACCAATGCGCGCAGTACCGTCGCCACCCCCGGAGGGGTCGGCCGAGCCGATCGAGCGCAGGGCGCCGGATGGGCCCCGAACGGGGATCATCAAGGTGCTGCTTGCCGAGGATCTTGACCTGTTACGCAGTGCCCTGGTCAGCCTGCTGTCCGAGGAGGACGACATCGAGGTTGTGGCCGCGCTCAAGTGCAACGACAAGAAGGTCGTGCCGGTGGCGCTGCGGCTGCGGCCGGACGTCGTGGTGGTCGACGTCGACCTGCCGAGCTCCCGGGTCCTGCCGACCGTCACCGAGCTGCGCCGCCGGCTGCCGGAGTGCCAGATCGTGGCGCTGGCGTCGGCCAAGCCGGCCGGGCTGGTGCAGCGTCTGCTCGCCGCGGACGTGCACGGTGCGGTGGACAAGAACGCACCGGCCGACCGGCTGCTCGAGGCGATTCGCGGCGCCGCCAAGGGAGAGCTGGTGGTCGACATCAACCTCGCGGTGGCCGCGCTGGCCGTCGAACCCAACCCGCTCACCCCGCGGGAGCTGCAGGTGCTGCAGCTGGCCGCGGAGGGCGCGTCCGGGCCGGAGATCGCCGAGGCGCTGCACCTGTCGCCGGGCACCGTGCGCAACTACCTGTCGAAGGTGATCAGCAAGACCTGCGCGCGGACCAGGGTGGACGCGGTGCGGATCGCCCGCGAAGCCGGGTGGATCTAGCCGGCGGCGACGGGTTCCACGGGCCCGACGCCCCAGTGCCCGAGCAGCTGTCGGTACAGCGGCGAGCCGGATCGCAGGCTGTGGTGATCGCCGACGGCGGCGCCCGCGCCGTCCAGCACGAGGATCCGCCGCGCCCGCAGCGCCGAGCTGATCCGGTGCGCGATCACGGTCAGCGTGCCGCCGCGCGCGGCGAACGCCTCCTCGGCGCGCCGCTCGGCCGCCGGGTCCAGGTGGCAGGTCGCCCCGTCGAGCACCACCAGCTCGGCCGGGGACGGGTAGGCCCCGGCCAGCGCCACGAGCTGGCGCTCCCCCGCGGACAGCTCGGCCGGCGCCGGCTCACCGGCGAGCCCGCCGAGCCGGGCCACCAGGTGGTCGGCGCCCACGGCGGCGATCCGCGCCCGGGTGGCGTCCGGACGCAGGTAGGTCAGGTTCTCCCGGACGGTGCCGGCGAAGACGCCACCTGCGGGATCAGCACCCGGACCGCGGCCGCCGATCCAGGCCAGCTCCGCGGCGGGCGTGCCGCCGCCGGTCACCGTGCCCGCATCCGGCCACAGCAACCCGGCCAGCGTGGACTTGCCGATCCCGCTTGGTCCGACGATGGCCAGGTGGTTGCCTTCCGGCACGGTCAGGTCCAGGCCCCGCAGCACCGGCTCGGCGTGCGGGCCGTAGGCGAAGGTCACCCCGCTCAGCACCAGCTCGTAGCCGGACGGCGGCGGCGCGGTCGTGCGATTCTCACGGGTGACGTGAACTCACACCAGGACGACCCGCAACAATCACGCTCCGCTATAAATCCCGGAAACCCTTTCGGACTAAACCCCAGAATGTGCGGGCAACCACGGCCACAGAACAACAACCCACACTTTCCTGGACACATTCCGTCACCCCGAAAAGACCCATTGTCACGCCTCTCCCCCACCGGAGGAGACCCCGGCGGACGACTAGGAACGAACGAGCCGCGCGATCGCCTCACTCGCCTCCCGCACCTTCTCCTCGGCCCCCTGCCCCCCATCGGCGAGCGCCTGAGCCACACAGTGCTTGAGATGCTCGTCCATCAGGGCGATCGACACGGCCTGCAGCGCCTTCGTCGCGGCCGAGATCTGCGTCAGCACGTCGATGCAGTACTCGTCGTTCTCCACCATCCGCTGCAGCCCCCGCACCTGCCCTTCGATACGCCGAAGCCGCTTAAGATGACCATCCTTGGTGCTGCTGTATCCAGGCATCGCAGGCTCCATGGGTGTGCGGGGCTCACTCGACTACAGGGTACCTACCCCATGGGGGTACACCAGCGCGGTCGCGGTGTGGTCGGGCGGGGGCCAGGCGCATGGCGGGCGGTGGCGGGGTTGTTTGTTGGGTGGTGGCGGGGTTGGTGCTCCGCGGCGCGCATTTTAAGGTGCCGCGACTCGCCGTCAAGGGCGCTGCGCGTCGCTTCGCGAGCGCGGCCCCTTTCGGCAATAGTGGGCTTTGGTTAATGGGGCCGCGCCCCTTGACCGCGAGCCTCCCGCGGCACCTTGGCACGCCACATAGGGGCAGGCCTGGCGGCCCGCCCCTATTGCGCGCACCGGGGCCACAGGAAAGGGTGCGCGGGGAGCACAGGGGGGTTGCGTGGGCGGGCATTTGCGCAGGGGTATACCCGCGAATTTGTCCGAGGATGTGGGGGATGCGGTAGTCGGACGGGCTCACTGCCGCGGGTGGTGCAGGATGTTGCGCACCAGTTTCTGGTCGGGGTCGACCCAGCGGGGTGGCCGGAACCAGGGGAGGCGATTGATGACTTCGATCGCCCAGTCCGACTCGTGCACCACCTTATGATGCCGGCGGCAGAGCAGGACGAGGTTGTCTTGATCAGTAGCACCGCCGTGCAGCCAATGGTGAATATGGTGCGCGTCGCACCAGCGGGCCCGCAGATGGCAGCCGGGGAAGGCGCAGCCTTGGTCGCGGGCGATCAACGCGGTGCGCAGCTTCGGTGACACCAACCGGTGCGCCCGGCCCAGGTCGAGGGGCACGGAGTCGCCGTTGAGCACGATCGGGATCACGTCGGCGTCGCAGGCGATCCGCCGGACGGCCTGGGGGCACAGCACGGCGCCGCCTTCGGTGGTGGCGAGGCCGGTGCCCTCCAGCAGCGCGTTGAAGTCGACGAACACGGTGAGGTTGGGCTTTTCCCCACCCTGACTCGGACGCTGCTCGGACTTGGCGGCCAGGTCAATGACCGCGCACAACGCATCCCCGTAGCGTTCGTCGGCGGGGCGGGTGTCGTCGGCGGTGGGTTTGGCTACTGGGCCGAGCAGGGCTTCGAGGGTGTCGGCGGACTCGCGGGCGATGCGGCCGGCGAAGCGCATGCCGCCGTCGCGCGTGCGTTGGTAGCGCAAGGAGTTCCGATCTGGTGTCGGTTCGTCTGTGGGGGTGGGGCCGTCGGGGTTGAGCCGGTCAAGCAGGATCCGGCCGTGTTCGCGGACCACGCGGGGTTCGCTGGTGCGCGCGGTGACCGCCAGGGTCGACTCGACCAACTCCCGATTCTGCACCGAGGTGTCTTCGGGGAGCTGGGTGAGGACCTGGGTGACGGCGTCGATGTGCTCGCCGTCGATCACCCCGTCGCGCAGCGCTTGCCGCATGGAGGGCAGCGGCGCCGGGGTGACATGCCCGGTGGGAGTCACGGTTTCGGTGACCTGGGCGGCTTGGGCGACCATTCGGCTGGTTTCGCGGCGGGACAGGCGGGTGGCCTCGGTGAGGTAGGCCGGCAGGCTGGGATAGCCGGCCTGGGAGGCCACTTGGTCGCGTTGCATTTCCGCGACCAGATCGAGAATCTCCGCGTCCAACAACCGGCGTTGGGTGAGTTTGTCCACCAGGGCAGCCGTCAGTTCCTCCCCGGCAGGAGTGTGGAAACTGTGCGGCTGACTCACAGCACAATTTTACCGCGCCGGTCCGACATTTCCCGGGTGCCACACCGACAACCACCTGTTCGGGGTCCGGGGATCGGGCGGGCCAAAGGGCAGGGGCCACCCTGCCCCCTTTTCCTGCCCAGGTGCCGCGTGCGAGGCTCATTGTCAAGGGTCGCGGCCAATTAATAAATGTGCACTATTCCTCATAGTGCCGCGATCGCGCAGCGACGCCGAAGGCGCCCTTGACAATGAGACGCGGCACCTACAATCCGCCCGACCCCCGGACCCCCAAACACCCCCCGGCACACCACCCCCCGGGACGAAACCTACCGCCCGAGCAGCCGATCAATCTCCCCCATCTGCTCCCCCGTGAGCGGAGCCCTCCTCAACACCCCCGCGTTGTCCTCCGCCTGCCCCGGCGTCCGGATCCCCGGGATCGGCACCGTGCGGGAGCTCCGGGAGAGGATCCAGCCGAGAGCCCCCTGCGCCAAGCTTCGTCCATCACTGGTGAGGATGTCCCGGATGGCCTCGAGCCGCCGCAGGAAGTCCGGCGACGGCCGGCCGTCGGTGAAGTATGCCACCCACGCCGGGGAGTCTCCGCGAACGTCGTTGTCCGGCAGGCGGGCGGAGTCGGCGCCGTAGCGGCCTCCGAGCAGACCCATCGCGAGCGGAGCACGGTTGATGCTGGCCAGCTCGTGCATCTCGCAGACGGCGAGCATGGCGGGGAAGTCCTCGAAGACGTTGAGGACGTGCTGGGTGGCGGTGCAGTGCTGGCCCTTGGCGAAGGCGGCGGCCTTGTCGGGGTCGTCGGTGCTCCAGCCGTAGGTGCGGATCAGGCCCTGGTCGACGAGGTTCTCGAGCGTGGCGAGGACGTCGTCGACCTGGGCGAGGGGGACGTCGCAGTGCAGCTGGTAGAGGTCGATGCGGTCGGTGCCGAGGCGGTCGAGGGATGCCCGGCAGGCCCAGCCGGTGTATGCGGCGGACACGTCGGTGCCGGTGAGGACCCTGGCGGAGGCGTCGTAGGTGTTGCCGAACTTGGTGGCGATCACCACGTCGTCGCGGTGGCCGGCGAGCGCGCGGCCGAGGATGCGCTCGCTGTGGCCGGTGCCGTAGACGTCGGCGGTGTCGAAGAAGGTGATGCCGAGGTCGAGCGCGCGGTGGACGGCGGCGATCGACTCGTCGTCGTCGACGTCACCCCAGCCGGCCGGTTTGCCCCCGGACATGAACGGCCCCCCGATCGCCCAGGCGCCGAACCCGATGTCGCTGACCTCGATGCCGCTGCGGCCGAGCAGTCTCATGCCCATACCTTGCAACCTGGAGTGCGCTCCAGGTCAAGCGAGATAGCTGCCGGGCTCGGGATCGGTGATCAGCGCGGCCAGGATGTGCCGGTCGGCCCAGCGGTCGGTGAGCCAGGCCAGCGCCCGGGCGAGCGCGTCGGCGGAGTCGGACGCGTGCACGGCGCCGTCGCGATCGACCCACCACGGCGGGGCGGTGGGCTCGTCGTGGACGAGCAGCCCGCCGTCGGGCACCTCCAGCCCCAGGAGGTCACAGGCGGCGACGACCGCGCCCAGCTCCGCCCAGCCGACCCACTCACCGGCACTGTCCACGGTCAACTGCACGGTCTCACTCGCCAGCGGCAGGTCGAGCAGCTCAGCCAGGGCGGGGGCGAGGGTGAAGTCGTCCCCGGCGCAGACCAGGCGGTCGTCGGGCACAAGGCCGAGCAGCCACGGCTCGTCCAGGACGGCGCAGTCCTCCGCGGCGCGCACATCCCCGGTCAGCGTCCGGACCCGGTCCGGCGGATCCACCTCGGCCGGGTCGGCGCCGGCGAGCGTCGCATACGCCCGCAGCAGCACGCCCGGCGGAATCTCCCGGCGCGGATCCCCCAGCCGGGCAAGGAGATCCGACGCGTCGACGTCGTCAAGCGCACCGCGCACCCCGATCGCGGCCAGCACACTCTCGGGCAGGCCCACGTCGGGCACCGGGTCGTACAGCCCGGCCAGCGCGCCCGCCCCGGGCAGCCGCCAGAACCGCGGCGCCGCCCCGGCGAGGACGGCGTTGTTGCCGATCCACCAGGACGTGTAGCCGCCCGGCTGGCGCAGGGCCGGCCAGGTCACCGGGTCGCCGGCGAGCAGTCGCAGCGCCCGGGGCCAGGCGTCGTCGGCGATCAGGTCGAGGTCGCGCACGGCGAGCACCCGGGTCGGCGGCTCGGCAAGCGAGTCCCACCACTCCGCCTCGTCCGGCAGGTCGTGGTCGGGGCCGGCCGGCTCCTCGTCGTCCACGGTGGCGAACGAGTCGAGCACGCCGACGGCGGTGAGCACGGTCGGCGGCCACGCCTTGGCCACGGAGTCGGCGAGCACCCCCAGCGGCGAGTCGCCGGCCAGCAGGTCGAGGAACGCCGAACCGGGCAGCGCCAGCTCGTCGGCGCGCCGCCGGTCGCCGGCCGCGTCGGGCAGGGCCAGCGCCCCGAGCCAGGGCCGCTCGCCGGGGCGCGCGCTGACCTCGCTCACCAGGCGTAGCACCGCGTCGACGAGTCCCGTGATGTCCACACCGGACTCGACGTCGTCCAGGCTGCGCTCGACGGCGTCGCGCAACGGCGGGGAGTCCAGCAGATCTTCCGGACCGCCCCGGCGGGCGCCGAGCCGCAGCAGCAACGGATGCGCCGCGTCCGGGTGCACGACCCGCAACCCGAGGTCCATATCGGACAGCTCGTCGAGCAGCTCGTCGACGAGCAGTGCACCGCGCGGGCCCGGCAGGGTGTGCCCGTCCAGCAGCGGAACCGGCAGGCCGCCCAGCTCCTCGCGCACGCCGGCGTCGAGCTCGGCCAGCGGGCTCAAGGCCTCGTAGAGCTGGCGCCACCACGACGGCGGGCGGTCGATCCCGGTGACGGCCTCGATCACGCCGGCCGGCCGCAGCCGCGGAACACCCAGCGCGGCAAGGGCTTTGGCGTGCTCGGGCCCGGCGAGCGCGCCGTCGAGCAGGCCGGGCACGGCGTCGGCGAGCAGGTCGGCAAGGCCCGGCGCCGGCAGGTCGAGCACCGTGGCCCCGGCCGGACGCACCTCGTCGCGGTCCTCCCCCGCGGGCGGCAGCCACCGGGCGGCCCGCAGCTCGTCGAGCACCAGGTCCCGCAGCCGTCCATCCACTTCGGACAACGGAAAGTCCGGGCGCGGCACCAGTTCCGTACGGTCCACCGGTTCCAGGCGCCGGACCAGGTCCGGGTAGCTCCTCGCGGCCTCGGCGAGCACGGCGTCGGCGGCCGGGCCGGGCGCGAGCCTGCGGCGGGACGGCTCGATCGGCAGCGTCGCGATGAGCCTGGCCGGCAGGGACATCCGCTCATCGGTCGGTGTCGGCGCGTGCAGCACGTCGGACTCCAGCGGGCGCGGACGGCCATCCCCGGAGATCGGCACCGCCCAGCAGACAGTCCAGTGTGGACGAGTCCGCGCCTCGACTCCCAGCCGCGACGTGACCTCCGCGGACAGCTCCCCGGATCGCCGGCACACCAACCAATGGCCAACACCGGACGGCCCGTGCAGCTCCACCCGCCCATCGGTCTCCGCACGCTCCCATCCGGACGAACCGATCTCGATGCGGCCCAGCCCGGTGAGCGACAGCAGCAGATCCACGATCTGGTCGGCGAACCCGGCGAGCAGCGCCTGACCGTCTACATCGGAGCGAAGCGGAAGCCTGACCTCGGTGTCGAACCCGTCAGGTGGACCGGGCTCGGTCTCCGGCACCGGCCAGGCAAGGCGGAGCACCGGAACCCGCCCGCCCCGGTCGGCCACCCGGGCCGACAGCTCGGGCACGGCCGCCAACTCCTCTGCGGTCCGCGCCGCGGAGAACTCGACGCCACCCGACCGGGACACCACCCGCGGGGCGTCGCTGACCGTCAGCACCGCGGCGAACCCCACCCCGAACCGGCCCACCACGTGCCCGCTGTGCTTGGCCGAGGCGCGCAGCGACGCCAGCGCGGCCACCCCGTCGGCGTCCAGCAGGGCGCCGGTGTTCGCCGCGCGCAGCTCACCATCCACAATGGACACACGGAGAACCCCCGCCACACCGGCGGTCATCGCGGCGTCGGCGGCGTTCTGCGCGAGCTCGACGAGCAACCGGTCCCGGTAGCCGCCGAGGTAGAGGTCCTCCTCGGCGTTGGCGTCCTCGCGGAACCTGGTCGGCGAGCTGCGCCAGCCGGCGAGCACCGACTCCCGCAGCGCGGCCGTGCCGAACGGGTCGGCGCTCACTCCGCGTTCGGCGGGTCCGCCGGCTCGGGCCCTTGCTCCTCGGCGCCGTTCCGGTCGACCACCTCGATGTCCAGCAGCGCGTCGTCGTCGTAGATGAGGTCCGCGACGAGCACCGGGGACACCTGCTCGACCTCGGCCTCGGAGTGCGCGCCGCAGCCGTACTCGGCGTGCACCACGTGGCCGTCGGCCGGCGCGATCTCGTTGCCGCACACGCCAAACGCGGCGCTCAGCGCGCCGGCGATCGGCAGGTAGAACCCGCACGTCCCGCAGTGGCCGGGCGCGCCGCGGGCCATGTCCGAGCGCGGGCCGAACTCGCCGGCCCTCCAGCGCTTGGCCGCCTCCAGCCGGGCCGGCCGGGACATCACCCGCACCCGGCCGAGGCCGAGCTCCGTGGCGGTGTCCTCGATCACCGGGTCGTCGGACTGCAGGTACGCCGGCACCAGCCGCGGGTCGTCCGGCGCGGTCGGCAGCAGGTCGCCGACGCCGAGGTCGCCCGCCTGGACCCGCTCCTGCCACGGCACCCATTCCGGGGCGATCAGCGCGTCCGGCCCCGGCAGCAGTACGACCTCGCTGACCGTCACCTCCGTGCCCGGCCCGGCGCTGGCCACGGTGACCGCCCAGCACCAGCCGCGGTAGCCGGGCCGGTTCGCGTCGAACAGGTGCGTGGCGGCGCCACCCTCCTCCAACTGCACCCCGACGTGCTCCCCGACCTCCTGCTCGCCGGCGTCCTCCTCGGCCGCGGCGCGGGCCAGCTCGACGGCCGCCAGGAGCTCGGCCGGCGCGGCTTCGGGTACGGGCGTGGAGTTCATCACCCACGATTGTGCAACATTGACTCGTGAGCCGTTCCACTGGCGTGTCCGTAGTCCTGCTGGCCGCGCTGCTCGCGGGCTGCGGCGCCGGCCGGACCGGCGGCGGCAGCGACCACAGCGGCGGTCCCGGCGCTCCGGACCGGCTGCGCGCCGAGGTGCTGCAGGTGCTTCCGCACGATCCGAGCGCGTTCACCCAGGGGCTCGAGCTGGTCGACGGCACGCTCTACGAGGGCACCGGGCTCGAGGGCCACTCCACGTTGCGGGAGGTGGACCCGGCCACCGGCGCCGTGCGGCGGCAGACCGCGCTGCCGCGGGACCTCTTCGGCGAGGGCATCACCGCGGTCGGGCCGACGATCTGGCAGCTCACCTGGCAGGAAGGCGTTGCCATCCAACGGGATCGCGGCACGCTCGCCGAGCTGCGCCGGGTCAGCTACCCCGGCGAGGGCTGGGGCCTGTGCCACGACACCGCCGCGGGCCGGCTGGTGATGAGCGACGGGACCGACCGGCTGACCTTCCGCGACCCGCAGACCTTCGAGCCGGCCGGCGAGGTGCGGGTGTCCGCCGGCGGCACGGCGGTGAGCAAGATCAACGAGCTGGAGTGCGCGCACGGCGCGGTGTTCGCCAACATCTGGCAGACCGACACCGTCGTGCGCATCGATCCCGGATCCGGCCGGGTGACCGCGCGCATCGACCTGGCCGGCCTGCTGCCGCCCGCCGACCGGGCCAACACCGACGTGCTCAACGGCATCGCGGCCATCCCCGGCACCGACGAGTTCCTGGTCACCGGCAAGTACTGGCCCAAGATGTTCCGGGTGCGGTTCGTCCCGGCACCCACCTGACCGCGCCAGGGGATATGTCTGCGATCGAGGTGGCGGGTACGGCAGGATGGAAGAGTGAGTCGCAAGCGCCGGGACTGGACGCAGCGGAACGCGCCGGCCGGTCAGCGGCGCGAGCCGCCGACGCACGCCATCCCGCAGCACGACGAGGAGAGCCTGCGGCGCACGCAACCGGTGCGCCGCAACCCGCACCACGCGCCGCAGCGCCAGTTTCCCCCGCAGCAGCCGCCTCCTCCGCCTCCGCAATGGCGCAACGCCCCACCGCGCCCGCCGACCAGGCGGCTGGAACGCGACGAGCCGCCACCGGTGGAGACCTACGGTGACGTCGACGCCGGCTACCGCCGGACGGTGCCGAACCCCGGCGCCCCGCAGCAGTACCCCAAGAAGCTGACCGTCACCCGGGTGGCCGCGCTGCGCAGCCGCCAGCTCACCAGCCAGGCCGTGCAGGCCTTCCGCCGCGCGACGCGGGCCGACGGCGCCGACAAGTCCGGGCTCACCTCGCTGACCTACGCCACGATGCTCAACTACGCCAGCGACGCCGCGATGGCCGTGGCGCTGGCCAACGTGCTGTTCTTCTCCCCGGCCAGCACCGACTCCAGCAAGGCCAAGGTCGCGCTCTACCTGCTGATCACCGTGGCCCCGTTCGCGCTGATCGCCCCGGTCATCGGCCCGGCGCTGGACCGCATCCAGCGCGGGCGGCGGCTGGCCATGTGCCTCGCGGCGATCGGCCAGGCGCTGATGTGCCTGCTGATGGCCACCAACTTCGACAGCTGGCTGCTCTACCCGGGCGCGCTGGGCAAGATGGTGCTGTCTAAGTCGTTCACGGTGCTCAAGGCCGCGATGACGCCGCGGGTGCTGCCGCCGGAGATCACGCTGGCCAAGACCAACGCCCGGCTGACCGTGTTCGGTCTCGCCGCCGGCACCGTGTTCGGCGGCGTCGCCGCGCTGCTGGCGAACCTGTTCGGCTCGCCGGGCGCGATGTGGTTCACCGTGCTCATCTGCGTGGTCGGCGCCGGCCAGGCGCTGCGCATCCCGGCCTGGGTCGAGGTGACCGAGGGCGAGGTGCCGGCCACCCTGTCGCCGCACCCGACCCGGCCGCGCCGGCAACCCATGGGCCAGCAGGTGATCTCCGCGCTGGCCGGCAACGCGACCATCCGGGTGCTCACCGGGTTCCTGATGATGTTCGCCGCGTTCGCCGTGCGCGCGCAGCACGAGGGCGCGGCGTTCACCCAGCTCATGCTGCTCGGCCTGATCGCGGCGGCGGCCGGCCTCGGCAGCTTCGCCGGCAACGCGGTCGGCGCGCGCATGCACGTCGGGCACCCGGAGACGGTGGTGATCGGCTGCGTGATCGCGGCGCTCACCTCCACCCTGGTCGCCACCGTGGCGCCGGGCGTCGCCACCGCCGCGCTGGTCGGCCTGGTCGGCGCGACGGCAAGCGCGCTGGCCAAGAACAACCTGGACGCGGTCATCCAGGACCACCTGCCCGAGGAGTCCCGAGCCTCGGCGTTCGGCCGCTCCGAGACCGCGCTGCAGCTCACCTGGGTGTTCGGCGGCGCCGTCGGTCTGCTGCTGCCGCCCACCTACTGGATCGGCTTCCTCGTCGTGTCCCTCCTGCTGGGCCTCGGCCTCGCCCAGACCTGGGTCGCCCGCCAGGGCGCCACGCTCATCCCCAAGTTCGGCGGCGCGACCGCTCGTTAGCCTCGTGCCCGTGCACCGCATCCCGATCGCCCTCGCCGCCACGGCGCTCCTGCTGGCCGCATGCGGGGACGATCCCCCGCCGCTGCCCGAGGTGTCCTTCACCGCCGAGGGCACCACGGTGTCCGCGCGCCCCTTCCTGCACTGCGACGTCATGGTCACCAAGTGCGACCGCGACGACGCCGCACAGGCCAGGATGCCCGTCCCCCCAGGCAAGCCGGTCACCGTCACGGTGCCCAGGGAGGTGGCCGACTCCCCCTGGTCGGTCGTCATCCAGTACCGCACCGCCACCGGCGAGCAGAAGGACCCCGAGACCGTCGCCACCTTCGTCCCCCACGAGCGCAGCGACTACACCGTCCAACCCCCCACCCCCGACGCCCAACTCCAGACCATCGAGATCAAACAGGCCAGCGCCAAACAGGAACCCGGCGCCACCAGCGAAATCCAACTCCTCGCCCGCGCCGTCTGGTCACTACAGATCGAATCGACCTGACAGCAAGCAGCCCCCACCCCGAATATTGGGTGGGGGGCGGGTTCGTGGGCAGTTTACCGCCCGAAACCAACGATGATCTTCCAGCGAGCCCGGTTGTCCACAGGTTGTGGTTATGGATCCAGCTCCCGCGCGACGGCCCGGACCACTTCGGCGACCAGCTTCGTGGTCTTGCGGTCGGGGTACTTGCCGCGGCGCAGGTCGGGTTGGACCTTGGCCTCGAGCAGTTTGATCATGTCCTCGACCAGGCCGTGCAGCTCCTCGGCCGGGCGGCGGCGGGCCTCGGCGACCGAGGGCGGCGGATCCAGCAGCCGGACGGACAGCGCCTGCGGGCCGCGGCGGCCGTCGGCGACGCCGAACTCGATCCGCTGGCCAGCCTTGAGCCCCGGGATGCCCGGGGGCAGCGCGGAGGAGCGGACGTAGACGTCCTCGCCCCCGTCCTGGGTGACGAACCCGAAGCCCTTCTCCGAGTCGTACCACTTGACCTTGCCGGTCGGCACAGCCCTCACCGCTCCTCAGTCGCACAACGAACGCGCCCCAGGAGTACCCGAGACGCGTCCCGCTAGCCTATGCCAACCCCCCTGACATGGAGAAGTCACCTGGTCACGTATTAGCTTCGGCACACCGTCCCATAAGGGTACGTGTCCGCGGCGGGATTCAGGGACGGGCGGCTCCGGTCAATCGTTCGACGAGACGGGCGACGGTCGGCGACTCGAACACGGTGCGGATGTTGATCTCCGCGCCGAACGTCGACCGGATCCGGTTGATCAGCCGGGCGGCCTGCACCGAATGCCCGCCGAGGTCGAGGAAGCTGTCGTCGATGCCCACCTCGGGCACGCCGAGGATGTCGCAGAACAGCTGACACATGGTCCGTTCCTGGTCGGTGCGCGGCCCGCGCCCGGTCGCCATCGAGGCGAGGTCCGGCACGGGCAACGCCGCGCGGTCGAGCTTTCCGCAGGCGGTCAACGGAAGCGCGTCCAGCACGACGACCGTCGACGGGATCAGGTGCTCGGGCAGCAGGCCGCTCAGGTGCTCGCGCAGCGCGCCGGTCGACACCTTGTGACCGTCGGCGGCCACCACGTAGGCGTCGATACACCGGTGGCCGGGCCGGTCCTCGCGCACCACCGCGGCCGCCTGGGTCAGCGTCGGGTGACCGGTCAGCGCGGCCTCGATCTCGCCGACCTCGACCCGGGAGCCGCGCAGCGTGACGTGGTCGTCGGCGCGGCCGAGCAGCTCCAGCACGCCGTTGGCCCGCCACCGGGCCAGATCTCCGGTGCGGTACATGCGTTCCCCAAGCCCGGCAAAGGGATTGGCGACGAACCGGTCGGCGGACCGGCCGGGCCGGTTCAGGTAGCCGTCTGGCAGGCAGCCGCCGGCGACGTACAGCTCGCCGGTCACCCCGGTCGGCACCGGCCGCCGCTCGGAGTCGAGGACGTACAGGCGCGTGTTGGCCGTCGGCCGTCCAATGGGGACGGTCATGGACTCGGTGACGTCCGGCTCGGCGACGGGGAACGCGGCGGCCACGCCCATGCCCGCGGCCGGCCGGTAGGCGTTGACCACGTGCAGCCGCGGAAAGTCGCGCAGGGCCTTGGCCACGTGGGTGACCGAGGCGGGCTCCGCGTTGGTGATCGCCTGCCGCACCACGTGGAACACCACCGGGTACTCGTCGATCATCAGGTTGAACAGGCCGGCCGGCAGCTGCAGCGTGGTCACGTCGTGCTTGGCCACGAGCATGGCGATGAGCGCGGGATCCGGGCGCTGGCCCGGTTGCAGCACCACGGCCCCACCGAACAGCAGCGGCGCGAACACCTCCAGCACGAACGCGTCGCCGTTGATCGGCGCGCACTGCAGGAACACCTGGTCCGGCCCGACCTGCAGGAACCGCTGGCCGAGCAGCCCGGACACCAGCCCGCGGTGGGTGCGGACCAGGCCGACCGGGCGGTCGCCGTACGTCACGCAGGCCATCTCGGCCGGGTCGACGGTGGCCTCCAGGTTGTCGTCCGGCTCGTAGGCGATCCGGCCGACCATCTCGGCGTCCATCCGGATGACGTCGACCTCGGCGGTGGCCAGCCGGGCGGACCGGCCGGCCACGGTGATCACCTTCGCCGGCCGGAACCGGTCGAGCACGCCGAGCAGGCGCGTCGCGGGCAGCTTCGGGTCGAGCATGACGTAGCCGGCGCCCACCTTGAGCACGGCCAGCATCGCGGTGATGAAGATCGGCGAGCGGTCGAGGTAGATCCCCACCAGGTCGCCGTGCCGAACCCCTTCCCGGACGAGGAACCTGGCCAGCTGGTTGGCCTTGGCGTTGAGGTCGGCGTAGCTGACGTCGAAGTCGTCGAAGATCAGCGCGGTCGCGTCCGGCGTGCGCTCCACCTGCTCCTCGAACAGCTCGTGCAGGCAGCGATCGTCCGGAGTGGACACCGCGGTGTCGTTCCAGTCGACGAGCAGGCGGCGCCGCTCGGTCTCGTCGAGCACGTCGATCGTCCCAATAGGAGCGTCCGGCTCGGCGGCGGCCTGCTCGAGCACCCGGACCAGCCGGGCGGCGAGCGCCTCGACGGTGTCCCGGTCGAACAGCGCGATCTCGTACTCCAGCGTGCCGGTGATCCCGTCGGGCCGGCCATCGCGGTCCAGGGTCGCGTGGAACGCGGCCAACAGGTCGAACCGGGCCGACCCGGAGCTGATCAGCTGCGGGGCGGCGTCGAGTCCCGGCAGGGTGAGCGTGGCCCCGGTCTGGTCGCACACCACCAGCATCACCTGGAACAGCGGGTGCCGGGACAGCGTGCGGGCCGGGCTGATCGCGTCGACCACCCGCTCGAACGGCACGCCCTGGTGGGCGTACGCGGCGACGTCGGTGCGGCGGACGCGGTCGAGCAGCTCGGTGAACGTGGGGCCGCCCGACGTGTCGGTGCGCAGCACCAGGGTGTTGGCGAAGAACCCGACCAGACCGTCGCGCGCGCCCGCGGTGCGGCCGGCGACCACCGACCCGATGGGCACGTCGGTCCCGGCGCCCATCCGGGACAGCAGCACCGCAAGTCCCGCCTGCAGCACCATGAACAGGGTGGTGCGCGAGGACCGGGCGAGCTCGGCGAGCCGGCCGTGCAGCTCGGCGTCGATGGTGAACCGCACGGTGTCGCCCCGGTGGCTCGGCTCGGCCGGGCGCGGCCGGTCCGTCGGCAGGTCGAGCTCCTCGGGCAGGCCGGCCAGCGCCTCTCGCCAGTACCGCAGCTGGGTGGCGATCAGGCTGCCCGGATCGTCGACGCTGCCGAGGAACTCCTGCCGCCACAGGAGGTACTCGACGTACTCGAGCGGAAGTGGATCGAGGCGCGGCGCGTGGCCCGCGCGCCGCGCC
>NZ_DASZCQ010000314.1:0-3121 GCF_035942955.1 Actinophytocola sp. | reverse complement strand
GCGCGCGGCGCGGCCCTTGCCTCACCAACCACGGTACGACCGGACATATCGATGCCGGCTCGGCGTCACACTGCTTCCCAGTCCAGAACGGTGCAGTCTCGCAGCTCCCTCACCAGCTGGGCGGCGCAGACCCAGCCAATGGCCGGGTCGTCGAAGGCCACGACGGCGTCAGCAACCGCGATGGGCAAGGGGTTTCCGGCTTGGTAACGGACGCCGTACACGCCCGCCACCGCGGACCGGCCGACGCGCACCGCGACGGCGCCCAACCGCAGAGCCGGGCACACCCGGACCGATCGGCGGGCGCACGGCAAGCAGACCGGTGGCTCGGTCGCGGCCATCCGCTCGGGCCAGCCCGGCCAGTCGTTTCGGAAGTCCCTCACCAACCACAGCACACCCTGCTCGGTACGGTCGGGCGGCCCGGCGCAAATCCCGCACAGCAGCCGGCGCATGGCCCGGCGCTGCCGCAGCGGATGAACCTTGCCGAACTCCGGCCGACCCCGACCCGGCCGCGACGCCATTCGCTGCCACAGCACACCATTCCCGTCCCGATCACCCAATGTCTCGTCCGCATAGGCAATACCGGATCCGGGGCGTGCAATGACCTCGGTCGGCAGCGGCTGTTCGGTAGTCCAGGTCGTGACGTACGGGACACCGGAGTCGAGGGTCATGAACATGGTACCGCACTCAGGGAGTGCGATCGGGAGCCCGGAAGTCGAACTCGTTCGCGAGGTGACTGCCGCCTTCCGACGCGTGGACAACAAGTATGGTGGCGCCCATAGCCGCAGCGCTGTCACCTCCTATCTGGCCATCAATGTTGAACCGATGCTCCGCGATGGTCGGGCCCGGGAAGCCGTGCGCAACGAGTTGGTCACCGCCGCCGCCGAACTACATCAACTTGCTGGATGGATGGCGTATGACACCGGCCACGCCGACGTTGGCCGTACTCACCTGCGTACAGCCTTGCGGCTATGTCAGCAAGCGGGAGACGACGGGCTCAGCGCAGAAATGCTGGCGGCCATGAGCCATCACGCCGCGTTCCACGGTGCTCCGGAATCGGCTGTCGATCTCGCGCTGGCCGCCCGGCAAACTGCCAAGCGTGCGGGATTGCCTGCACTGCAAGCGGAAACGGCAGTGATGGAAGCGCATGGACTCGCACTGCAGCGCGACATGCAACGATGCCTGGCGGCCATGCGTGATGCCGAGAACGCCTTCTCCGAAATCGATACTGCCGACGTGCCATCATGGCTGCGCTACTTCGATGGTGCCTACCTGTCGGCGAAGTTCGCGCATACATTCAGAGATCTGGGCCGGCCCCAGGAGGCCGAGCGGTTTGCTCGCCGATCATTGGAGATGAGCGCTGGATACGAGCGAGGCCGCCTGTTCAACACGGCTCTGCTCGCGTCGATCCTTGCGGACATGGGCAGGCCCGAGGAAGCCTGCGCCCACGGTGCTCTAGCCGTATAGATGACAACCAGCGTGCGCTCGGTCAGAAGCTCGGCCTACCTTGCCGATGTCGCTCGCAGGCTCGCTCCATACCGAACAGGTGCGGCTGTCGGATCGCTCTACCGCCAGATGATCCAGGCCGGAATCCCCGTGCCTGCAGGCTGACGATCACTGCGGTGGGAACGCCAGCACATGGAGCAGACCGACCTGTGACGCAGCACCCACTATCTCCCCGCTTGCGATCCGATTCCGGACCGATGCAAGCGGAATCCACGCGATCCGCTCAGCCTCGTTGATGTCCGGCGGGTTACCAACATGGTCTGCGCCCATGGCGAGGAACAGCAGGTTCTCCGCATCGGCACTGCCGACCATGGGCTGCAGCGACACCAACGGCCGCACGTGCCGCGGTCGCCAACCGGTTTCCTCCTCGACCTCCCGGGTGGCGGTGATCAGCGGATCCTCGTCAGGATCGACATAGCCGCCGGGCAGCTCCCACACCCACTTGTCGATGATGAACCGGTGCCGCCACATCATGAGCACCCGATCCTGATCACCGAGCACAACCATCATCGCGGCCTTCGGCACTCGTAGCACGTACTGCTCGAACGTGACCCCGTCCGGCAGCTCGACCGACGCAATGCTCAACCGCAGGCGTCGCGTGTCGTCAACCAACCGCTCACCGTGGATCGTCCAGCGCGTCACCTCCGCGCTACGCCGCTCATCAACCACGAGCCGGACGCTACCGGCCCTGTGTAGGGCCTGCCGCGCAGCCTTGTCCGTGCATCCACCTTGCCTGATCGCACTACGGGTGGGTGGGCGGTAGTCCGGTGGTGAGGTGTGGGCGGGTGGCGTTCCGGAGGGCAGCGAGGAGTTCGTCGAGGGCGTTGAGGTTGTGGGCGCTGACGACGGCGTCGCAGTAGGGCCAGGCGGCGGCCATTCCGCCGGCGAGGGGGCGGTAGGCGGGGCGGGCGGTGCGCGGGTTGGCCCAGACGATGCGGTGGGCGACCGCGGACAGGGCGGCGAGTTGGGTGGCGAGGTCGGCGGGGTCGCCGGTTTCCCAGCCGTCCGAGACGATCAGCACCACGGCGCCGCGAGCCAGGCCGCGGCGGCCATGGGTGCGGTTGAACTCGGCGAGGGCGTCGGCGATGCGGGTGCCGCCGGACCAGTCCGGGGCGAGGCGGCCGGCGCGCTCGAGGGCGACCGAGGGGCGGGTGCGGGAGAGGTCCCGGGTGAGGCGGGTCAGGCGGGTGGCGAAGGTGAAGACCTCCGCGCGGGCGCCGGCCGCCGCGCAGTAGAGCAGCTGGATCATGGCGCGGGCGTAGGGTTCCATCGAGCCGGAGATGTCGCACAGCACGACCAGCTTGCGGGGCTTGGGTTTCGGCGCGCGGCGGACCAGACGCATGGGCTGGCCGCCGGTGCGCCGGGCCCGGGACAGGGTGCCGCGCAGGTCGACCGGCCGGCCGGCCAGCGACCGGCGGTGGCGGCGGGACCGGCGGGTCGGGGTGCTCAGGGTGAACCGGCGCATCAGCTCGGTCAGCGCGGCCAGCTCGTCCGGGGACAGGTCGGCGAAGTCCCGGTTGGCCAGCCGTTCGCCCGCGCTGGCAAGGAAAGCGTGCTCGATCTCGCGGTCGCTGGGCGGGCCGGTCGGCGCGCGGCCGGTGTCCGGGCGGCCCGCGGC
>NZ_DASZCQ010000313.1:0-51877 GCF_035942955.1 Actinophytocola sp. | reverse complement strand
GCCGCGGGCGCCGGCGGCGCTGGGTGGCGCCCTCCACGACGCCGCCGTCCGCGTCGGTCTCGGCCGCCTCGCTCTCCTCGGGGGCCGCCTTGGCCTTGGATTTCTTCTTCTGGCCGGCCGGCTTCTCGGCGGGCTCGGCGGCTTCCGCGGCGGGCTCCTCCTCGGCCTCGTCGACGGTGCTGTCGTCCTGGCCGCCCTTGCCACGGCCCCGGCCGCGGCGGCCACGCCGGCGGCGGCGCCGGCCGGTGCCGTCCTCGTCGGCGGCCTCATCCGGGCCCTCGGAGTCGTCGTCCTCCTCCTCCGGCTCCTCGACCTGGCGCGGCGGCGGCGCCTGGACCTGTGCCTTGCTCGGGTCCGGCGCCATGAACAGCGGGGACGCCGACGCGAACACGGGCGTGGGCGGCGGCGCCGTGCGGGCCGGCTCGGCGGGCGGCCGGGCGGCCTGCGGCGGCTCCTCCTCGGCCGGCGTCTCGAGCAGCACCTCGGCGATCTTGAGTGCGACGTCGCGGCTGATGCTGGACTGGGCGCTGCGCCCGTCCTCGCCGAGCTCGGTCAGCGCGTCGAGGACCTCGCGGCTGCTGCGGTCGAGCAGCTTGGCCAGGGCGTGCACCCGGATTCGCGCCGGGAGATCGGCCAGGCTCGGGTTGGTGGATGTGGTGGTGTTCCCGCCGGTTTGCCCGGCAGGTGTCGACGTATCCGACATGTAGCTCCTCCGCCCCCGGGCGCGTCCACCTCGCTACCAGCGTCGGTCGCGGCCACGCAGGGGCCTTTAGTTGTGTCGCTCCACCGCGCAAGGCAGTGGAGACGGTTGCCTGTTCCGCCGCCGGGCGGCGGGAATCCTCGCCTCTCGCCGTGGGGCCTCCGAACGCGTTCGGCGACCCGGCACGGCAGGTCAGTCCACGTCGCTATGAGGCGGCTCCCGCAGCGCCCATCCGGATGCCGCGGCCCGGTCGTGGGCCAACGGGTCGGACAGGCCTCCGCTGTCGTCAAGCCGCCCCTGCGCCATCCGAGTCGCCTTCGCGGGTGTCGGCGGTTCGAGGGCGGCGACGACGCGAAGCGCACTCATCACGTCGTCCGGCCGGACGGCAGGTGTCAGCTGCCGCACGACCACATCAAGTATCCCATACGGCTGATTGATGCCTGACACCTCCGCGGTCACCACCGCGGGTCGCACGTCGATCGTGCGCATTCCCTGCTTGGTCAGCCGCTCGACCAGCACCGAGTCGGCGGCCAGCAGCCGGTCGACGGCGGCTCGCAGCTCCCCGGCCGGCACGCCGGGCACCTCGATGCGCCAGCGGCTCGCCTCGATCCGCTCGGTCAGCGCGCCGCCGGTCGCGGTCACCGCCTCGAGCACGTCGAGCCCGGCCGGCATGACCGCGTCCAGCCGGGCGGCCAGGCCGGCCGGGTCGACCCGCTCGATGACCTGGATCTCCACGTACTCCGCCTCGCTGGCCACGCCGGTCGGCGAGGCACCGATCCAGGAGATCTTCGGGTGCGGGCTGAAGCCCAGCGAGTAGGCCATCGGCACCCCGGCCCGGCGCAGGGCCCGCTCGAAGGCCCTGGCCACGTCCCGGTGTGAGGTGAACCTCAGTGGCCCCCGTTTCGCATAGCGCAACCGCAGCTTCTGCACCGGCGCCGGTGACGGGTTCGGTTGGTCCTGACGACTCAGCGTGTTACTCCTTCCGGTGGGGAGTGCACTGCTCCCCTGGTGTTCACCGCGGTCGGCTGGCACCGTACCCCCAAACCCAGTTCGGCCCGGCGCGCTTGTCTGAACGCGGCGCGCTGGCTACCGTCCGGCCGTGGAGGCCGGTGCCCCCGAACCCGGTCGACCACACGTATGGAGGTCTGCCCCGTGCCTCTCCTCCGCCGTGCGCGGGCGGCGGCGGTCGGCGCCGCCGTTCTGGTTGCGGCGCTGTTGACCGGTGCGAACGTCGCCACCGCCAGGCCGGACGATGGCCCGCCGGCGCCGGAGTGCGCCGCCGACGTGGCCGCGCTGCGCTACGTCGTGCTGTTCAACCCCGGCACGACTCAGCCGGTAGCGGCCGAGGAGCTCACCGGCGCGTGCGGCGAGCTGGTCGTCTACTACCCGCAGATCGCCGTCGCGGTGGCCACCTCCACCTACGAGCGGTTCGCCGACCGGATCGGCCGCGACCGGGCGTTCAGCGCGCAGCAGGTGGTCCGGGCGCGCAAGTCGGACGAGACCGGGTCCGGCGCCGAGCTGGTCACCGCGAACGCCGCCCAGGTGCCCATCGCCGATCGCAGCGCCGAGCAGTGGGACATGTCGATGATCAACGCCGACGCGGCCCACAAGATCTCCCGGGGCAGCCGCGACGTCGTGGTGGGCGTCCTGGACTCCGGCGTCGACCCGAACCACCCGGACCTGCGCGGCGCCCTCGACCCCACCGTCTCGGCCGGCTGCCTGACCGGCAAGCCGGACCCGACCCCCGCGGCCTGGCGGCCCACCGCCTCCCCGCACGGCACGCACGTCGCCGGCACCATCGCCGCCGCCGACGACGGCCACGGGATCACCGGCGTCGCCCCCGGCGTCCGGATCGCCTCGGTGAAGGTCGTCGACGACAACGGCTTCATCCTCCCCGAGTACGCCATCTGCGGCCTCATGTGGGCGTCGGCGAACCGCATGACCGTCACCAACAACTCCTACTTCGTCGACCCGTGGCTGATGACCTGCAACCGGGACAGCGAGCGCGTGGTGCAGGAGGCCGTCCGCCGCGCCGTCGACCACAGCACCCGCCAGGGCGTGCTCACCGTGGCCGCCGCCACCAACGAAGGCGTCGACCTCAGCCGCCGCCCCAACAACGACTGCCGTGTGCTCCCCGCCGGCCTGCGCGGCGTGGTCGCGGTGTCCGCCGTCGGCCCGGACAAACTCAAAGCCAGCTACAGCTCCTACGGCCTCGGCGTCGTCGACGTCACCGCCCCGGGCGGCGAAGTGGCCACCGCCGGCCAGCGCGACGGCAACAAGTGCGTGCTGTCCACCGTCCCGGGTGGATACGAACGCTACTGCGGCACCTCCATGGCCGCCCCACACGCCACCGGCGTCGTCGCGCTCCTGGCATCCACCCACCCGAACGCCCCACCCCAACAACTGGCCCGAATGCTCACCACCCAGGCCGAGCCCATCCAGTGCCCCGCCGACTACGACCTGCACGGCACCGGCGCCCAGGACGCCTACTGCTCGGGTTACGCGCCCTACAACGGCTTCCACGGCCACGGCCTGGTCGACGCGCTGGCAGCGGTCGGGAAGTAACCGGCACCCGCCAACGCAGCCCAGCCATCCAACCAGACCATCGCGCCCCACCCGACCAACCGGCATCCGCCAACGCAGCCCAGCCACCCGGCCAAACCCCAGCGCCCCCACCCCGACCAACCGGCACCCGCCAAACCAACCCAGCCGTGCTGCCAACCCAATACGCCCCCACCCCCGGCCCCCAACCGGACCCCACCGGTCCCAGCTACACCGGAGTCAACGGCAGCAACTTCCGCCCCGTGGGACCGATCTGGATGTCCGTGCCCATCGCCGGGCAGACGCCGCAGTCGAAGCACGGCGTCCAGCGGCAGTCGTCCTGTTCCCTGGCGTTCAGCGCGTCCTGCCAGTCGTCCCAGAGCCAGGTCTTGTCCAGGCCCGAGTCGAGGTGGTCCCACGGGAGCACCTCGGCCTCGCCGCGCTCGCGGGTGGTGTACCAGTCGAGGCTCACGCCGAGCGGCTCGAGCTCGGCCGCGCAGGCGGCGACCCAGCGCTGGTAGGAGAAGTGCTCGCGCCAGCCGTCGAACCGGCCGCCGGCGCGCCAGACGTGCTCGATCACCTTGCCGACCCGGCGGTCGCCGCGGGACAGCAGGCCCTCGATGTGGCTGGGTTCCCCGTCGTGGTAACGCATTCCGATGTTGCGGCCGAGGCTGCGGTCGGAGTTGACCGCCTCACGCAGCTTGCGCAGCCGGCTGTCCACAGTGGATGGATCGCACTGGGCGGCCCACTGGAACGGGGTGTGCGGCTTGGGGATGAACCCGCCGATGGAGATCGTGCAGCGGATGTCCTTGCGGCCGCTTGCCGCGCGGCCGGCGCGGATCACCTCGTGCGCCATGGTGGCGATCTGCAGCACGTCGTCGTCGGTCTCGGTGGGCAGGCCGCACATGAAGTACAGCTTCACCTGGCGCCAGCCGCTGGCGTAGGCGGCGCTGACCGTCCGGATGAGGTCCTCTTCGGACACCATCTTGTTGATCACACGGCGGATCCGCTCGCTGCCGCCCTCCGGGGCGAAGGTCAGCCCGGAGCGCCGGCCGTTGCGGGACAGCTCGTTGGCCAGGTCGATGTTGAACGCGTCCACCCGCGTGCTCGGCAGCGACAGCCCGGTGTTGGTGCCCTCGTAGCGGTCGGCCAGCCCCTTGGTGATCTCGGCGATCTCCGAGTGGTCCGCGCTGGACAGCGACAGCAGCCCGACCTCCTCGAAGCCGCTCGCCTCAAGTCCTTTGTGGACCATCGCGCCGATGCCCTCGATGGACCGCTCCCGGACCGGGCGGGTGATCATGCCGGCCTGGCAGAACCGGCAACCCCTCGTGCAGCCGCGGAAGATCTCCACGCTCATCCGCTCGTGCACGGTCTCGGCCAGCGGCACGAGCGGCTGCTTCGGGTAGGGCCACTCGTCGAGGTCCATCGTGGTGCGCTTGGCCACCCTGGCCGGGATCCGCGGCCGGTTGGGGACGACGGCGGCCAGCTCGCCGTTGTCGAGGTAGCTGACGTCGTAGAACCGCGGCACGTAGACGCCGCCGGTCTCGGCCAGCCGGGTGAGCAGCTCGTCGCGCCCGCCGGGGCGGCCCTCCGCCTTCCACCGGCGCACCACGTCGGTGATCTCCAGGACGGCCTCCTCGCCGTCGCCGAGCACGGCGGCGTCGAGGAAGTCGGCGATCGGCTCGGGGTTGAACGCGGCGTGCCCACCGGCGATCACGATCGGGTGCTCGCCGGTGCGGTCGGCGGCGCGCAGCGGGATGCCGGCCAGATCCAGCGCGGTCAGCAGGTTGGTGTAGCCCAGCTCGGTGGCGAAGCTCACCCCGAACAGGTCGAACGCGCCGACCGGCCGGTGAGCGTCCACAGTGAACTGCGGAACGCCGTGCCGGCGCATCAGCACCTCGAGGTCGGGCCAGACCGAGTAGGTGCGCTCGGCGAGCACGTCCGGCTGCTCGTTGAGCACCTCGTACAGGATCATGATGCCCTGGTTGGGCAGCCCGACCTCGTAGGCGTCCGGGTACATCAACGCCCAGCGCACGGTGGTGGAGTCCCAGTCCTTGACGGTGGCGTTGAGCTCACCACCGATGTACTGGACCGGCTTGGTCACCCTGGGCAGCAGCGACTCAAGCCTCGGATAGACCGACTCCACGCTCACAGTCGTTCAGGGTAACCGCTACTTGAACAGGGGTCCGGTGATGGTCAGGCCGAGGTCGTCGCCGAGCTTGGCATACAGGGCGAACAGCAGCAGCGCGGCGCCGCCCAGCGCCAGGTCCTTCTGGAACTGGATCATCTCCATCTGCTTGGCCTGGGCGTCGGTCTCCTTCCAGAAGGCGTGCATGAGCACCGCGGTGGGAATCAGGAACACGACCAGCAGCAGGGCGCCGAGGTCGGACCAGACGCCGAGGAGGATCATCACCGCGCCGATGATCATCATGACGCCGGTGATCTGGGTGGCCAGCTTGGCGGCCGGCACCCCCTTGCTGGCGGCGTATCCGGACATTGCCTCCGTCTGGGTCAGGTGGGCGAACCCGGAGCCGAGGAACAGGACCACGAACAGGATGCGTCCAATGAGAGCGACGACGTCCACTACAACCTCCAGCTGAGGCGAGTTGGTCAGTCAACCGTTCAACTATCTCGACTCGAGATCGACTTCGCAATCGGTCAGCGTCGAATTCAATGTGCGGGCAGGGCTGGAAGCACTACTTGCCATTGCCGGCCGCCGGTTTGGCAGACACCGACCCCTCGGCGGGCCTTCGGCCCGGCCTCGGCGCCGGTAAGCCCGCACAAGTCAGCGAAGCAGCAGGACCCCTAGCCGCCGCGCCGCGATCACCCCGCCGACCGCGGCCATCGCCAGGAAATACGCCAGGTGCCCGAGGATCGACGGGTCGACGAGCCCGATGGCCAGCGCGCGCATGATCTCGATGCCGTGGTAGAGCGGGAAGCACTGGACGCCGACCTGGACCGGGCCGGGGTACACGCTCAGCGGGAAGAACGTCGTGGAGAACAGGAACATCGGCAGCAGCGCAAGCTGCACCAGGTCGAAGTCCTGCCAGGACCGCATGAACGTGGTGGCCGCCATACCCACCGCGGCGAAGCCGCACGCCATGACCAGCGCCGCCGGCACGATCAGCAGCGCCCACGGCGAGGCGATCAGGCCCATGCCGAGCAGCACCCCGAGGAAGCCGACCGTGTACAGGCCGCCGCGCAGCAGCGCCCAGGCGATCTCGCCGATCGCGATGTCCACCGGCCCCAGCGGGGTGGCCAGCATCGCGTCGTAGACCTTGGCGTACTTGAACTTGAAGAAGATGTTGAAGGTGGCGTCGTACACCGCGCCGTTCATCGCCGACGCGGCAAGCAGCGCGGGCGCGACGAAGGCCACGTAGCTCAGCGGCCGGCCGTCGGGTCCGGGCATCTCCGGCACCAGCACGCCGAACCCGATCCCGAGCGACAGCAGGTACAGCAGCGGCTCGAAGAAGCCGGACACGAACGACAGCCAGATCCGGCTGTTCACCAGCAGCGAGCGCTCGACGAGGACCCGCGCCCGGCCCGCGTACATGCCGGGCGGCAGGACGCGCAGGGCGATGCCCGCGCTCGCCGGCTGCTGAACCCGCTGTGCCATCGCCTACACCGCCAGCCTGCGCCGGAACGACCGGCGCCCGAGCAGCACCCCGACCGACAGCAACGCGACGAGGTAACCGGTGTGACCGAGTGCGGGCAGCGGGTCCAGCGAGCCGAACGCCACTCCGCGGGCCAGCTCGATGCCCTGCCACACCGGGGTCAGCCAGGCCAGCGGCTGCACCCAGTCCGGCAGCTGGCTCACCGGGAAGAACGCCCCGGTGAACAGCGTCATCGGCAGGATGACGAACCGGAACAGACCGGCGAACCCCTCGGCGCTGTCCTTGGTGGCGCTCCACGCCATCACCGGGGCGGAGAACGCCATGCCGGCCAGCACGGCGACCGGCACGGCCAGCACGCCACCCGGACCGGGCACCGCACCCAGCACCGCCGCCACCGCCAGGAAGATCGTCGTGCTGCCGAGCAGCCGCAGCGCGCCCCAGACCAGCTGGCCGCAGAGGATCTGCCCCGGGGTCACCGGAGTGGCGATCACCGCCCAGTAGTTCTGCTCCCACTTGAACGAGTTGAGGATCGAGTACGTGGACTCCCACGACGCGATCTGCACGGCGGTGACCACCAGCAGCGCCGGCACCAGGAAGACGACGTAGGCCAGGCCGCCGGTGGCCGCGCTCGGCCGCACCTGCGAGCCGAACCCGAACCCGAGCGCGACGAGGAACAGCACCGGCTGCAGGAAGCTGGAGATCACCGTGGCGCGCCAGTTCCTGGCGTACCAGATCCAGTGGTACTCCACCGCCCGCAATGTTCCGATGAGCGGGCCGACTCGCAGTTGGACGGTCATCACTCCACCAGCGTGCGGCCGGTCAGCCGCAGGAAGACGTCCTCGAGCGTGCTGCGCCGGACGAGGCTGGACATCGGGTTGACCCCTCGGGCGTGCGCGGCCGCGAGCGCCGACTCGCCGTCGGAGGTGTAGAGCAGCAGGCGGTCGGGCAGCGCCTCGACCCGCTCGGCGAGGCCGGCCACGAGGGGCTCGGCGGCCTCCTGCGCGCCGGCGGCGAACCGCAGCTCGAGCACCTCCTTCGTGGAGTAGCGGGCGATCAGCTCGGCCGGGCTGCCCTCGGCGGCGATCTTCCCGCCGTCCATCACCACCAGCCGGTCGCACAGCTGCTCGGCCTCGTCCATGTAGTGCGTGGTGACGATCAGCGTGACGCCGGTCTGCTTGAGCCGGAACAGCCTGTCCCACAACAGATGCCGGGCCTGCGGGTCGAGGCCGGTGGTGGGCTCGTCGAGCAGCAGCAGCTCCGGATCGTTGATCAACGACCGGGCGATCGTGAGGCGCCGCTTCATGCCGCCGGACAGCGGCTCGACCTCGTCGTCGGCGCGCTCGGCGAGCTGGACGAAGTCGAGCAGCTCGGCCGCCTTGGCCCGCACCTGGGCCTTGGACATGCCGAAGTAGCGGCCGTAGATGTGCAGGTTCTGCCGGACGGTCAGCTCCTGGTCGAGGTTGTCCAGCTGCGGCACGACCCCCAGCCGGGCCCGGATCCGTGGACCCTCGGTGTCCGGCTCCATGCCGAGCACGCGCAGCTCGCCGCCGGTGCGCGGGGACACGCAGCCGACCATGCGCATGGTGGACGACTTGCCGGCGCCGTTGGGCCCCAGGAAGCCGAACGCCTCACCGCGGCGGACCTCGACGTCGATCCCCCGCACGGCCTCGATCTTGCCGAACCGCTTGACGAGATCCTTCGCGTAGACCAGCGGACCGTTCCCACCCACGACCCTGCAGCCTAGGCAAGGGCTCCGACGGAGCCGAACGGTTTACGCCGCCGGTTGAGTCAGCCGAGTCCAGGGAACCACAGGTCGATCTCGCGCTTGGCCGACTCCGGCGAGTCCGAGCCGTGCACGATGTTGTTCTGCACCTCGAGGGCGAAGTCGCCGCGGATGCTGCCGGTGGTCGACTTGACCGGGTCGGTGGCGCCGGCGAGCTGGCGGAACGCGTCGATCGCCCGGGGCCCCTCGACCACGGCGGCCACCACCGGGCCGGAGGTGATGAACTCCAGGAGCGACGCGAAGAACGGCTTGCCCGCGTGCTCGGCGTAGTGCCGCTCGGCAAGGGTCTGGTCGACCGTGCGCAGCTCGAGCGCGGCCAGGGTGAGGCCCTTGCGCTCGATGCGCGAGATCACCTCGCCGATCAGGCCGCGGCTGACGCCGTCCGGCTTGACGAGGACCAGGGTGCGCTCGCTCACGATGTTCCTTCCTTCAGCGACACTGCCGGGGCAGCCTATCGACGGTTGACTTTGTAGCAACCATTGACGCACTATTACGGCACAGAGCTTGCGACAAAGGGGGCGAGGGCATGACGGCGAGCATCGGCGTCGCGCGGACCCGGGAATGGTTGGGCCGCAACCGGCTGGGCCACATCGAGCCATCCGCGCTGCTGGTCGAACGGCTGGCGGCGCGCCGGCGCGGCAACCGGATCAACGTCGGCACGGTCCTGGCGTTCTTCGTGATCCTGGGCGCCTGGAGCGTGACCACCGGGCGGAGTGGGTCGGCATTCGACCCGGACGAGACCGACGTCAGCGGCCTGGTGTTCTTCGTGCTCACCAACGTGGCCCTCATCCTCGCGCTGTGGGCCGGGCTGTGGTACGCGTACCGGGCGGAACGCCGGCTTCTCGCGGCCAGCCGGACCCGGACCGCGCACCCCGCCGCGGCGGGCGTGGCGCGGGTGCTCGGCCGGAGTCACCTCGCCGCGGTCCTCGTGGTCCACGGCGGCGGCCTGCTGCTCGGCGCGGCCACCGCGCTGCTGGCGCCCCGGCCGCCGGACCGGGCCTTGGCGCTGGCGTTTCTCGGCTCGGTCGCACTGCTGTCCGTGCTGAGCGGGCTCGCGGTGGCCGGCGTGCTGCGGCGCCCGTCGGTCGCCGAGGACTCCGACTCGCTGCTCGTCGACGACGTGTTGCGGACCCAGGACACCCGCGCCGCGGTCGCCCCCTTTCCGATCCTGGTCGCGCTGGTCGCCGGCGTCGGCAGCACCGTCGGCTCCTGGCTGATCTGGTCCTTCCTCGCCTATGCCGGGCTCGGCTGCGTGTGCTGGGCGTACGCCGAGCTCTCGGCCCGCCGCACCGCCCCCGTGCCGGCCGGGATCCGGTGATGATCACCATCGACACGGCGTCCGCCGTCCCGCCCTACGAGCAGGTGCGCGCGCAGCTGGCCGGGCAGATCAGCGACCGCACGCTGGCGGTGGGCACCCGGCTGCCCACGGTGCGCCGGCTGGCCGCCGACCTCGGGCTGGCGGTCAACACCGTGGCCCGCGCCTACCGCGAGCTCGAGGAGGCCGGGCTGGTCGAGACCCGCGGCCGGGCCGGCACGTTCGTCAGCGCGGCCGGGGAGCGCAGCCGGGCCGCCGCCGCCAAGGCGGCGCGGGAGTACGCGGCTATCGCCAGGTCGCTGGGTCTGGACCGGGCCGAGGCGCTGAGCATCGTCAGGGCGGCGATCGGCTAGTCCGATGTGGACTGTTGACCGGGCAGCCGGCCCTCGGCCATGCGCCTGGCCACGTCGTGCCGCAGCCACCACAGGCAGCCCCAGACCAGCCCGAAGATCACCCCGAGGACGCCGACCGCGGACACCGCGAACCACGACGCGATCATCACGACGTGCAGGCCAAGCGCGGCGGCGACCACCCACGGCCGGCCGGCGACGCCACACGCCAGGAACAGCACCAGCGCCAGCCCGCCGACCAGCACGCCCTGCCAGGTGGCAAGGCCGCCGCCCAGCTTGGCGACCACGGGCAGGGCCAGCAGCATCACGACGCCCTCGAGGATCAGCGTGGCGAGCACCACCCCGCGGAACGACCGCAGCGGATCGGGCGCGCTCATGCCGGCTGCCGGCCGAACAGCGTGCGCACCTCGCCGGCGGTGACCACCGAGCCGGTGGCGATCACGCCGACGCCGGACAGCGGCTCGCCCGGGTCCTCTGTGGACTCCGCAATTCGCACCGCGGTCTCGATCGCGTCGTCGAGCCGGGGCTCCACCACCGTCCTGTCCTCCCCGAAGATCTCCGCGGCCACCCGGCCGAGCTCGCCGGGATCCATGGCGCGGGGCGAGGAGTTGCGGGTCAGCACCACCTCGTTCACCACCGGCTCCAGCTCGCCGAGGATGCCGGCGGCGTCCTTGTCGCGCATCACCCCGACGACGGCCACCAGCCGGCGGAAGCCGAACTCCGAGTCCAGCGCCGCCGCCAGCGCGCGGGCGCCGTCCGGGTTGTGCGCGGCGTCGACGAACACGCTCGGTGCCGAGCGCACCCGCTCGAGGCGTCCGGGCACGGCCACCGCGCCGAAGCCCTCGCGCACCGCCGCGACGTCGAGCTGCCGCTGCGCCCCCGCGCCGAAGAACGCCTCGACCGCCGCAAGGGCCAGCGCCGCGTTGTTCGCCTGATGCTCCCCGTGCAGCGGAAGGAAGATCTCCTCGTACGCCCCGCCGAGGCCCTGCAGCTTCAGCAGCTGCCCGCCGATCGCCACGTCCCGGCGCAGCACCCCGAACTCCAGCCCGGCCCGAGCCACCGTGGCGTCCACCTCGACGCACCGCTCGAGCACCACCTTTCCGGCCTCCGCGCTCTGCTCGGCGAGCAGCGCGATCGACCCCGGCTTGATGATCCCGGCCTTCTCCCTGGCGATCCCGGCGAGGTCCGACCCCAGGTACTCCACGTGGTCGATGCCGATGGGCCCCACCACGGCGATCTTCGCGTCGGCGACGTTCGTGGCGTCCCAGCTCCCGCCGAGGCCCACCTCGAGGATTGCCGCGTCCACCGGCGCGTCGGCGAACGCCGCGAACGCCATGCCGGCCAGCACCTCGAACTTGCTCATCCGGATGTCGCCGCCGCTGTCCACCATGGACACGTAGGGCTCGATGTCCCGGTACACCTCGACGTAGCGCTCGGCGCTGACCGGCGCGCCGTCCAGCGCGATCCGCTCGGTCACCAGCTGCAGGTGCGGGCTGGTGAACCGCCCGGTGCGCAGCCCGAACCGGGTGAGCAGCGCGTCGATCATCCGGGAGGTCGAGGTCTTTCCGTTGGTGCCGGCCACCTGGATCACCGGGTAGGACCGGTGCGGGTTGCCGAGGAGGTCGACGAGCGCGGCGATCCGCGTCAGCGAGGGCTCGATCTTGGTCTCCGGCCAGCGGGTGTCGAGCTCGGCCTCGACCTGGCGCAGATCCGTCAGGTCCTCGGCGGCCCCGGAGTTGTCAGGCAATCCCGTCGCCTCGCAAGCTCCGCTCACCCGCGAGCGCCTCCATCCGGGCGCCGATCCGCTTGATGTCGGCGGCGGCCTGCTCGTGCCGGGCCTTGATCTTGGCGACCACCTCGGCCGGGGCGCGGTCGACGAACTGGGGGTTGCCCAGCTTGGCCTCGGTCTGGGCGAGCTCCTTCTCCGCGGCGGCGAGATCCTTGGCCAGGCGCTTGCGCTCGGCCTCGACGTCGACGGCGCCCGACAGGTCCAGCTCCACCGTGATCCCGCCGACCTCGAGCGTGGCGCTCGCGGTGAACGACTCGTCCGGCCGCTCCAGCCTGGCCAGCGACGCCACGGCGGCCGCATGCGCGGTCAGGTCCGCGGTGTCCATACCGGACAGCCGGGCCGGAACCCGCTGGCCGGGCTTGAGGCCCTGGTCGGAGCGGAACCGGCGGATCTCGGTGACCAGCCGCTGAACGGCGGCGATCCGGCCCGCGGCGGCGGTGTCCGGCTCGGTGCCCGACGCGGTGGGCCAGGCGGCGATCACCAGGGACTCGTTGCCGGTCAACGACTTCCACAGAACGTCGGTGACGAACGGGATCACCGGGTGGAGCAGGCGCAGCAGCGTGTCGAGGACGTGGCCCACGACGAGGCGGGTGCTGTCGGCGCGGGCGCCGCCCTCGGCGAGCTGCACCTTGGCCAGCTCGAGGTACCAGTCGCAGAACTCGTCCCAGGTGAAGTGGTAGAGCAGCTCGCAGAGCTTGGCGAACTGGTAGTCCTCGAACAGTTGGTCCACCTCGGACACCAGCGCGTCGACTCCGTCGAGGATCCACCGGTCGGCGTCGGTCAGCCGGTCCCGCGCGGGCAGCGGCTGGGCGACGGTCGCGCCGTTCATCAGCGCGAAGCGGCTGGCGTTCCACAGCTTGTTGCAGAAGTTGCGGGAGCCGGCGGCCCACTCGTCGGCAAGGGCCATGTCGCCGCCCGGGTTCGCGCCCCGCGCCAGGGTGAACCGGGTGGCGTCGGCGCCGTAGCGGTCCAGCCAGTCCAGCGGGTCGATCGCGTTGCCGCGCGACTTGGACATCTTCTTGCCGTGCGCGTCGCGGATCAGCCCGTGCAGGTAGACATGGTGGAACGGCTGGACGTCGTCCATCGCGTAGAGCGCGAACATCATCATCCGGACGACCCAGAAGAACAGGATGTCGTAGCCGGTGACCAGCACCGTGTTGGGGTAGAAGCGATCCAGGTCGGCGGTCCGGCTCGGCCAGCCCAGCGTGGAGAACGGCCACAGCGCAGAGGAGAACCAGGTGTCCAGCACATCCGGGTCCTGCTCCCAGCCGTCCCCCTCGGGCGGCTGCTCGTCCGGCCCGACGCAGACCACCTTCTCGTTCGGGCCGTACCAGACCGGAATGCGGTGCCCCCACCACAGCTGGCGCGAGATGCACCAGTCGTGCATGTTGTCCACCCAGTCGAAGTAGCGCTGGGCGAGCGCGGCCGGATGGATGGTCGTGCGGCCGTCGCGCACGGCGTCGCCGGCCGCCTTCGCCAGCGGGGCCACCTTGACGAACCACTGCAGGGACAGGCGCGGCTCCACGACCGTGTCACAGCGCGAGCAGTGCCCGACGGCGTGCACGTACGGCCGCTTCTCGGCGACGATCCGGCCCTGCTCGCGCAGCGCGGCCACCACGGCGGGCCGGGCCTCGAACCGGTCGAGGCCCTCGAACGGGCCGTGCGCGGTGATCACGCCGCGCTCGTCCATGATCGTGAGCGCGGGCAGGTCGTGCCGGCGGCCGATCTCGAAGTCGTTGGGGTCGTGGGCCGGGGTGACCTTCACCGCGCCGGTGCCGAACTCCGGGTCGACGTGGTCGTCGGCGATGATCGGCACGACCCGGCCGGTCAGCGGCAGCGCGACCTCGGTGCCGATCAGGTGCCGGTACCGGTCGTCGTCGGGATGCACGGCCACCGCGGTGTCGCCGAGCATCGTCTCGGCCCGGGTGGTGGCCACGACGATGGCGCCGTCCCCGTCGCCGTACCGCACCGAGATCAGCTCACCCTCGTCGTCTGAGTGCTCGACCTCGATGTCCGACAGCGCCGTGTGGCAGCGCGGGCACCAGTTGATGATCCGCTCGGCCCGGTAGATCAGCCCGTCCTCGTACAGCCGCTTGAAGATGGTCTGGACCGCCCGGGACAGCCCGGCGTCCATCGTGAACCGCTCGCGGGACCAGTCCACGCCGTCGCCGAGGCGGCGCATCTGGTTGAGGATCATGCCGCCGGACTCGGCCTTCCACCGCCACACCCGCTCGACGAAGGCCTCCCGGCCGAGATCGTGCCGGGACCGCCCCTCGCCGGCAAGCTCCCGCTCGACCACGTTCTGGGTGGCGATGCCGGCATGATCCATGCCGGGCAGCCACAGCACCTCGTACCCCTGCATCCGGCGCCGCCTGGTCAGCGCGTCCATCAGCGAGTGCTCGAGCGCGTGCCCCATGTGCAGGCTGCCGGTCACGTTCGGCGGCGGGATCACGATGCAGAACGCCGGCTTCGCACTGGCCGCGTCCGCGGTGAAGTAACCGGCGTCCACCCAGCGCTGGTACAACTCCGCCTCGACCGCGGCCGGTTGCCACGCCGGAGGAAGATCGTTGGTCGCACGCGAAGGGTTGTCGGTCACACCCCGAAGTCTACGAACCGCCCGCGAACCAATTCAGGCGCACCGGGTTGATCATCCCGGGTTCAGCCAATCCCGTGACATCGCCGGCCCACACCTCACCTGACCATGCCGGGCGGGATCCCGGCTTGTTCGCATCCTGGGCGTTTGCCCAGTGGGGGCAACGTATTCGGGGTGGGTGGCGACGCGCTGGGGTCGGTTGACCCGACCAGGGGACGGCCGTTAGGGGGCGGGCGACGTACCGGGTTGCGCCGGGCGGCCTACCCGTTGTTAACACCGGAGTTCGCTCGATCGATGAGGGGGACACCAGGCCAGAACGCACCTCGCCGGGTGGGCTGGGGCCGCACTAGGAGACCGGGAGCCGGTGGACCACAGTCAATCGGGCGCCCACCTCGAGTCACGCGACGCCGAGTGGGAGAGCCGAGTCGAGCGCGCGGCGCACGCCGACGTCCGTGAGCTGCTGCGCAGCGTGCGGCGGCGGCGCAGGGAGCGCTGGCTGGTGGGCTCGGTCGGGCTGGTCGCCGTGGCGCTGGTGCTGGTCCTGCTGTTCCGCATCGGCCTGTTCGACGGGGCGGCGGCCGACGGCGCGCAGGCGCCGGGGCCCGAGCCGACCGAGCCGGCGGCGCTGGTGCTGGACCTGAGCCGGCCGTTCGCGAAGACCCCGGCGGCGGACTGGTCGGACGGCGCGGCCGGGATCGTGCTGCCGCCGGCGCAGCGGGTCGGCGAGTTCTCCGCCGAGCGGGTCGCCGCCGCCCTGCGGGACGTGCGCGACGTGCTGGTGGCCAGCCGGCTGGATCCCCGCCTTGTCGTCGACCACGACCCCGGGGCGTTCCTCGCCGCGCTCGCCCCGGACGCCCGCCGGCAGCTCGAGCCGCTGTTCGGCTCCGGCCACGAGGCCGAGGCGCAGTCGCTGGTCAGCATGGTCGCGGCCGGCACGCGGCTGCTTCCGGTCGAGCCCAAGGTGAACGGCCGGATGACGGTCCGCGCGGGCGGCGAGGGCGAGCTGGTGGTGCACACCAACTACGTGTTCGTGTACGCGTTCCACACCGACCGGCCGGAGAAGATCGTCGACCCGATGGACATCCTGGTCGTGGTGCGCGCCGAGGTCGACTACATCCTGCGCGTCGGCGACCGGTGGGCACGGGGCAGCCAGGGCTGGTGGTACGACAAGACCGCGGGCTACGCCTATTCGATCGCCTGCGACGCCTACCGCAAGGGGTTCCTCGCGCCGGCGTTCACCGATCCCACCCATACCGAGGCGCACGGCCGGGACCGCGGCGTCTACTTCGACCCGACCGGTCCCCTGCCGCCCACCAGCGGCTGCGCGAGCTAGCCGGGCACGACGACGGCCTGGACGTGGTCGAAGCCGGCCGTGTCGGTCAGCCGGCCGTCCAGGAAATCCCGCTCCGGCACCCGCAGGGTCTGCCCGCGGGTCGGCTCGAAGATCAACACATCGGTGCCGGAGTGGCCGACGACGAGGACGTAGTGCCGCGGGATCGGGCCGCCCACGAGGACCGGCACCGGGTGTCCCCGGTCCGCGGCGGTCACCACCTCGCGCAGGGTCGCGGAGATCTCCCGGTGGTCGGTGTCGTCCACCGCGTACCAGTCGTACCGGGTGGCGGTGTGCGTGCTGAGGTAACCGGCCATGCCCGCCGGCAGGGTGCCAAGCGCCTCCGGCCACAGCCGGTTGGTCTCGTCGTGCACCCTGGCGCGCTCGGCGGTGAAGGCGGCCGCGAGGTCGTCGCGGGTCAGCGACAGCGCGTAGCGCGGGTCCGCCTCGGCCCTCGCCACGATCAGGCAGGTGGTGCCGCAGGTCGTGGCCTCGTACTGGCGGATGTCGATGTTGAGCCGGTCCTGCTCGCCTGCGCCGCCCCGGCCGATCAGCGACAGGTGCGCGTCGAGCCAGGCCGCGTCCCGGCCGCGGATCGTGTCGGCGAACCCGGTCAGCTCCGCCAGCCCGTGCCCGGCCGCGAGCGCCTTGTACAGCCAGGCGCGCTCGACGTCGGAGCCGGCCCGATCCAGCAGGGCGGTCAGCGCGGCGCGCTCGGGCGGGCTCAGCTCGCCGCGCCGCCGGCCGGCGAGCCGGAGCTGGGCCGGGCCGAGGATCCCGTCGTCGTAGCCGTCACCGATGCCCGGCACGGACACCGTCAGCCCGGCCAGCCGCACCGCCTCGGCGGGGGTGAACCCACCGGACACCGCGGCCGCCGCCCGGGCCCGGCCGGTGAGGTCGGCGAACCGGCTTGCGGCCCGGTCGGCGGCGCCGAGGCTGGCGGTGTACACGTCGACGCAGCCCGTGATCAGCTCGGTGATCGCGCTCAGCACGTCGTCAAGGGCGGTCGGATCGAGCATCGGCACGTCGCCGACGTGCATCAGGTCGTAGCTCGCGGCGTCCAGCGCCTTGTGCAGCGCGGCGTGCCGGTTCTGCTGGTCGCGCACGGCGGCGGCCAGCTCGACGAGCGCGTCGGCCGCGTCGCCGAACGCCCGCGGGGCGCGGTCCACGCCGGCCGATCGCAGCGCGCCGGCCGCGTCGCGATAGGCGGCCGCCAGGGCCAGCAGCGCGCGCGGATCTCCGGGCGGGGGCACCGCGATCGCCTTGACGACCTCGGCAACGACCATCACCAGCCGAACCGGGTTGAGCAGCGCGACCAGCTCCCCCAGCCGCTGCACGACCGTGGTCACCTGCCGGTAGTCGTTACTGGCCATCGGGTTCCCCGGCGGCGAGGTACACGCCGAGCTCGTCGAACCAGGCGGCCTGCATGGCGTTGTACGCATCCGCAGCGACATCGAGGCCGCACGCCCGGCCCCCGTCCCGGCTCACGGCGTCCCACACCGCCCGGACGGCCTCGACCTCCTCGCGCACCACACCATCCTGGCCGGGAACCCCTGTGATGGCCATCACCTCGGGCATGTTTGGCGCCGGCAGGGCGTTGTGCCGAGCGTGAGCGAGGCACCGAAGACTGTGACCATGTACTCCACCACCTGGTGCGGGTACTGCCGGCGGCTGAAGGCACAGCTCGACCGGGACGGCATCCCCTACGTCGAGGTCGACATCGAGCGCAGCCCGGCCGCCGCCGAGTTCGTGATGCGCGTCAACGGCGGCAACCGCACGGTGCCGACGGTGCACTTCCCCAACGGCACGGCGCTGACCAACCCGACCCTGGCTCAGGTCAAGGAGCAGCTGGCCGCCTAACGTCGTGACACCTAGCGCAGGTGCGACGCCCCGTTGAGGTCGAGCACCGCGCCCGACGCCCACTGCGCATCGGCGGAGGCGAGGTAGAGCACGGCCGCGGCCACCTCCTCCGGCTCACCGACCCGGTTGAACGGGCTCTGCGCCCGCACCCGGTCACCCTCCGGCCCGCCGAGCGTGCCCCGCTGCCGGTCCGTGCGCACGAACCCGGGCGCCACCGAGGTGACCGCGATCCCGTACGGCGCAAGGGAGACCGCCAGCGACTGGCCAAGCGCGTGCAGCCCCGCCTTGCTCGCACCGTAGGCCGGGTTGGCCGGCTCCCCGCGGTACGCGCCGCGCGAGCCGACGTTGACGATCCGCCCGCCGCGGCCGTGGTCGATCATGTGCCGGGCCGCCCAGTAGCTCACGTTGGCCGCGCCGAGCAGGTTCACGTCGATAGCCTGCCGCCAGATCCGCACCCAGTCCACATAGGACGTTTTGGCGACGGGATGGTAGGTCTCGACGGACGTGGCCACGGCCGCGTTGTTGATCAGCACGTCCACCCCGCCCGCGGTGTCCACAACGGTCCGGACGATCCGCTCGGCGGCGTCCGGGTCGGCCAGGTCTCCCGCAACCAGATGGTGGCCGGTGCCCGGCAGGCCGGCGAGCGTATCCTCGGCATCTGCCCGGCCGGCCGAGTAATGTACGGCCACCCGATCCCCGGCCGTCGCGAACGCGGTGGCGATGGCCCGGCCGATTCCCCGGGAGGCGCCAGTGACCAAAACGGACCTGCTCATGCGGCGAAAACCTGGGACTCATCGGCAAAGGACTTGAACTCCAGCGCGTTGCCGGCCGGGTCGCGCAGGAACATCGTCCACTGCTCCCCCGGCTCGCCGGCGAAGCGCAGGTACGGCTCGATCACGAACCGGACGCCGGCCGACTTGAGCCGTTCGGCCAGCGCGTGAAAGTCCTCGGTGGACAGAAGGAGCCCGAAGTGCGGCACCGGAACGTCGTGCCCGTCGACCTCGTTGTGCCCGGCGTCGGCCCGCTCGCGTGCGGGCGCCCGGTGCGTCACGAGCTGATGGCCGTAGAAGTTCCAGTCCACCCAGGCATCGGCGGAGCGGCCCTCGGGCAGGCCGAGCACGCCCCCGTAGAACTCTCGTGCTCGTGCGATGTCGTCGACGGGGATGGCAAGGTGAAAGCTCGGCCGATCGGCGCCAGCGCTCATCGCCGGTCTCCTCTCCAGAGTGATTCCGCTGCCGCTTCAGTCTACGTTGTCCGGATGTCGACATAGGTCAGACGACGTTAAGGTGTGCTGGTGACGCTGCCCAAATCCCTCGGCAAGGCCCAACGGCGCGGCCTTGCCGAAGAGGCCGCCGACCGGATCCGCGAGGCGATCTTCGCCGGGCTGTTCGCACCCGGTGCCGCGTTACGTGAGGTCGAACTGGCCGAGGCGCTGGACGTGAGCCGCGGCTCGGTCCGCGAGGGGCTTGCCCTGCTCGAGCGCGAAGGCCTGCTGCAGAGCGCATGGCACCGCGGCACGCGGGTGATCGAGCTGACCGTCACCGACATCGACGAGGTCTACTCCGTCCGCGCCGCCCTCGAGCGGCTGGCCACCTGCACCGCGGCCGAGCACGCCGGCGCGGAGGTGCACGACCGGCTGGACCGGATCGTCGACGCCATGGCCACCCAGGCGAACGCCGGCGCGGACGGACCGACGCTGCTCGCGCTGGACATCGACTTCCACGACCAGATCTACGTCGCGGCAGGCAATCGCCGGCTGCTCGACGCGTGGCAGGCGTTGCGCTCCCAGGTCTACCTGTTCCAGCTGTCCCGCATCCGGCTCGGCGACGAGGACTACCGCTCGCGGCTGGTGACCGAGCATCGGCAGATCGCGACCATGGTGCGGCAGCGCGATGTCACGGAGTTGGCCAAGATCGCCGAAGATCACGTGCACTCCGCCAAGCGCGCGCTGATCGCCCGGCTGGCCGAGCGCTAACGGCCGCGGCCGAGCACGGCCATCGCGGCGTTGTGACCGCCGATCCCGCTCACCCCGCCGCCCCGCCGGGCCCCGGCCCCGCAGACGAACAGGTTGGCCGCGTCGGTCTCCACTCCCCAGCCGCCCGGCTCGCCCTCGGCGAACGGCCAGTCCAGGTCCCCGTGGAAGATGTGGCCGCCCGGCAGGCCCAGCTCCGCCTCGAGATCGAGCGGGGTGCGGGCCTCGAGGCAGGGCCGGCCGTCGGCGTCGGTGGCAAGGCAGTCCTGGATGGGCTCGGCCAGATGCCGGTTGAGCCCGGCCAGGTACCGCTCGACAAGGTCCGCACGCATGCCGTCGTTGTCCGACGCGAACAGTCCGGCCGGCAGGTGCAGGCCGAACAACGTCAAGGTGTGCCAACCCTTCGCGGCCAACTCGGAGTCCACAATAGACTGGTCGGTGAGCGTGTGGCAGTACGTCTCGCCCGGCGGGAACTCCGGCACGGCCCCGGACAGGCTTGCCCGGTAGGCGTTCTCCAGCTCCGAATAGGACTCGTCCAGATGGAACGTGCCGGCGAAGGCCTGCCGGGGATCCACGCCGCTGCGCAGCCGGGGCAGCCGGGTGAGCAGCACATTGATCTTCAGCTGGCACCCGACCGGCGCCGGCCCGGACGGCTCGCGGCCGCGCAGCCGGTCCAGCACCCGCGGCGCCACCCCGGCCAGAACATGCCGTGCCGCAACGGTGTGCTCCCGGTCGCCGGCCACGTAGCCGACCTCGCCGGCGTGCCCGTCGACCTCGACCCGGGTGACGTCCGCGCCGGTCGTGATGACCACCCCGGCCTCCCGGGCGGCCCGGATCAGCTCCGCGGTCACCGCGCCCATGCCGCCGACCGGCACCCGCCACTCCCCCGTGCCGTTGCCGATCAGGTGGTACAGGAAGCACCGGTTGGCCAGCAGGTCCGGCGCGTGCAGCGAGGTGTGCGTTCCGATCAGCGCGTCGGTGGCCACCACGCCGCGCACCAGGTCGTCGGCGAACAGCTCGGCGATCGCCTCGCCGATCGGCCGCTCGAACACCCGCTCCCACAGCCGGTCCGCGGCCACCTTGGCGCGTAGCTCCTCCTTGCCGGGCAACGGTTCCAGCAGCGTGGGCGCCACGATCCCGGCCATGCCCGCAAGGTCTGCGTACCACTCGGTCCAGCGCCGAAGCTCGGCGTCCGACCCGGTCAGCGCGCGGAACGACGCCGCGGTGGCCGCGCCCGGCTCCCGCTCGACCAGCAGGCCGACCGGGCGACCGTCGCGGATCGCCGGGGTGTACGACGAGACCGCCCGCGACGCCAGCGAGATGCGCAGCCCCAGGTCGGCCACGATGGTCGAGGGCAGCAGGCTGACCAGGTAGGAGTAGCGGGACAGCCGGGCCGGCACGCCGGGGAACGCCCGCGCGCTCACCGCCGCTCCGCCGGGTTCGTCCGCCCGCTCGAGGATCCGCACCGAGCGGCCGGCCCTGGCCAGGTAGGCGGCGGCGACCAGCGCGTTGTGCCCGCCGCCGACCACCACCACGTCATAGCGTTCGGTCATGCGGCCACGCTAAGGGATGTTCGACGGTCCGCCGAGGTCGGCCGATCTCGGGCCAGGGCGGCCGCCACATGACGGCCAGGACAGGGGCGGGGAACGAGCCCCCTGCCCGCAGGCGTCGTCAACCAACCACCCCGGCCCGCAACCCATCACGCAACCCGACCCCGGGCCGCTCGCCGAAGGCGACCGGCGGCCTTGCCCGAGTCATCAAACACTGCTAGGCGATGGCCGGCCGCGGAGCCTCGCGGTGCCGGCGGGCCGGCCCCGGCTCGGTCCGCCGATCGTCGCACCGCTCCCGCCGAGCCCGGCGCACCAGCCGCTCGTTGGCGGCCTCGCGCAGGTACTCCTCGCGCCGGATGGTGGCGATGAGGTGGGCGCTCAACTGGTCCATGACACACTCCGATTCCGGGTAGGCGGGAACCGGCCGCCGGACCGGCGGCCTGGCAAGGAATTGCTGGGGACTAGGCGCGCTCGACGGGTCGATCGACCATCGTGGACAGGAAGAAGTACACGGGCCGCGCGCCTTCCGGCCGCGCAGACGGATCATCCCGGCGGTTCTTGTGCCGCCGCAGGATCTCCTGGATCTCCTCGCGCACCGCCGCCGTCTCCGCCGCGGTCAGCCATTCGCTGCAGTCGGACAGGCCGACGGCCTCGCGCCACTCGTCCGGCTCGAGGCTCAGGGCTCGCATCCCCTCACGCGTCCGGTCGAAGGCGACCTGGATGAATGCCTCGCTCATCGCCTCGCCGGCGAGCGCCGTCTCCTCGTCCACGCCGACGTCGGAGAAGCTGTGCCCCTCGTACACGGCCTGCCAGGGCTTCTCCCGGCCCTGCCCGCCGTCGGCCTGCTCCACATAGCCGTACTTGGCGAGCGTGTTGATGTGATACGAGCAGTTGGCCACGCTCTCGCCCACCGCCCTGGCGCACTGCGTCGCGGTGAGCGGCCCGTCCTGGCTGATCAGTTGCAGCAGGCGCATGCGCAGTGGATGCGCCAGCGCTCGCAGCTCCTTGGCGTCGGTGATCGTCTTACGCGGCTTCCCCGGCATGCATAGCAACATATCTTGCTAAGGGGTCCTTTAGCAAGAGTTCTTGCTAAAGGACCCCTTAGATCCCCTCCGGCTGGCGACCACCCTGCGGATCGCCAGCCCCGCACCGCTTGTCAAGATGTCAACATAATGGTGTATGCCATGTAGGATCCCGGTTCGCTCGATGAGCGGTCGCCCAACCACGAGCAAAGGTTGCCCAACGGTTCCGGCTCCCCACTCCGTACGCTGGTGGCCATGGGACGCGTGACGGTGCGCCGACCCGTGCTGCGGCTGTCCGCGCACGGCGAGCACCACCGCCCGGACGCCCTCGCCGCCGAGGAGCCGCTGGAGATCCGGGTGGATGGCCGCGCCCTCGCCGTCACCATGCGCACCCCCGGCCACGACGTCGAGCTGGCCCACGGCTTCCTGCTCACCGAGGGCGTCATCGGCGCCCCCGCCGACGTGCGCACCGCCCGCTACTGCGACAGCGTCGACGCCGACGGCCACCACACCTACAACGTCCTCGACCTCGCGCTCGCCGAGGGCGTCCCCCCGCCCGATCCCGGCGTCGAGCGCAACTTCTACACCACGTCCTCCTGCGGCGTCTGCGGCAAGGCCGCCCTCGACGCCGTCCGCCTCAAGACCCGCTTCTCCCCCGCCGCCGACCCCTGCACGATCACCCCGCGGGTTCTGGCCGCCCTCCCCGACATCCTCCGCGACCGCCAGCGGGTCTTCGCCAGCACCGGCGGCCTGCACGCCGCCGGCCTGTTCACGGTGGCCGGTTCACCCCTCGTGGTCCGCGAGGACGTCGGCCGCCACAACGCCGTCGACAAGGCCCTCGGCTGGGCCCTGCTCAATGCCCGCGTCCCCCTGTCCGCCACGGTCCTTATGGTCTCCGGCCGCGCCTCCTTCGAGCTGGTCCAGAAGGCCGCCATGGCCGGCATCCCCATCCTGGCCGCGGTGTCCGCCCCCTCCTCGCTCGCCGTCGACCTCGCAGACGAGCAGGGCATCACCCTCATCGGCTTCCTCCGCGGCGAGACCATGAACGTCTACGCCGGCACCAATCGCGTATGCCGATCGGACATCCAATCCAGCACCGCCGGCCAGGGCCCGTAACCCGCCTCGGCGTCCAGGTGCGCCCCACCCGGGATCACGTCAAGATCGATCTTCAACGCCGCCGCCATGTCCACGGCCTCGTCCACCGAGCACGCCTCGTCGTTGTCCCCGACCACCAGCTGAGTCCACGCCGCCGCCCGCCGCACCCCACCGGCGTCGAGCGGCACCGGGGTGAACCCGTGCACGTCCGGCTCATGCCACCTCGGCCCCGGCGGCGCCACCAACAACACCCGGTCGAACCGCAGCCGCGCCTCCTCATGCGCACCCGCCAGCCGAGCCGCATGGTGCAGCCACAGCAGCGCCCCGCACGAGTGGGCCAGAACCACCCGCTCGGTCGCATCGGGCGCGGCCTCCAAGTGATGGGTCAGCTCGCTCAGCCACACCTCGAGGTTGGGATGATCGGGCTCAGCGAACTGCGGAACGTCGACGATCCCACCGGCCCGCCCCAGCTCCCCGGCCAGCCAGCTCTGCCAATGCCGCGGTCCCGACCCCGTATGCCCGTGTACGAGCAGCACATAGGGCAAGTCCGCACGCGAGATAACCTCGGCTCGGTCGGACGACGCCATGGCAAATGCCTACCACGCGCGGGGCTCGGTCGGCTGCAGGACCGTCGGGGGTCCGGGGGCGGAGTCCCCGGCCGGGGGTCTGGGGGCTTGGCCCCCAGAAACACAAATCTGCGTACTTTGGCGAGCGCTTTCCGCGAGCACACTCCCCCTACGCGGACTTCTCCCTGCGCTCCCGCCGCGACGGCTGCCGCGCCACGATCGTCGGGTTCACGTTCTCCCGCACCGTCTGCTCCGTGATCACGACCTTGGCCACGTCACTGCGGCTCGGGATGTCGTACATGATCGGCTGGAGCACTTCCTCCATGATCGCGCGCAGGCCGCGTGCCCCGGTGCCGCGCAAAATGGCCTGGTCGGCGACCGCGTCCAGGGCGGCGGCGGTGAACTCCAGCTCGACCCCGTCCATCTCGAACAGCTTCTGGTACTGCTTGACCAGGGCGTTGCGCGGATCGGTGAGAATCTTGACCAGGGAGGTCTTGTCGAGGTTGGTGACGCTGGCGACCACCGGGAGACGGCCGATGAACTCCGGGATCAGCCCGAACTTGATCAGATCCTCGGGCATGGTGTCGGCGAACAGGTCGGTGGTGTCGATCTCGGCCTTGGAGCGGATCTCGGCGCCGAAGCCGAGGCCGCGCTTGCCGCACCGGTCCTGGATGATCTTCTCCAGCCCGGCGAACGCGCCGGCCACGATGAACAGCACGTTCGTCGTGTCGATCTGGATGAACTCCTGGTGCGGGTGCTTGCGGCCGCCCTGCGGCGGAACGCTCGCCGTGGTGCCCTCGAGGATCTTCAGCAGCGCCTGCTGCACGCCCTCGCCGGAGACGTCCCTGGTGATCGAGGGGTTCTCGCTCTTGCGAGCGATCTTGTCGACCACGTCGATGTAGATGATGCCGGTCTCGGCCCGCTTGACGTCGTAGTCGGCCGCCTGGATGAGCTTGAGCAGGATGTTCTCGACGTCCTCGCCGACGTAGCCGGCCTCGGTCAGCGCGGTGGCGTCGGCGATGGCGAACGGCACATTGAGCAATTTCGCGAGCGTCTGGGCCAGGTAGGTCTTGCCGCAGCCGGTGGGGCCGAGCATCAGGATGTTGGACTTGGACAGCTCGACGGTCTCGTGCGACTCGCGGCTCTCCCTGCCCTCGGGACGGGTGCGGTCACCTGCCTGTATGCGCTTGTAGTGGTTGTAGACGGCCACCGCGAGCGTGCGCTTGGCGTCGTCCTGGCCGATCACATACTGGTTCAGGAAGTCGTGGATCTCGGAGGGTTTGGGCAGCTCATCGAGCTTGACGTCGCCGGCCTCGGCGAGCTCCTCCTCGATGATCTCGTTGCACAGGTCGATGCACTCGTCGCAGATGTACACGCCGGGGCCGGCGATGAGCTTCTTCACCTGCTTCTGGCTCTTCCCGCAGAAAGAGCATTTCAGCAGGTCTCCGCCGTCACCGATACGTGCCATGACCGCTGACCTCTGTCCCCTCCGGCGTGCCGGGGAGCACGCCTGGCTGTATGGCCGGGCTTGACCTCCGAGCTCCAGTGTCGCTCAGAACTCTGAAGGCCCAGTAGTGCCCGTTGCCCTTGACGGTACCTGCCAACCCCCGCTCAGCGGGAGAACCTGAGCGGCGAGTGGCCGGATTAGGCCGATCAGGTGGTTTCATGCCGTGCCCTCCAGCTCGGGAGAGTTGGCCGTGGTCGTGGGTCGCCTCAGGTGCTGGGCCACCGGACCGCTCCTCGGGCAGACCTCGTTCCTCGGCCAAGCCGGCCTCTCCTCGTTCCTCGGAGGGGCCGGAGTATTGAATGGTTCACTCCGCAAGCTCCGCCAAGCCTGAGCATCGGATGGTTCGCTCCGCAGGCTCCGCCAAGCCTGCGTCTCCTCGTTCCTCGGAGCCGCAGGAGCATCGGATGGTTCGCTCCGCAAGCTCCGCTCACGCCCCTCGTCGCGATGGGCCAACTCCCTCGCCCGGCATTCCGCACGCTTCATGCCGACCACCAGCCCGGGGAGATCAGTTCTTCACCGCGGACAGCTTCCGGTACGCCAGCACTTCGTCGACGATCCCGTACTCCTTCGCCTCCTCGGCGGTCAGGATCTTGTCCCGCTCGATGTCGGCGCGGATCTCGTCGGGCGACTTGTTGGTGTGCCTGGCAAGCGTGGACTCCATGAGCCGGCGGACCCGCTGGATCTCGTTGGCCTGGATCTCCAGGTCGGACACCTGGCCGTAGGCGCCCTCCATGGACGGCTGGTGGATCAGGATCCGGGAGTTGGGCAGCGCGTACCGCTTGCCGGGGGTGCCGGCGGACAGCAGCACCGCGGCCGCGGAGGCGGCCTGGCCGAGGCAGTAGGTCTGCACGTCGGGCCGGGCGAACTGCATCGTGTCGTAGATCGCCATGAGCGAGGTGAACGAGCCGCCCGGCGAGTTGATGTACATGATGATGTCCCGGTCCGGGTCGACCGACTCCAGGTAGAGCAGCTGGGCCATCACGTCGTTGGCGGAGGCGTCGTCGATTTGCACGCCGACGAAGATGATCCGCTCCTCGAACAGCTTGTTGTAGGGGTTGGACTCCTTGACCCCGTAGCTGGTCCGCTCGACGAAGGACGGCAGCACGTACCGGGACTGCGGGAGGTGAAGGTCGCTCACGGGAGATCTCCTGTCGGTACTGGCCGTCAGTTGCTGTTGGGGGTCTGGTTCGCCCGGGTGACCACGTGGTCGATGAAGCCGTACTCACGGGCCTCCTCCGCGGTGAACCAGGCGTCGCGGTCGGCGTCCGCGGTGACCTTCTCGAGCGGCTGACCGGTCTGCTGCGCGGTGATCTGGGCCATCTCCAGCTTCCACTTCGCGTAGACCTCGGCCCGGATGGCGATGTCCGACGCGGTGCCCCCGATGCCGGCGGAGGGCTGGTGCATCATGATCCGCGCATGCGGCAGGGCGTAACGCTTGCCGGGCGTGCCGGAGGAGAGTAGGAACTGGCCCATCGACGCGGCCAGGCCCATCGCCCAGGTCTGCACGTCGGGCTCGACGAGCTGCATCGTGTCGTAGATCGCCATGCCGGCGGTGACCGAGCCGCCCGGCGAGTTGATGTAGAAGGTGATGTCCTTCTCCGGATCCTCGGCCGCCAGCAGCAGCAGCTGCGCGGTGATCCGGTTGGCGATCTCGTCGTCGACCTCGGAGCCGAGGAAGACGATGCGCTCCCTGAGCAGCCGCTCGTACACCGAGTCGTTCAAGGTCAGCCCCGCGGTCGCCGACCGCATCACCGGGGCGAGGTGCGCACCCACGTTTGTCTGCCTTCTCCCAGGTTCCTGCGCTGATGTCACGCAATCGACATTAACTAAGGTGGACGGCGCCGAGTGGTCGACACCAGCCCCGTTCGCTCAGAGCGTCACTACTTGTTGGCCGCACCCTCACCCACCGCGGCCTCGTCCTCGGCGATCTCGGCGGCCGGCGCCTCCTCAACCGGGGGCTGCTCCGCCGGCTCCTCGACCCGGCCGAACAGCTCCTCGAGGTCGACGGCGTTGCCGGCCGCGTCGGTCACCGTGGCCCGGCGCACGACCGTGGCCAGCGCCTTTCCCCGGCGGACATCGGCAAAGATGGCGCCGAGCTGCCCGGACTCCTGGGCCCGCTTGACGTACTCGTCCGGGCTGATGCCGAACCGCTGGGCCTGGTAGATGATCCGTTCGGTCAGCTCGTTGTCGTTGACCCCGACGTTCTCCTTCTCCGCGATGGAGTCCAGCACGAGCTGCGTCTTGACCGACCGCTCCGCGTCGGCGCGCACCTCGGCGTCGAACTCCTCGGTGGTCTTGTCCTGCGACTTGAGAAACTCGGCGAGGCGCTCCTCGTCGTGGTCGAACGCGTGCACCGCGTCGTGCTTGCGGGACTCGACCTCGGCCTCGAGGACCGCCTCGGGCAGCGGCACCTCGGTGCGCTCAAGCAGCGCCTCGAGCACCTTGTCCCTGGCCTGCACGCCCTGCTGCATGCGCTTGACCCGGCGCAGCCGCTCGCGCAGGTCGGCCATGAGCTCGTCGATGGTGTCGAACTCGCTGGCCATCCCGGCGAACTCGTCGTCGGCCTCGGGCAGCTCGCGCACCTTGACCGACTGCACGGTGACCGTGACCTCGGCGTCCTTCCCGGCGTGCTCGCCGGCGAGCAGCTTGGTGGTGAACGTGCGCGACTCCCCCGCCTCGGCGCCGACGATCGCCTCGTCGATGCCCTCGACCAGGTTGCCGGAGCCCACCTCGTAGGACAGGCCGGTGGTCTTGGCGTCCTCGACCTCCTCGCCGTCGACCGTGGCGGTGAGGTCGACCGAGACGAAGTCGCCGGTCTGGGCCGGGCGGTTGGCGCCGGTCAGCGTGCCGAACCGGGCCCGCAGCTCGTCGAGCTGCTCGAGCACCTCCTCCTCGGTGACCTCGACCTCGTCGACCGCGACGGACAGGTCGCCGAAGTCCGGGAGGTCGATGTCGGGCCGGATGTCCACCTCGGCGGTGAACGCCACGTGGTCGCCGTCCTCGATCTTGGTGACCTCGATGTCCGGGCGGCCGATGGCGCGCAGCTCGCTGGTGGTGACCGCCTCCATGTACTTGGTCGGGATGGCCTCGTTGACCACCTCGTCGAGGATGGGCGCGCGGCCGATGCGGGACTCGATGACCCTGGCCGGCGCCTTGCCCGGGCGGAAGCCGGGGATGCGGATCTGCTGCGCGAGCTTGCGGTAGGCGCGGTCGAAGTTCGGTTTGAGCTCGTCGAACGGCACCTCGACGTTGATCCGGACCCGCGTCGGGCTGAGGTGCTCGACGGTGCTCTTCAACGTGATCTCCTCGTGCGGAAGTGCATGGGTGATGACCCGACGGGATACGGTCCGCGGGACGAACATTGAGTCTAGGCTGGCCCGCCCGGCCCGGACCAAGGAGGCTCGTCCCGCGTGTCGATACGTGAGGTGTTTTCGAGTGCGACGGTCACCCTCGACCATCGCCCCTATCACGTGCGGACCTGGCGCGGCGGCTTCGTCGCCGCCGCGGAGCAGGGCTCGGCCACCGTCCTGAGCGGCGCGCTGGAGATCCTCGACCGGGTCGAGCTCGGCGACGACCTCGTCGACGTCGCGCTGGCCGACGACGGCGCCTCCTGGGCCTGGATCTCGGGCGGTGAGCTGCGGATCGGCAGCCCGGACGCGCCCCGCTCGGCGGCGGTGACCGGCGAGGGCGCCTGCCGCTGGCGCTCCCCCGCCCGCGACCTGTGGTTCGCCGCCAGCTCCGGACCCGAGGTGGCGGTGGAGGTCTGGACCGGGTCGGCCGTGCACCGGGCCCTGGTGCCGGACCCGTTCGGGGACTCCGGCACCCTGCTGTTCGATCATCCCGCCAGCGACTCCATGGTGCTGTGGATCGCCGCGGGCCGCGACGGCGCGCGGTCCTGGCTCGTCTCGTTCGACGGGGTCGCCGTCCGGACCGAGCGGCTGCCCTGCGACGACCGCGGCCCCGCGCTGTTCGGCCCGGCCGGAGACTGGTTTCTCGCCCCCGGCCGCGACGACCTGGTGCGGGTCTCCTGGCCGGGTGGAGCCGTGCTCGGCCGGCTGGCCTGGTCGCCGGTCGGCGAGCACGACCTGGGCGGGATGGACGTCCAGCTGCTGCCGGGCGGCTACGCGTCGTGGAGCGGCGAGAACGGCCGGATCTGCGTCGTGGACCTGACCACCATGGCCGTGGCCGACGAGATCGCGATCGCCGGGCGCCCGCTCGGTTTCTCCGTGGCCGGCGCGGACGGCACGCTGCTCACCGTGCACGACGAGAACAGGATCGAGCTGACCCGCGCCCGGGACTGGTCGCCCGAGCCGGACCGCTACGCCGCGGGCTCGATCGCGTAGGCCTCGATCTCCACCCTCATCCGCGGATCGATCAGCGCCGACACCCCGACCAGGGTCGCCGCCGGCAGCACGTCGCCGAACGCCTCCCGGTGCGCCCTTGCGACCAGCGCGGCGTCGGCCATGTCGGTCACGTAGGCCACCGTCCGCACGACCGCCTCCAGGCTCGACCCGGCGTCGGCAAGGGCCAGCTCGATGATCTCCAGAATCGCCTTGGACTGCTGGTACGCGTCGCATCCGTCGAGGTACGGATCGCGCGCCGTCGTGCCGGACACGTGGATGTGCTCCCCCACCCGCACGGCGCGGCTGTACCCGTACACCGCCTCGAACGCCCCACCGGACGAGATGTTCAGTCGCTGCATCCACGCCCCCGTTCCTCGCTCCGCGCCGACCCTACCGGCCCGCGGTGGGTCGGCAGGGTCGACGCGGCCGGTGGACCGTCAGCGCAGTGCGGCCACGTAGGTGTTGAGCAGCACGTTGATGTCGGCGTAGCGCACCGTCGAGGCGCACAGCTTCCGTGGTGCGGCGAACAGTCCACACGAGACGAGAGCGCGCGGGTCGAGCGAGGAGATGATCCCGAGTGCCAGCCGGTCCCGGCTGGAGTCGGTCAGCACCGGCCCGCCGCTGTCACCCTGGCCGACCGCGACCGCCAGCTGCCCGTTGCGCCGGACCACGGTCGAGGTGGCGTCGACCATGCCCGCCTTGACCACCACGTCCCGGACGATGCGCCGGCCGAACGGTCCTATTTGGACGAACCGGAGGATCTCCCTGACGTTGGTGGCGATCACGTTGAGCGCGCAGTTCTCTCCGGTCGACGCCCCGGACGTGCACGCCACCGTGGTGTTGCGGACGTTGCGGCCCGGGTTGCGGACCACCACGCTGCCCTCGGCCGCGCCGACTCCACCGACACCACCGGTGAACGTGCTCGTCCCCGCCTGGGCGACGCTGATCAGCTCCGAGTCCTGCAGCGGTCTGGTGTTGACGACCGGGCCGAGGATGCGGGTTCCGTCGCCGTTGCGCACCTGGGTGCCCGGCGCGAAGCAGTGCAGTGCCGTCAGCATGTACTCCCGCGTCCGGGTTCCCGCGTCCACGATCCCGAATCCGGTCGAGCACTGGCCGAATCCGGGCGCGGTGATCCGGCCGCCGGCGAACCACGGCGCGGTGTCGTCCAGCCGCCCGGCCAGGACGTTCTGCGGGCTCACGTCGACGGTGACCGGCACCCCGGCGGCGGCGGTGAGCAGTTGCTGCGCCTGCCCGGGATTGAACGAGCCGTCGTACGGCTCGACGCCGGCGACCAGCCCGGTGCCCTCCTCGAGAACCTTGACGGTGTGCAGGAAACCGCACATCTGGTCGGACAGCGCCGCGTTCTCCAGCAACGCCGTCGCGATCGGGTCGAGGTGGGCGCGGGAGTACGGCGCGTCGTACCGCACGACCTCGATCGGCTGGCCGGGATCGGCGACGATCTGCGCTACCTCGGCCGGCAGCGGCTCGCCTGGCAACCAGTACAGCCCGAGCCTGGCCTGGTCCGGGTCGGCGATCACGCCGCTGAACCCCGGGTAGCCGTTGGCGTCGGCGAGGGCCAGGATCCGGCCGCCGACGTCGATGAGCTGGTCGTCGACCGCGGATCCGCCGGAATTGGCGACCGCGGGCTCGTCGTCCGGCCCCTGCTCGGCACCCTCGGCCGGGCCGGGATCGGTGCACCGCGGCGGCACCGTCGTGGTGGTCGTGGTGGTCCGGATCGTCGTGGTCGTGGTGGGTGTGGTGATCGTGGTGGTGGTCGGGCCGGTCGTGGTCGTGCCTATTGGGCCGGTGGTCGTGCCGGGCGGGGTGATCGTCGCGCTCACTCCGGCCGAGGCGCCGGCGGAGTTCGGAGCGGCCGCCGCCATCGCCGTCGCGCCGCCAAGCACGGTGAGCGCGGCGGCTATTGCGGCAATGTGTCTAACCCGACTTCGACCATTCGGATTCATCATGATGAATCGACTCCTTGTGCAGGTGTGGCGTCACCCAATTGGACGAGCGGCGCACGCGCGCCAATCGAGGTGCACCCTGCTTTTCGTCGGCGCCGGCCGTTGAGATTTACCGTTCCCGCTTCCGGTAATCGATTCGTAAGAACTGCATTCGTCCTCTGTGGACGGATGTTTCCACCGTTAGATCCAGCCGGCCTCACGAGCGATGCGCACGGCGTCGACCCTGGTCCGCGCTCCGGTCTTGGAGATCACCTTGGACAGGTAGTTGCGCACCGTCCCCGGCGACAGATGCAGCCGCTTGGCGATCTCCGGACCGGCCGCCCCCTCGGCCGCCAGGCGCAGGACATCCAGCTCCCGCGGGGTGAGCGGGTTGGGCTCGACCGCGAGCGCGGCGACGGCAAGGCTGGCGTCGACCACCAGCTCGCCCGCCGCGGCGCCGCGGATGGCCTCGAGCAGCCGCTCGGCCGGGGCGGTCTTGTCGACCGCACCGAGCACGTCGGCGGCGAGCAGGCGCTGCACCAGCCCGGACGGCTTGGCCGCGGTCAACGCCACGATCTGGGTCTGCGGCAGCCGCCCGCGCAGCTCCCGGATCGTGGTCAACCCCGCGCTGCGAGACAGGTCGACGTCCATCACCACGACGTCCGGCCGCAGCCGCAGCGCCACCCTGGTCAACGTCGTGTGATCCTTGAGCGCGGCCACGACCTCGATGTCCGCCTCCTCGGAGAGCAGGCTGGCCAAGGCCGTGCGCAACAGGTCCATATCCTCGACCAGCAACAGCCTGATCCTCGACCCATTGGTGCCGGCCATGGCATCGTGGCCATACCGAATGGCCGGATCCGCGTGTCGTTCCCGCGGCTGCGCTGTTTCTGCCCGCATGCTCCCTCTCTCGCCCGGCCCCGGACCCGGCAGGTGTCCACGTGTCGAAACGCCCTGCACCGCCCTCCGATGACGCCGAAGATCCTTATCACGACGACGAGCCGGAACGAATCGCGTCCCACGAACGGTGCCGAAGGCGGCCGGGCTGCTCATGCTGCGTTCTCCAGAACAGGCGGAGCTAACTCCTTGATGACTACTCGCCGCAACCACCAACAGCGTTACACATTGTCATCTGCAAAATGCAGCCCCAGGTCTCTACCTGGCATTTCAGATCCCACTAGGGCCGAAGTACTCTACGGAACGTGATCGCAGCCCGTCTCCCCCAACCCTCCGCCCCAAAACTCCGCCCATTTGCTCACTACCCGTCACCATCCGTCGCCAAGGCAACGCCACCGAGTCAAGGCGCGAGCTCCCCCACGGACAAAGTCGAGCGGTGATTCGCTGATTGCGCCGAACCGGCCGCGAAGGGGTGCGCCGGGTTCACTGAAATGGAAACCGAGACGGGCCAGCTGACCACTCCCCGACCCGCCGGCGTTCCCGCAGGTCAGGGGCCACTCTTGGTCGGGCTGACAGGATTTGAACCTGCGACCCTCCGCTCCCAAAGCGGATGCGCTACCAAGCTGCGCTACAGCCCGCCACACCACCGAGGTGCTGCCGCAACAGCCTAGCGCGACACGCTACCCTGTTTGCGCGCCAGCACACCGGCGCACGCGGGTGTAGCTCAATGGCAGAGCCCCAGCCTTCCAAGCTGGCCATGCGGGTTCGATTCCCGTCACCCGCTCCGCTCCTCGCCGCAGGTGACCGCCTGCGAGCCATCCCAAGTGGACGTCACTCCTCCGCTCGCGTGCCCCTTCGTGCCCGAGTCGGCCGACCACTTCGCCGCCCTCAGCTCCCGCACGTACCGCGCTCCATCCAGCGGATGACCCCTGTGAGCGCGTTCCTTCCGGCGAGTACCCACCTCATGCAGCAAGGCCGCCGCCGCGTGCCCTTGACGGACGGATCAACTGACAGTGCTGATGCTCGGTCTACCCAAACGCGATGGAGGTTATATCTTTGTTGAATCTCGGGCGATTTCCTTAGCTTCAATCCAGTACTGATAGAAGGCCTCTTGAATTTTCAAGGTCGCGGCACCTCTGATGGCCAGGAAGATGGCGTCATGTCGGTTAGCTTCATCCGAGACATCTCGATAGTGGGGGAAGAAGACCGCTATGGTCTCGTGGCTCGCCGCCTCGCCGCCGTCCTCTCGATGCTGGAAGCTGGGGTTGTAGATGACCAGTCCGAATTGGGTTATTAGGCGTTCTCGTTGGGAGCATCGAAACTTGACCAGCGAGCCTCCGTTGCGCAGCCTTCCAACGGCTTTCCGAATGTGGTTCACACGATTGATGACAGCCCGATCTTCGGGCACGAGGTATCGATATTTGACTCCTCTTGCGACATTTTCTCGCACAATTCTGGCGAATGGGCTGGTGTCCGCCTCCCACGCTAGGTCATATGCATAGATCCAGACCTCGCTTGCGGCCGACTCGATCGCGCAAACCTCGGACTCGGATAGCGTGGCGGGACTGTTGATGCCGTTCGTCATCACCAGTCGCGACACGAGGTTGAAGAGGTCCTGACGATCAGTCGCACGGGAGAGTCTGGCGGCCAAGAATTGCATACCGAACGTGCCGGCGAGGAGTGCGGCCACGAGGGCCGCGGCCGGGAGGTAGTAGCGAACTTCTATCAGATTAAGGAGCTGGGAGCACGTAATTAGAGCAACGGTGAGGAGAATTGGAACTATATAGCTCTCGACACTTCGCGTAGAGAACGGACCGCGGGCCAACTTTACCTCCCATCAGGTCAGAAGATCAGTTGCGCCATGAGCAGGAGCGCCGACCTGCCCACTAGGAATTGGTCGCATCTACCATGATGGACGTTACTGTCGCATTGGCTCTATGAAGTGAGCCGCCGCCGGCGGGCTTGCGGCCGTCGCGCCGGCGGCGGTGCTGCTCATCGGACGGGGGAATTAGTGGGAGGCGACGGCGCGGAAGCACCGGGGGGTTAGACATCCTATTAGGTGTCTAGGGGTGCGAGGCGGGATGTGGACATGTAGACGCGGGTTTGGGAGCGGGTGAGGTCTATGGTGACGTAGCCGGGTTTGAGCCAGTCGGGGCTGGGGACGATTGTGCCGTGGTCGCCGCGGTGGGGGCCTTCGGTCACCTCGATGTGGTCGCCGATTTGGAAGACGGGGGTGGGGTGGCCGATGCGGGGGATCGGGTCGGCGGCGGTAAAGCCTGGGGACTGTTTGCGGAGTTCGGTCACCTCCTGGCGGAGGCGCGCCAGCTCTTCGGCTTGATGGCGTTGGAGTTGCGTCCAGGTGCTGCCGGCGAACCAGGCGAGGGTGAGACCGATCAGCAGAAGTACGGCGGCGGCGAGGGCGGACCAGGCCGCCATGGCCTGCCAGTCGAAGGGCTGGTCGGAGACGAACTGTTGATCAAAACCGGGGGGAGGTTCGGGTCCCGGTGGAGCGGGAGAAGGTTGCTCTTCGAGCACTGTGTCAGCGTAGCGTCACGCGGTGCAACCTCGCGGGGGGTTGGCTTGATCGGCCTAGACTCGGCCGGGTGGTGAGCGATGGTGCGGGTGTGATGTTGCGGGCGGCTGGGGATGGGGATGCGGGTGCGGTTGCGCAGATTTGGTGGGAGGGGTGGCGGGACGGGCACTTGGGGAATGTGCCCGATGAGCTTGTCGCGGTGCGGACGCGGGAGTCGTTCGATGTGCGGGCGGCGGAGCGGGTGGGGGATACGGTCGTGGCCGTTGTCGATGGCGCGGTGGCCGGGTTTGTGATGGTGGTGGGGGACGAGGTCGAGCAGGTGTATGTCTCCCAACAATATCGTGGGGCGGGGGTGGCGGGGGCGTTGCTGGCGGAGGCGGAGCGGATGGTGGGGGCGAACGGGTACGGGCGGGCCTGGTTGGCGGTGGCGCCGGGGAATGGGCGGGCGCGGAGGTTTTACGAGCGGAACGGGTGGGTGGACGAGGGACTGTTCGAGTATTCGGCCATGAGCGCCGATGGGCCTGTTCCGGTGCCGTGCCATCGATATGTGAAGCGGGTCCACAAGGGAGGGTCGCATGCGTGAGGCGGACGTGTTCGAGCTGGCGGATCACGCGCTCCGGGACGTGGTGGAGCGGATCAAGGATGACCAGTGGGAGCGGGAGGTTCCGGATGCGATGAGGTGGCGGGCCGGGACCCGGGTGTTGCGGGATGTGGTCAACCATCACGCCTACGATGACATCTGGGTGCCGGACGTGCTGGCGGGGAGGACGCCGGCCGAGGTCGGGGACAGGTACGAGGGGGATCTGCTCGGGGACGATCCGCGGCGCAGTTTCGCCAGGATCGTCGACACGGCCGTGGCGGCGGTGCGGGAGTTCGAGGATCTCGACAAGATCGTGCACCTGAGCTACGGGGACTTCCCGGCGCGGGTGTACTTGCTGCACATCACCATTTTCCGGGGGTTTGGGGCGTACGACATCGCCAGGTTCGCCGGGATGGACACCGAGCTGCCGGCCCCGCTGGTGCGCGGGTTGTGGGACATGATCGAGCCGGAGGCCGATGAGCTGCGGGCGATCGGCGTGTTCGGGCCGAAGATCACTGTGCCGGACGACGCGTCACCGCAGGACCGGCTGCTGGCCCTCAGCGGCAGGGATCCGTCGCGCTAGGCCGCCGCGATGATCTCGATCTCGACCAGCCAGTGCGGGTCAAGAGTCTGGACCACGATCGCGGTGGTCGGGACGGGTCGGCCGCCAAGCGCGGCCGTGCGGGCGGCGGCGTTGGCCTCGGCGTAGGCGGGATCCCGCAGGTAGCTGGTGAGGCGGACGATGTTGTCGACGGTCATGCCGGCGGAGGCGAGGATGGCCCGCAGGTTGGACCAGATGAGGTCCAGTTGGGCGGTCAGGTCCGCGCCGGGGACCCCGGCGGGGTCGAGTCCCATGGTGCCGGCCACGAACAGCAGGCGGGTGGGGTCGCGGACCTCGACGGCGTGGACGTAGTCGGGCGTAGCGGGGTAGACACCGTCCGTGGGATTGTGCGAGATCGTCTGCATAGGACAATCCTGCCCGTCGACGTTGCGGTTAGCGTGAGCGCATGACGGACGGACTGCTGTTGCCGCCTGGGGCGGGGGATCGGATCGCATCGGCCGGGATGACGCTCAAGGTGGGTGCGGACCGGTCCTCCCGATGGTCGGTGTTCGAGGCCGACGTGCCACCGGGATTCGACGTGGGGGCGCACCTGCACGGTGCGGTCGAGGAGCTGTTCTACATCCTCGAGGGCGAGCTCGACCTGCTGGCGTTCGAACCGCGCACGCGGACCTCGGGCGACTGGCAGAGCTGGGAGTCCGAGTCCGGCGCGAAGGTGGCGCGGGGCGGTCCCGGCAGCCTGATGTACGTGCCGGCCGGGGTGCCCGCACGCGTTCGCCAACCCCGGTTCGGAGCCGGCCAGGATGCTGTTCCTCGCCGCGCCGTCCGGCCACGAGAAGTACCTCCGGGAGATGGGCGAGCTGCTCGCCGGCGGCGGGCCGCCCGATCCGGACGCGGTGGCGGCGCTGCGGGCCCGCTACGACATCGAGCAGATCACACCGCTCAAACCCGGGCGCCTCGGCGGGTAGCAGGCCTCCACAGTTGTCCACTTTGGACCTACGAGGGGTACCGGTGAACCCGATCCTTCACGTTCGAGGTTCGACCGGTCACGGAGTCGATACGATCGGGGCATGGAGCTTCGTGGGAAATCGGTGTTGGTGACCGGGGCGACGGGTGGGCTCGGGCAGGCGATCGCGCGCCGGCTGCGGGACGAGGGGTGCGTGCCGCTCCTCACCGGACGCCGGGCCGAGGTGCTCGAGCCGCTGGCCGACGAGCTCGGCGGCCGGGCGATTCCGGCCGATCTGTCCAATCCAGACGACGTGGACCGGGTGGCGCGCGCGGCCGCCGATGTGGACGTTCTGGTCGCCAACGCCGGCCTGCCCGGCAACGGGCTGCTGGAGGGCTACACGATCGAGCAGATCGACCGGGTGCTCGGCGTGAATCTACGGTCGCCGATAGTACTGGCGCGGTTGATCGGGGAACGCATGCTGGCCAGGGGCCAAGGGCACATCGTGCTCGTGTCGTCCCTGTCCGGCAAGAGCACGACGCCGGTCTCGTCGCTGTACAACGCCACGAAGTTCGGGTTGCGCGGGTTCGCCCTTGCGCTGCGCGCGGACTGGGAGCCGCGCGGAGTCGGGGTGAGCTGTGTGAACCCGGGACCGATCGCCGAGGCGGGAATGTTCGTCGACGGCGGGGGCACGCTGCCCCCGGGGATCCGGCCGCGGTCGCCGCGGGACGTCGCGGCCGCGGTGGTGCGGGCGATCGTGCAGAACAGGGCCGAGATCGACGTGGCGGACCTGGTGACCAAGGCCGGCGCCACGCTCGCGCTGCTCGCCCCGCAGACCGTCGCCTGGCTCGGTCGGCTGGTGGGCGCCGACCGGGTGGCGCGGCAGCTTGCCGAGGGCCACAAGGACAAACGATGAGCGAGACCTTCGTGCACCGCCTTCGGGTGCGCTACAGCGAGTGCGACCAGCAGGGCGTGGTGTTCAACGGGCAGTACCTGTTCTACTACGACGTCGCGGTCACCGAGCTGATGCGGGCCCGGATCGGCCCGTACCGGGAGATCGTCGAGCGGGGGTTCGACATCGTGGTCGCGGAGGCGCGGCTGCGGTTCCTCAACGGCGCGCGGTTCGACGAGGAGCTGGACATCGCGATGCCGATCCACCATCTGGGAACGACCAGCATGATCATCCATCCGGTGTTCCGGGTCGGCGACCGGATGATCGCCGACGGCGAGGTGCGGCATGTGTGGGTGGATCCGGCCACACTGAAGAAAAAGCCGATGTCCGACGAGCTTCGACTGGCGTTGAGCGGTTAGCGAACGGAGCGCACGTACTCCAGCTCGAGCACCGGCCGGCCGTCGCCGAAGTCGCGCTCGTGGGTGGCGCCGCTCTCCTCGAAGCCGAACCGGCTGTAGAAGCGGCGCGCCCGGTTGGCGCCGGCGAGCGTCCACAAGCGAACCCGGCGGTATCCCGCCTCCGCAAGGAGATCCCACGCGCCGTCCATCAGCGTGGGCGCCACCCCGGTGCCCCAGACGGACGGATGGGCGTAGAAGCCGTAGATCTCGCCCTCGCCGGGCCGGGGCCACACGGACGGGACCACCGTGTGCTTCCCCGCGGTCAGGCCGTGCGGTCCGAAGTAGGCGAACGCGCACACCCGGTCGTGCCGCACCGCGACCAGCATCGTGGCCCGGTCGAACTCGGGAGTCGCCATGCGGGACGCCCACTGCGTGCGCCGCTTGGCCACGAACCGGCCGAGCCACTGTGGCTCAAACAAGTCGCGATATGCAACTTGCCACGCTTCTGCATGCACGTCGCCGATCGCCGCGGCGTCGGACAGCGTGGCGTCACGCAGAAGTACCGGTACGTCAACCCTCATCGAGGAACACCATACGTGGCGGTGCTGGCGGACTCCAGCGTTTCCACCTGCGTGGAACTAGTGCTCCGCGACCAGGGTTCGAGTAGGAGGCTCGCCGACGGCTTCATCCGGCTCCACGTCGCGCTTGCGGAACAGCTTGTGCGGCCACCACATCCACCGTCCAACGTCGAGGGTCAGCGCCGTGACGAGCACTGCGCGGACGATGATCGTGTCGATGATCACCCCGACGGCGACGGCGAATCCGAGCTCGGCGGCGAAGGTCAGCGGCAGCGTGCCGAGAACCGCGAACGTGCCGGCCAGCACGAGACCCGCGGACGTGATCACGCCGCCGGTCGCGGACAGACCGATCAGCGCGCCCCGCCTGGTGCCCCACTGCCTGGCCTCCTCGTGCACCCTGGTCATCAGGAAGATGTTGTAGTCGATGCCAAGCGACACAAGGAACACGAACACGAACAACGGGAACGACGCGTCCGCGCCGTCGAAGCCGAAGACGTTGTCGAAGAAGAACGCACTGATGCCCAGTGCCGCGAAGAACGACAGCACCACGGTCGCGATCAGGATCAGCGGCGCGATGAGCGCACGCAGCAGTCCCGCCAGGATCAGGAACACGACGATCAGCACGATCGGGATGATCAGGCCGCGGTCGTGGCTGTTGGCCGCGTTGGTGTCGTGCAGCACCGCGGCCATGCCGCCGGCCATCGCGTCCGCGCCGGGCACCGCGTGCACCGCGGCCCGGACCCGTTCCAGGGTGGCCGCCGCGGCCGGACCGTCCGGGGCGTCGGTCATCGTGCCGGTCATATACGCGTAGCCGTCACGCACGAGCGGCTCGTCGACCGAGCCCGGCACGATCCCGGGCACCGCGCCGAACACCGCGCGCACCCGGGTTGCCTGATCCGCCCTGGCGACCACCTCGACCGGCTGGGCGGCGCCGGCCGGGAAGTGCTTGGCGAGCACCTGCTCCCCGACGACCGAGTCCGGGGTACCGGTGAACGACGCGGCGTTGGTCAACCCGTCGGCCTTGAGGGTCAGCGTGCCAAGCGCGAGCACCCCGAGCACCAGCCCGGTGGCCACCCAGGTGACCCGCGGGCGGCGACCGATCGCGCCGCCGATCCGCGCCCAGAGACCGGTCTCGGTGGGCTCGGCGGTGTCGAACGCCGGGCGCACCGGCCAGAACATCCACCGCCCGAAGATCACCAGCAGCGCCGGCAGCAGCGTGACCATGGCCAGCAGCGCGACGCCGACACCGATCGCCGCGACCGGGCCGAGCCCGGCGGTCGCGTTGAGGTCGGCGAAGACCAGGCACACCATGCCGAGGATCACGGTGGCCGCGCTGGCCCAGATCGCCGGTCCGGCGCGGTGCAGGGCGAACGCCATGGCCTCGTGGCGATCCTGGTGGCGGCGCAGCTCTTCCCGATATCGGGCGACCAGCAGCAGCGCGTAGTCCGTGCCGGCGCCGAACACCAGCACGGTGAGGATGCCGGCGCTCTGCCCGTTGACGGTCAGGTCGGCGTGCTTGGCCAGCAGGTAGATCACGCCCTGGGCGGCGAACAGCGCGATCCCCGCGGAGATCACCGGCAGCACCCAGAGAACCGGGCTGCGGTAGGTGAGCAGCAGCATGACGATCACGACGAACAGCGCGGCGTACAGCAACGCCCCGTCGATGCCGGCGAACGCCTCGGCCTGGTCGGCTCCGGTGCCCGCGGGACCGGTGACGTGCACGGAGATCCCGGCGCTGTCCCGGCCGGCGATCTGTCGCATCTGGTCGGCGAGGTCGGGCAGCTTCTCCCAGCCGTCGCTACCCGCGTTGATCGGCACGATCACCTGCGCCGCCTGGGGATTGGGCTGCTCGGTGGACGGGATCGGCCCGACCACCTCGCGATCGACCCGCTCGATCTCGGCGAACTGCCGGGCGTGCCCGGCGATCGCGGCGAGATCGGCCTGGCTGAGCCCGGACGGCTTCTCGTAGACGACAATCGCGGGGATCTCGTTGCTGGACCGGAACCGCTCGGTGATCTCGAGGACCTTGGTCGACTCGGCGTCGCCGGGCAGCCAGGACGACATCTGGTTGTCCTGCACGCTGGTCAGCTTGCCGCCCAACGGGGCGAGCACGGCGGCCGCGATGAGCCACAGTGCCACGATCGCCCACTTGCCGATCTTGTTGGACGGAATCTTGGCCAACGTGCCGACACCGCTCATCAATGCGTTCACGCACGACCCCCTCAAGAAGAAGTCCCCCGACCCCTCGTTGGCCCATAGGCTAATGGCCCGTCGGTATAACACGGACTGATTGTGATCGTTGTAACGCAACGGAAAATGAGTCGCGCCGCGCGGCGTGGCCGGGTATGACGGCGGAGTGTCCGTTGCGCCCCAGAGTGATCAGCTGCTGACGATCCGCACGCTGACCGATGCCGATCTGCCCGCGTTCAGCGCGGTGCTCGCGTCCGCGTTTCTCATCGACCACAACGACGATTTCCTTGCCTCGGAACGCACCGTGTTCGAGCCCGCCCGCAGCCACGGGGTGTTCGACGGCGCGGAGATGATCGGCTCCGGGCAGCTGCTCACCCGGCGACTGGTCGTGCCGGGTGCCGGTCCGATTCCGGCGGCCGCGGTGACGTCGATCGGGGTCGCCCCCGGGCACCGCAGGCGCGGGGTGCTGAGCATGATCATGCGTACGCAGCTGGCCGGCCTGCACGAGACCGGGGAGCCGATCGCCGCGCTCTGGGCCTCCGAGGGCGGGATCTACGGGCGCTTCGGCTACGGCCTCGCCACGCAGTATGTGCGGTTGGCGCTGCCGCGCGGCGCGGCGTTCCGGCGGGATGTCGAGGTCGATCCCGCGCCGGTCCGGGAGCTGCCGCGGGAGCAGGCCCTTCCGCTGATCCGCAAGATCTACGAGAGTGTGTGGGCGGACCGGGTCGGGTATCTCGACCGGACCGACGGCGCCTGGGACTACCACCTGTTCGACGCCGAGCCGTCCCGCCGCGGCCAGACCGCCTACCGGTTCGCGGTGCATCCCGAGGGTTACGCCGTGTATCGCACCAGGCAGGAGTGGCAGGACCGCGGCCCCCGCTCACCGGTGACCGTGCGCACCCTGGTCGCGGCGAACCCGCCGGCGTACGCGGCGATCTGCCGGTACGTGCTGGACATCGACCTCGTCGGCGAGGTCACCATGCGGCTGGCCGTCGACGAGCCGCTGGTGCACATGCTCGCCGACTCGAGGGCGGCCGTGCGCACCATGTTCGACGCGCTGTGGGTGCGCCTTGTCGACGTCGACCGGGCGCTGGCGGCCCGCCGGTACGCGGTGCCGGTGGACGTCGTGCTCGAGGTGGCCGACGAGCTGTGCCCGTGGAACGCCGGCCGCTGGCGGCTGGCGGTGGGCGAGGACGGGCGGGCCGAGGTCGAGCGCTCGGCGGCCGACCCGGACCTGGCGCTGGGCGTGGAAGCGCTCGGCGCGGCCTACCTCGGTGGCACCCGGCTGGCCACGCTGGCCGCAGCCGGGCGGGTGCGGGAGTTGCGGCGCGGCGCGCTGGCCCGGACCTCGCTGGCGTTCCTGCACGACCGTGAGCCGGGCTGCCTCGAGGATTTCTGAGGGAACCGCGGAGGCGGGGTCGCCGTTGTGCGGGTAAGTTGTCCGGTTCGCGGACACATGCCGGTGGCTCACCCCAGGAGGTTCCATGACCGGGACGATCATCGTGATCGCGCTGGTCCTCGCCGTTGTCGCGGTCGTCATGGTGCTGGCCAAGAACCGGGCGGCCGCCCGGCAGCAGCAGCTCGACGACGCCAAGGCCGACGCCCGGCGCTGGGTGGAGCGGCTCGGCGGCCAGGTGATGAACCTGGTCGGCACCAACGACGCGGCCAAGCAGGCGCTGGCCGACGCGGCGGAGCGGTACACCGCGGCCGGTTCCCAGATGGAGCAGGCGAACACGGTCGAGCAGGCCCGGCTGGTGACGAAGACGGCCCTCGAGGGGCTGTACTACGTGCGGGCCGCGCGCATCGCGATGGACCTGGATCCCGGTCCCGAGCTGCCCGAGGACCCGGAGGCGCGGCGCGCGGGCCGGGTCACCGAGAACCGCCGGGTCGAGGTGGAGGGCCACGAGTACGAGGCGTCGCCGGAGCCCGGCGAGCGCACGCCGCACTACTTCCCCGGCGGCCGGGTCGCCGGCCGGCCGGTGCCGCAGGGCTGGTACAGCGAGCCGTGGTGGAAGCCGGCGCTGGTCGCCGGCGCCTGGGGGTTGGGCTCGATGCTGCTGTTCAGCGCCATGTTCTCCGGCATGTACGGCATCCCGGACGCGCACGCCTGGGAGGCCGGCTACGACGCCGGCCAGCAGGACGCGCTGGAGTCCGGCGGTGACGGCGGCGGCGAGGGCGGTGACAGCGGCGGCGACTTCGGGGGCGACGCCGGGGGTGACTTCGGCGGCGACTTCGGGGGTGGGGACTTCGGCGGAGGCGACTTCGGCGGGTTCTGAGCCGGCTCAGGGGTTGGTGGGTTCGCCGGGGTGGGGCCGGGGGTGGGGGCGCGCGGCTCTGGTGCGTGGTTGAGGTGCGTTGGCGGGCGGCGGTTGGCATGGGGTGGCGACGCGCGGCTCGTTCTCGGGTCGGGTTGCGTCGGCGGGCGGCGGTTGGCGTGGGTGAAGTCGCGCGGCTCGTTCCCGGGTCGGGTTGCGTCGGCGGACGGCGGTTGGCATGGGGTGGGGGACGCGCGGCTCGTTCCCGGGTCGGGTTGCGTCGGCGGGCGGCGGTTGGCGGTTGGCGTGGGGCGCGGCTGCACGAGGGCGGGACACGGCTGCACGAGGGCGGGACACGCGGGGGTTAGGCCTGGCAGGTGGGGCACCAGTAGAGCTTGCGGGCGGCGAGCAGTCGGGTGGCGATCTCGGTGCCGCAGACCAGGCAGGGTTGGCCGGCTCGGCGGTAGACGTACACCTCGCCGCCGTGCCGGTCGCGGCGCGGGTCGCGGCCCATGGCCTCGGGGAGGTGCTCGTCGCGCACCGTGTCGATGCGGCCGCGGCGGACGCCTTGGCGCATCAGAGTGACCAGGTCGGACCATAGCTCTGTCCAGAGTGGACGGTTGAGGGAGCGGCCGGGGAGCAGCGGCGGGATGCCGTGCCGGAACAGGATCTCGGCGCGGTAGACGTTGCCGACGCCGGCCACCACGGCCTGATCGAGGAGCAGGCCGGCCAGCGGGGCGCGGGAGGTGGAGATCCGGGCCCAGGCGCGGTCCGGGTCGGCGTCGCGGCGCAGCGGGTCGGGGCCGAGCCGGGAGCGCAGCGCGGCCACCTCGGCGTCGGTCAGCAGCTCGCACGCGGCCGGGCCGCGCAGGTCGGTGCCGAGTGTGGCGCCGACCATCCGCATGCGTACCTCACCCACGGGCGGCCCGAGCGGGACCGGGTGCTCGACGAACGTGCCGTACAGCCCCAGGTGGACGTGCACCGTCGCGTTGGGACCGTACCGGTGGAACAGGTGCTTGCCGTGCGCCTCGGCCCGGCGCAGTATCTGTCCGTCCACAATGGACGCCGCGGTGAACCGGCCCTGCGGGCTGGAGACCGCGACCGGTTGGCCGCCGAAGTAGCGCTGGTGCCGGCGGGCGAGCCGGTGCAGCGTGTGTCCCTCTGGCACGGTGCGCGCTTCTAGGACGGGAGCGCGGGCGGTGTTCCGGTGCGCTCGTACTCGGCCAGCTGGGCGATCCGCCGGGCATGCCGCTCGCCGCCGGAGAACGGGGTGGCCAGGAACTCCTCCACGATCGCGGTGGCCTCGGCGGCGTCGTGCATGCGCGCACCGATGCCGATCACCTGGGCGTCGTTGTGCTGGCGGGCCAGCCGGGCGGTCTCCACGCTCCAGGCGAGGGCGGCACGGCAGCCGGCGACCTTGTTGGCCGCGATCTGCTCGCCGTTGCCGGAGCCGCCGATCACCACGCCCAGGCTGCCGGCGTCGGCGACCACGCGGCGGGCCGTCTCGACGCAGTACGGCGGGTAGTCGTCGTCCGGGTCGTAGGTGGCGGGGCCGACGTCGATCACCTCGTGCCCGGCGCCGGAGAGATGCTCCGCGAGATGCTGCTTGAGCTCGAAGCCGGCATGGTCGGCTCCCAGATACACACGCACGGCTGGAGGGTAGCGGGTGACGGTCTACGCCCAGGACGGGTACGCGGTTCGGCTCGAGTGGGGCGCCGACGGGGTGCGGGAGCTGGCGCCGCACTGCGCCGTGCTGGTGATCGTCGACGTGCTGGTGTTCACCACCTCGGTGGACGTCGCGCTCGGCCGGGGCGGTCGGGTGCTGCCGCTGCCCTGGCGCGATGAGCGGGCCGGCGAGGCCGCGCGCCGGGCGGGCGCCGTGCTGACCCGGTCGGGCCTGAGCCGGACGGCGGAAGGCTTCACCGTCGCGGAGCAGGCGACCGAGTGGACGCTGCGGCCGTCGTCGCTCGTCGACCTGCCGGAGGGCACGTTCCTGGCGATCGCCTCACCCAACGGCGCCACCCTGTGCGCCGCCGCCGCGGAGCTGGGCGCCACCGTGCTGGCCGGCTGCCTGCGCAACGCCTCGGCGGTCGGCGCCGCCGCGCGGACGCTGGCCCGGGACCGCCCGATCGGCGTGGTGCCGGCCGGAGAGCGTTGGCACCACACGGAAGTACGCGGCCTCCGGCCGTCGCTCGAGGAGGTGCTCGGCGCGGGCGCGATCGTGCGGGCGCTTGGCGACGACGCGAACCGCTCGCCCGAGGCCGAGCTCGCCGCGTTGAGCTACGCGGCCGCCGACGGCCGGGTGGCGGAGCTGCTGGCCGGGTCGGTGTCGGGCCGGGAGCTCGCGCATGCCGGGGTGCCGGTCGACGTGGAGCTGGCCGGGCGGGTTGACTGCAGTGACGTGGTGCCGATGCTCGTGGACGGGGTGTTCGAACGATGGGCAGGATGATCGAGGTGGCCGACCGGGTGTTCGTCCGGCGGCACGAGGAGCTGGACCAGACGCTCGGGCTGATCGTGGGCGGCGAGAGCTGCCTGCTGATCGACAGCGGCACCGACGAGGCGCACGGCGCGGCGTGGCGGGCGGCGGTCCGCGAGGTGACGCCGCTGCCGTGCACGGTGCTGATCACCCACGCGCACTGGGACCATTTCTTCGGCACGGCCGCGCTCCCCAAGGGCGCGGTCTGGGCGCATCCGCGGTGCGCCGACGAGATCGCCACCAACGCCGAGGAGCACCGCGGCCGGGGCGTGCGCTACTTCCGCGAGTCCGGCAAGCCCGAGCTGGCCGACCGGGTCGCCGCGGCGCGTGTGGTGGTGCCGACCGAGCTGGTCGTCGCGGCGGAGGAGCTGGACCTCGGCGACCGGAAGGTCACCCTGCTGCATCCCGGCCGCGGGCACACCGGCGGCGACGTCGTGGCGCACGTGCCGGACGCCGCCGTGCTGTTCGCGGGCGACCTGGTCGAGGAGGGCGCGCCGCCCGTGGTCGGTCCGGACGCCTACCCGCGCGAGTGGCCGTCCACAATGGACGTTCTGCTGACGCTGCGGCCCGAGGTGATCGTGCCGGGGCACGGCAACCCGGTGGACCGGGCGTACGTGGCCAACCAGCGCGACGAGCTGGCCGCCGAGTACCTTACGGGCGCTGAATCGACTTGATCTCGGTGAACTCCTCGAGGCCGAACTTGCCGAGCTCGCGGCCGTTGCCGGACTGCTTGTAGCCGCCGAACGGGGCCACCGGGTTGAACGCGCCGCCGTTGACGTCCACCTGGCCGGTGCGCATCCGCTTGGCGAACGCGATGGCCCGGTCGTCGTCCGCGGAGAACACCGCGCCGGCCAGGCCGTAGATCGTCGAGTTGGCGATGCGCACCGCCTCGTCCTCGTCGGCGTACGGCAGGATCGACAGCACCGGGCCGAAGATCTCCTCCTGGGCGATCGTCATGCTCGGCCGGACGTCGGCGAACACGGTCGGCGGCACGTAGGCCCCGCGCTCGGGCAGCCCGCCGGCATCGGGCCCGCCGAAGGCCACCTTCGCGCCCTCCTCGACGCCCGTCCTCAGGTAGCCGTACACCCGGTCGCGCTGCGCGGCCGACGACATCGGCCCGATCCTGGTCGACTCCTGCGTCGGGTCGCCGACGGTGTACTTCGCCGCGGCGGCCGCGGCCAGCTCGGCGGCCTCGTCGTGCCGGTCGGCCGGAACCAGCATCCGGGTCCACGCCGTGCAGGTCTGCCCGCCGTTGATGAACGTGTTCGCGATACCGATCTTCACGGCCTTGGTCAGGTCGGCGTCGTCGAGCACCACGTTGGCCGACTTGCCGCCCAGCTCGAGGGCGACCCGCTTGACCGTCTCGGCGGCGACCGCGGACACCCGGCGGCCGGCGCGCGTCGACCCCGTGAACGACACCATGTCCACCCCGGGGTGCGCGGCGATCGCCTCGCCGACCACCGGGCCGACGCCGTGCACCAGGTTCACCACGCCGTCCGGCACGCCCGCCTCGGCCAGGACCTCGAGGAACAGGTTGGCGTTGAGCGGGGCGATCTCGCTGGGCTTGAGCACCACCGTGCACCCGGCGGCCAGCGCCGGCACCACCTTGTTGGCGATCTGGTGCAGCGGGTAGTTCCACGGCGTGATGCACCCGACCACGCCGACCGGCTCGCGCAGCACCAGCGAGTTGCCGATCTCCTCGCTGAACGAGTAGCCGCCCTCCAACACGTCGGCAAGGCCGGCCGAGGTGGCGACCGGCAGGCTCGCCTGCACCTTCGTGGCGAAGGTGATCGGCGAGCCCATCTCCGCGGTGATCGTGGCCGCGAGCTCCTCCCGGCGGGCGGCCAGCCGCTCGGAGATCCGGCGCACCAGCGCGGCCCGCTCCGCCACCGGCGTGGCCGACCAGCCGGGGAACGCGTCGGTGGCCGCCGCCACAGCGGCGTCCACGTCGGCCGCGGTGCCGGCCGGCACCGAGCCGATCACCTCCTCGGTCGCCGGGTTCACGACGTCGATGCGCTCGCTGGACTCGTCGATCACCCGGCCTCCGATGACATGACCGGTGCGAGCGGTGGCGGGAGCAGCCATTGGTCCTCCAAAACTTGACGCTCCCGTCGAGGTTAGTCGAAGTTCAGATCCCGGGACCGGGTGCGCTTGATCTCGAAGAAGTCGGGGAAGCTGGCCACGGCGACGGTTCCGTCGAACAGGCGCAGGGCGTCCTCGCCGCGCGGGATGGAGGTCAGGACGGGGCCGAAGAAGGCGACGCCGTCGACGTGGATGGTGGGGGTGCCGACGTCGAGGCCGACCGGGTCCATGCCCTCGTGGTGGCTCTTGCGCAGGGCCTCGTCGTAGTCGGTGCTTCGGGCGGCGTCGGCCAGCTCCACGGGCAGGCCGACCTCGGCAAGGGACTCCTTGATCACGGCGTCGGTGTCCTTGTTGCCCTGGTTGTGGAACCGGGTGCCCATGGCGGTGTACAGGTCGCGCAGGACGCCCTCGCCGTGGTGCTGGGCGGCGGCGATGAGCACTCGGACCGGGCCCCAGGCCTTGGCGAGGAACTCCGCGTAGTCCTCGCCGAGCTCGCGGCCCTCGTTGAGCACCGCGAGGCTCATCACCCGGAACCGGAGATCGACGTCGCGCTGCCGCTCCACCTCCAGGATCCAGCGCGAGGTGATCCAGGCGAACGGGCACATCGGGTCGAAGTAGAAGTCGATGGAGGTCTTGGTGGGGGCAGTCATACCCCGGTCAACATCGGTTGGACGGCCGGTTCTTCCCATGCAACCGAAGACCTCAGTCCCCCGACGTGATTGGATGTGATTGTCAGTAACGACAGTCCAGTCGAGGTGATCAGTGGCCGCCCCCAACCTGACCCGTGACGAAGCCCAGCGGCGCGCGGCGCTGCTCGAGGTGGAGTCGTATGCCATCGAGCTCGACCTCACCGACGGCATCGGCAACCCCGGGGAGTCCACGTTCCGCTCGAGCACGACCGTCACATTCCGCAGCCGCCGCCCCGGCGCGTCGAGCTGGATCGACCTGGTCGCCGACTCGGTGCAGCACGCCGAGCTCAACGGCTGGCCGCTCGACCTGTCCGGCTACCGCCAGGAGGACGGGATCGCGCTGCCCGCGCTGGCCGAGCGCAACACGGTGACCGTGCGGGCCACCTGCCCGTACATGAACACCGGCGAGGGCCTGCACCGGTTCGTCGACCCGGTCGACAAGGGCGTGTACCTGTACACGCAGTTCGAGACCGCGGACGCCAAGCGCATGTTCGCCTGCTTCGACCAACCCGACCTCAAGGCGGTCTACCAGCTCACGGTGATCGCGCCGCGGGACTGGAAGGTGCGCTCCAACGCCGACGTGGAGTCCACTGAGGACACTCCGGAGGGCGCCGTCCGGCACGTCTTCCCCACCACCAAGCCGATGTCGACCTACCTGGTGGCCCTGGTCGCCGGCCCGTACGCGGAATGGCGCGACGAGTACCGCGACGAGCTGGCCACGATTCCGCTCGGCATCTACTGCCGGGCCTCGCTCGCCGAGTACATGGACGCCGAGCGGCTGTTCACCGAGACCAAGCAGGGCTTCGACTACTTCCACCGCAACTTCGGCGTGGCCTACCCGTTCGGCAAGTACGACCAGTGCTTCGTGCCGGAGTTCAACGCCGGCGCCATGGAGAACGCCGGCTGCGTGACGTTCCTCGAGGACTACGTCTTCCGCAGCCGGGTCACCCGGTACGCCTACGAGCGCCGGTGCGAGACCGTGCTGCACGAGATGGCGCACATGTGGTTCGGCGACCTGGTCACCATGCGCTGGTGGGACGACCTGTGGCTGAACGAGTCGTTCGCCACCTTCGCCAGCGTGCTCGCACAGGCCGAGGCCACCGAGTACGTGCACGCCTGGACCAGCTTCGCCAACATCGAGAAGTCCTGGGCCTACCGGCAGGACCAGCTCCCCTCGACCCACCCGATCGCCGCGGACATCCCCGACCTGCAGGCGGTCGAGGTCAACTTCGACGGGATCACCTACGCCAAGGGCGCCAGCGTGCTCAAGCAGCTGGCCGCCTACGTCGGCCTGGACAACTTCCTCGCCGGCCTACGCTTGTACTTCGACAAGCACGCCTGGGGCAACGCCACCCTGGCCGACCTGCTCGCCGCGCTCGAGGAGGCATCCGGCCGGGACCTGTCCTGGTGGAGCGCGCAGTGGCTGGAAACCACCGGGCTCAACGCCCTGCGCCCGGCGTTCACCGTGGCCTCCGACGGCCGGTTCGCCGACTTCGCGATCATGCAGGGCGGCGCCAAGCCCGGCGGCGGGGAGCTGCGCACCCACCGCGTGGCGGTCGGCATCTACGACGACGACGGCGCCGGCAAGCTGGTCCGCACCCACCGGCTCGAGGTCGACGTGGCCGGCGAGCGAACCGAGGTGCCGGACCTGGTCGGCATCTCCCGCGGCAAACTGGTGCTGGTCAACGACGACGACCTGAGCTACTGCACCATGCGGCTCGACCCCGACTCGCTCACCACGCTGATCGACCGGATCGGCGACATCGTCGAGCCGCTCCCCCGCACCCTGTGCTGGTCGGCCGCCTGGGAGATGACCAGGGAGGCCGAGCTCAAGGCCCGCGACTTCGTCACGCTGGTCTGCCACGGCCTGCCAGCCGAGACCGAGGTCGGCGTCGTCCAACGGCTGCTCATGCAGGCCCAGACCGCGATCGGGTCCTACGCCGACCCGGCCTGGGCGCCCCAGGGCTGGCGGATGTTCACCGGCCGCATCCTCGAGCTGGCCCGCACCGTCGAACCGGGCTCCGACCACCAACTCGCCTTCGTCAACGCCCTGTCCTCCTCGGCGCTGGAAGACGACACCCTGGCCACCCTCCGTGGCTGGCTGGACAACTCCGCCCCACTCCCCGGCCTCACCGTCGACACCGACCTACGCTGGCGCCTCACCCAGGCCCTCGTCGCCCACGGCGCCGCGTCCGACGAGGACATCGACCAGCTACTCGAACAGGACTCCACCGCCACCGGCCACCGCCAAGCCGAACGAGCCCGCGCCCTCCGCCCCAACATCGCCTCCAAGAACGAAGCCTGGCGCCGCGCCGTCCACGACGACGAGCTGCCCAACGCGATCAACGAGTCGATCATCTCCGGCTTCTCCCACCCCAGCCAGAAGGAGCTGCTCGCCCCCTTCACCAACCGCTACTTCGCCGACGTGGCCGGAGTCTGGGAGCGCCGCTCAAGCGAACGCGCCCAGCCCACGGTCCTCGGCCTGTTCCCCGCGTGGGCCGTGGCACAGGAGACGGTCGACGCCGCCGACGCCTGGCTGTCCGAAAACTCCCACCCGCCGGCCCTCCGCCGCCTGGTCTCCGAGGGCCGAGCGGGCATCGTCCGGGCCTTGGCGGCGCGGGAGTTCGACCAGTCCTGACGGCGGTGCGGGCCGGGGGTCCGGGTGGGGCCCGGGGGTGGGGGCTTGGGTTGCCTGCCGGGCTGGTTTGCGTTGGCGGGCGGTGGTTTGCGGGGTGGGGGCGCACAGGTCCCTGCCGGGCTGACTTTCGTTGGCGGGCGGCGGTTCCCGCCGTGTGACGCGTTGCGGTAGCCCAGCTTTGCCGGAGCCCTGCGCCTGCCTGCAGGGCCGGGCATGGTTCCAGGGTGGCGCAGGCGTGATCACCGAGAGGCCGGTGGGTGGCCGAATCGGGTGCAGAAAGGACGGCCGCGGCCC
>NZ_DASZCQ010000312.1:0-12870 GCF_035942955.1 Actinophytocola sp. | reverse complement strand
CTTTCGGTGTAGTGGTCTGGTTGCGGTGGGGGTGGTGTCTGGGGGGCTGGTTGGCGGGGTGGGTGCGGCGGCCGAGGTCGGTGGGGGGAATCCGTGGGCCAGGGCGGCGAGGATCTCGGCGTCGGTGCGGGGGCCGCGGTTTCCGCGGCGGTTCTTCGACGTGACTCGGTTCGGCGCGGTGGGGGATGGGGTGACCGACTGCAGTGCGGCGATCGACGCGGCGGTCCGGGCTTGTGCGGGCGCGGGCGGGGGGCACGTGGTGGTGCCGGGCGGGCGGTTCTTGACGGGGCCTATTCACTTGCGGAGCAATGTGGATCTGCATGTGACGGCGGGCGCGACGTTGGCGTTCAGTCAGGATCCGGCCAGGTATCTGCCGGTGGTGTTCACCCGGTGGGAGGGTACCGAGCTGTACAACTACTCGCCGCTGGTTTACGCGTTCGGGCAGCGGAACATCGCGATCACTGGTGCGGGCACGTTGGATGGGCAGGCGGACAACGCGCACTGGTGGCCGTGGAAGGGGAGCGCCGAGTTTGGCTGGAAGGCGGGCGATCCGCACCAGGCTGCGGCTCGGGCCGCGTTGCAGGATATGGCAGAGCGCGGGGTTCCGGTGGAGCAGCGGGTCTTCGGTGACGGCGGGTTTTTGCGGCCCAACTTCATCCAGCCGTACCGGTGCCGGAACGTGCTGATCGAGGGAGTCACCGTGCGGAACTCGCCGATGTGGGAGATCCATCCGGTGCTGTCACAGAACGTGCTGGTGCGCGGGGTCACGGTCGACACGCACGGGCCCAACAACGACGGCTGCAATCCGGAGTCGAGCCGGGATGTGGTGATCCGCGGGTGCACGTTCGACACCGGGGACGACTGCGTGGCGATCAAGTCGGGGCGCAACGCCGACGGGCGGCGGGTCAATGTGCCCAGCGAGCGGATCCTCATTGAGGACTGCGTGTTCCGGGCCGGCCACGGCGGGGTCACGGTCGGCAGCGAGATGTCCGGCGGGGTTCGTGACGTCTTCGCCCGGAACCTGACGATGAGCAGTCCCGACCTCAACACGGCGATCCGGTTCAAGACGAACTCCATCCGCGGCGGGTTCATCCACGACCTGTATGCCCGCGACATCAGCGTCGGCACCGTCGCGCAGTCGGCCATCGTCATCGACTTCTTCTACGAGGAGGGTCCCGGCCACGGCTTTAACCCCGACGTCCACACCATCGACATCCGCAACCTCACCGTGGAAACCGCCGACCGTGCCCTGAACCTGCGCGGCTACCCCGACGACCCGGTGCGCGACATCCGCCTCACCCACGTCAACTTCCAGCACGCCAACCAACCCGACATCATCGAGGACGTCGACGGCCTGCTGCTGCGCGACGTCTGGGAGAACGGCCAGAGGCTGCCCGACACTGTTCCGCCTCTCCGGAATTAACTGCTGTTGTTGCGTCCCGGCGGGCGGTGGGGGTAGCGGATGGATTGTGGTTGGGTGTCGTCACGGTACCCGTGAGGTTTCCGTTGGCGGGCGCGAATTGCTGTTGTTGTGTCCCGGCGGGCGGTGGGGATTACGGGTGGATTGTGGTTGGGTGCCGTCACGGTACCCGTGAGGTTTCCGTTGGCGGGTGCGAACTGTTGTTGTGTCTCGGCGTACGGTGGGGATTACGGGTGGATTGTGGTTGGGTGCCGTCACGGTATCCCTGAGGTTCCGTTGGCGGGCGCGAAAGTGTAATTGCCGAGTGCTTCCAGGCTGACCTGGCCTAGGCCGCCGGTGGTGGCGTCGTCGGACCAGACGGCGAGGACGAGGGTGTTGGGGGCTTGGTGGTGGAGGATGCCTTGGGGGAGGGTGAAGACGTGTTGCGGGCCGACGTCGTTGATGTACTGGCCAAGGTTCCAGCCGTTGACGAAGATTAGCGCGCGGTAGTGGCGGGTGGGGTCGTCGGTGAACCGGAGGCCGACGGGCACGTCCTGGTCGCGGGGGAGGTCGAGCCGAACGGTGGTGCGGTACCAGGATATGCCGGGTGCGGGCTCGGTGTGGGGGAGGGTGACCGGGGACCATTGGTGGTCAGGGAAGCCGGGGAGGTGGAAACCGGTCCGCTCGCCGTGCAGGCCGCCGTTGTTCTGCGGGCCGCGCACCGGGTCGGTCAGGTTTTCGCCGCCGCGCACGCCCTGGATGCGCCAGCTGAGCGCCGTGTCCGAGCCGGTGAGGCTCGCGGCGAGCAGGCCGCGTGGCGCCTTGTGGTTGTCGTTGCTGCCGCCGTTCTCGTTGTGTCCCATGTTGCGGACCAGGACCGAGACCACGTTGTCGGCGCCGAGCAATCCGTCGGGGAAGGTGAACGTGGCCGTCGAGGTCTGGTTTCCGCTCGCGGTGCCGGTGCGCACGGTTCCGAGGTGGGTGCCGTTGACCCAGACCGACCAGGCGCCGGCCCGGCCGGTGCCCGCGGTGAGCGAGATTCCCGTTGCGGCGCCGGTGAAGTGTCCGCGGTACCACACGTCGCCGTAGTGGAACCCGTAGTCGTCGGTGTAGAGCACCGGTAGCGTCGCGGGTTTGGTCGGGTTGTTGGTCGTGGTGTGGTCGGCGACCACCCAGGCGCTGTCGTCGAACGCCGGGTCGGCCTCGGGCACGTCGCGGGTGTACCGCCAGTCGGTCAGCGCCGGGAGCCGCACCGGAGCGGGCCCCGGCACCGTGGCGTCGCGCACCAACCGGTTGTTCCAGAAGACGTTGCGCACGGACGGGCGGGCGAACACCTCGAGCGGGCCGGTCCGGTCGGTGTCGCCGCGCAGGCGGAGGGTGGCGCCGTGCTGCTCGGCGGACCGCACCAGATAGGGCCCGCGGACCAGGATCGGGCCGGAGCGGGTGTCCACCCGCCAGAACGTGGACGCCGTGTCGCCGTCGGCGAGCAGCAGGTCCAGCGGTGCGCGCCCGCCAGCGGTGATGCGCACCCGAGAAAGTCCATTGTGGACGTAGTTGAGCCGGAGGTCGCCGCGGGCCGGATCCCAGGTGCTGGTGACCGAGCCGGACCGGACCTCGACGCGGGGTTCGCTGCCGTAGCGCAGCACCGTCTCGCCCGGCTCACCCGCCCGGCCGTGCAGCAGCGCCACATCCCGGCCGCCGAGCCCCACGTGGGTCATGATCTCCGATGTGGAGTAGACCAGCCGCTGCCGCTCGAGGTCGTACCCGGCCGGGAGAATCTTGAAATCCCGGCCGTTGACCGCGACCGTCGGGGTGTAGGCGCCGTCCGGGACGTCGACGGTGAACGCCGTGGTATTGCTCGACGCCGCGGTCGGGTTGGCGTGGCGGACGAAGTAGAACCGGGCGTGGGTGTCGGGATTCTCCTTGACCCAGACCCGGATCTCCGGATCGGTGCCGGGTTGCCGGCCGAGGTCGTCGGTCTTGCGTAGATCGTCGACCGTGGCCACGAGGTAGGCCTGCTGCTTGAGCACCGGCACCTTCTCGGTCAGCTCCCGCTGCTCGTTGAACGCCGCCCCGTAGTCGTACGAGGTGTAGACCACGTTCGGGTCGGCCTGCCAGCCCCAGCTCGTGCCGCCGTAGGTCATGTAGATGTTGTGCACGGTGAACTGGTTCTCGATGTTGTTGCCGTAGAACATCCGCTCGAACGTCGGCCCGGTCATGGTCCTGCAGCGCTCGTAGCCGGGGCCGCCCCACGGATCGAACGCGCCGCCCTGGAACTCGCCCCAGATGAACGGCCGGTTCCCGACTCCTGGGCGCAGGAAGCGATAGTCGGTCACGGCCGGGAAGGACGTGCGGTTGCAGTCGAACGCCGCGGGGTAGGTGTCGGTGGCGTACAGGTCGGGCGCGCCGGGCCCGGAGGCCCACCGCAGGTTGCGGCCCTTGTCGTTGTGGAACAACGGAACCGTGATGCCGTCGGCACGGGCGGCGGCCTTGAGCTCCTCCATGTACACCGCGTCGTCGCGGTCGTACTCGTTCTCGATCTGGAACAGCACCACCGAGCCGCCGCCGTCGGTCAGCTGGTGCCGGGCGATGATCGGGTTGACGTGGTCGAACCACTCCTCCCAGGCCGCCTGGTAGTCGTCGGCCCGGGTGCGGGCCCGGCCGAGCTGGGTGGTCAGCCAGCCGGGGTAGCCGCCGGAGTCCAGCTCGGCGTTGATGTACGGGCCGGGCCGGGCGAGCACGTACAGGCCGACCTCCTCGGCGATGTCCAGCAGGCGGTCGACGTCGCGCACGCCGGAGAAGTCGTACACGCCCGGCGCGGGGGAGTGGTAGGCCCAGCTGAAGTACAGCGACACCGCGTTGAACCCGGTCGCCTTGAGCTTCTCGAGCTGGTCGCGCCACAGGCCGGGGTCGGGCAGCCGGTAGTAGTGGAACTCCGCCGACCACAGCCACACCCGCTCGCCGTCGATCATCAGCGAGTACTGGTCGTAGGTGATGGTGTGGGTGGTCCGGTGCTCGGCCCGCGCCGAGGCCGGGCCGACCGGGCCGGCGGGGACGGCGGCCAGCGCGAGCGCCAGCAGTACCAGGAGGATCTTCCGCACCGCCGGACTCCCTCGCGTGTTCGGTATTTCGGACGAGCTCCGCCAGGCCGTTCCGTCCACTCTCGCGCGCCCGGCCGGCACCGTCAACACCCGCGGCCGGGCCGGAATCGTCCACGAACTGGACGCCATCGTGCACGCCGGTGCGGCGACAGTGTTCCCATGGGATCGACGTCGGCCTGGATCCGGTCGAGCATCGCGGCGGTGATCGCGTTGGCGGTGACGTCACCGGTCGATGCCGGCGCCGCGCCTTCGCCGTTGGCCAACACCGTCGACGGCTTCGCCAGCGTGAACGCCTTGGGACAGAACGGCACCACCGGAGGCGCAGGCGGGCCGGTCGTCACCGCGACGACCACGGCCCAGTTCCTGGACTACATCGCCCGCCCCGGCCCGTACGTCATCCAGGTGTCCGGCTCGATCACGCTGCCCACCGGCTCGACGGACGGCATGCACAACGTCACGTCCGACAAGACGATCGTCGGGCTGGGCAGCGCCGCCCGGCTCGTCGGCGGCGGGCTCACCATCGGCCTGCCGGTCGACGACGACGTGACCTCGCCGCCGGCCAACGCCGTGCACAACATCATCGTCCGCAACCTGTCCCTCTCCGGCGCCACCGACGATCTGATCAACGTCCAGATGTTCTCCCACCACGTCTGGATCGACCACAACGATCTGTCCAATGGGGACGATGGCGCGGTGGACATCAAGCGTGGCTCGGACTTCGTGACCGTGTCCTGGAACCGCTTCCACGACCACGACAAGACGTTGCTGCTCGGCCACGACGACGACAACGGCGCGCAGGACATCGGCCGGCTGCGGGTGACGTACCACCACAACTTCTTCGACGGCTCGGACCAGCGCAACCCGCGGGTCCGCTTCGGCGAGCCGGTCCACGTGTACAACAACTACTACCGCCAGCTCAGCTACGGCATCGCCTCGGCCATGAACGCCGGCGTCGTCGCCGAGGGAAACTACTTCGACACCGTGAACAACCCCGGCCGGGTCGACTTCAGCGGCGACCTCGGCCGGATGGTCGCCCGCAACAACATCCTGGTCAACTGCAACCACCCGGTCGAGGTCCGCGGCACCGTCGTCGAGCCGCGGACCTACTACGCCTACTCCGTCGACCCGGCCGCGGACGTGCCAGCCCTCGTCCCGGCGGGGGCCGGAGTGGGCAAGATCTCGGCACCTGCCACCGCACCTGCTGCTGCGGTGGCAGGTGCCGGGGCCGGCTGACTACACAATGGTGGATTCCCGGACCACCAGCCGGCAGGGTTGGCGGAGGACGCCGGATTGCTGGGCGCCGTCGAGGGCGGCGAAGAGGTACTCGACGGCGGTGGCGCCGAGTTGCTGGAGGTTGAGGTCCACAGTGGTCAGTGGAGGGCGGCAGTCGGCGGCGAAGATGTCCCAGTTGTCGTAGCCGACGAGGGCGACGTCGGCGGGGACCCGGCGGCCGAGGTCGAACAGCGCCTGGGCGGCGCCGGCGCCGATCTGGTCGTTGCCGCAGAAGATCGCGTCGATCTCCGGGTGGGCGGCGAGCAGGACCCGGGTGGCGTGCCGGCCCCAGGCCTGGGACCACTCGCCGTAGAGCGGGTCGCCGACGAGGGCGAGCCCGGCCTCGTCGAGCACGGCCCGCATGGCGGTGACCCGGTCGCGCGCGGCGCGGTAGCTCTCCGGGCCGGTGATGTGCGCGATGCGGCTCCGACCCAGCTGTACCAGGTGCTCGGTGGCCAGGCGCGCGCCGCCGGCGTCGTCGGCCAGGATCGACAGGTCGTCCGGGTCGTCGGACTCGCAGTAGACGTAGACGACGGGGACCGGGATGTCGGCGGTGAGCGAGGCCCGGATGTCGTTGCTGTCGCCGAGGATGATGAAGCCGTCGACCTGGCGGGCGAGCAGCGTGCGGATGTAGTGCCGGCGGCGGATCGCGTCGCCGCGGGCGTCGCACAGCATGACCGACATCTGCTCGTTGCCGAGCGCGTTCTCCACGCCGAGCAGGATCGGGATGGCGAACCGGCCGGCCAGCTCGTCGGTGAGTAGCCCGACGGTCCTGGTGCGCCCGGAGATCAGGCCCTTGGCGAGCACGTTGGGTTGGAACGCCAGCTTGTCGGCGGCGGCGAGCACCCGGCTGCGGGTCGCCGCGGCGACCTCGTTGCGGCCGTTGAGCGCCTTGGACGCGGTGGCCACCGAAACGCCGGCCAGCGCGGCCACGTCGTTGAGCGTCACCGCCCGTGCCCGCTGCCGTACCACCCCAGTCCTTTCTGGACGCCTTTCGAATGTTGACACGAGTGTAACGGAGAGCCTACGGTCTCCATACCGAAAACGTTTTCGGGAGGCGAGGCAACGTGGCCGCGACCCTGACATCCCGCACAGGATTCCGGAGGCCGACGGCCTCTGTACTTACCCGCCCACCATCCCCCCACCGCGTCCCCGGTCTGCTGATCACCGTGCTCATCACCGGAGTGCTGACGGCCGTCGGGTCGCCCGCCCACGCCGACCAGACCATCGGCTACCCGACCTTCACCGGGCCGGCCCTGCCCGCCGAACCGGTCGGCTACACGCCGAACGGGATGATGCGGGCGATCTACGAGCGGGAGGCGGCGGGTACCGACTTCTGGATGGACCGGCTGCTGGCCCGGCCGGGCGCCGACCCGGCGGGGAACTGGCTGATGACCCGCGGCCGGGCGTTCTACATGAGACAGCACAGCAACTCGGTGATCGGCTTCGGCGGGCGGGCCGCCTACTACAACGAGTTCTTCGACGCGTTCACCAACCAGGGCGCCTACGCGATCACGATCGGGCCGGGCGGCTTCACCGAGGTGCCGGCCCAGCGGCTGCAGACGCCCAGCTACTGGAGCGGCGCCTACACCAACGCGGGCCTGAGCCTGCGGGCCGACGTCCGGAAGTTCATCACGCACAACAACGTGGCCGTGACCAACGTGTCAATCATCAACGACGGCCCGGCGGCGCAGACCCTGCCGCTGGTGGTCACCTCGCCGTTCGCCGGCACGGCCGAGGGTGACGAGCTGACCGGCGTGCACGACGTGCTCAACTCCCGCCGGGAGCGGCTCACCACGGTGTTTCCCCGGCTGTCCGGCCAGGGCCTGACCCCGAGCGACGGCCGGCTGACCGGCTCGATCACCGTCGCTGGTGGACAGACGGTGACGGTCAAGGTGCAGCTTGGTCTCGTGGCGGAGGAGATTCCGCAGTCGCGGGCCGACTACGACGCCTACCGCGCGCTGTCGCCGGCCGATGCGTTCGCCACGCATGTGCGCGCCTACAACCGGTGGTGGGCGGACAACCTGCCGTACATCGACGTGCCGGAGCCGGCGATCAAGAAGCACATCTACTACCGCTGGTGGCTGATGCGCTTCAACTACCTGGACGCCGACATCCCGGGCAACGACTTCCAGTTCCCGACCTCGATCGAGGGCGTGCTCGGCTACAACAACGCGATCGCGCTCACCGTGCCGATGTTCATCGACGACTTGAAATACCTGCGCGATCCGATGTTCTCCTACGGTCCATGGGTGTCCACAGGGGAGTCCTCGCGGGGCGGCCGGTTCCTGGACAACCCGGGCGACCCGGAGAACTGGAGCAACAGCTACACCCAGTACATCGCCGAGGCGGCCTGGCGCAGCTACCAGATCCACGGCGGGCAGCGCCCGATCGTGGAGAACCTCGCCCGCTACGCGGAGGGCGACGTCAAGGGGCAGCTCGACTTCTACGACCACGACGGCAACAACCTGATCGAGTACGACTGGGGCGCGCTGACCGGCAACGACGCCGACGCGGTCTCGTTCGACTGGCGGCCGGGGAACCTGGACCGGGCCGAGTCGGCCTACCAGTACAGCGGCGCGCTGGCCGCCGCGGCGGCCTACGAGCTGCTCGGCGACTCCGCCAAGGCGGCGGAGCTGCGGACGATCGCCGAGCGCATCCGGCAGGCCATCGTGAGCGTGCTGTGGAACCCGCAGCGGCAGCTGTTCGAGCACCGGCACGTGGACACCAACGCGCACGACCCGTGGAAGGAGATCAACAACTACTACCCGTTCTCGGTCGGCGCGATCCCGAACGAGCAGCCGTACACCAACGCGCTTCGGCTGTTCGACGACCCGGCCGAGTACCCGATCTTCCCGTTCTACACGGCCAACCAGAAGGACAAGGCCGAGGCGGCCGAGCAGGGCTTCCCCGGCTCCAACAACTTCTCGCAGATCAACTCGACGGTGCAGTTCCGGCTGTTCTCCTCGGTGCTGCGCAACTACGACACCGACGCGATCACGGCGGAGGACTACAAGAAGCTGCTGTACTGGAACGCCTGGGCGGCCTTCATCCGCGGCAACACGCAGTACCCGGACTCCAACGAGTTCTGGTTCAACTGGAACCCCGCCACCCGGACCATCGACGGGCGCTCCGGCATCCACCACACGATCCTGGGCAGCAGCAACTGGACGGTCGTGGAGGACGTGGCCGGGCTGCGGCCGCGCACCGACCACCGGCTCGAGCTGGCCCCGATCGACATCGGCTGGGACCACTTCACGGTCGACAACCTGCGCTACCGCAACGTCGACCTGACCATCGTCTGGGACAGGCCGGGCGACGGCGTCGCGCACTACCCCGGCGTGCCGGAGGGCTACTCGGCCTTCGTGAACGGCGAGCGGGCGTTCACGGTGAACCGGCTCACCCGCCTGGTGTGGAACCCCGAGCTGGGGCGGATCACGTTCCACGACGGCTCGCGGACGCAGCAGACCCGCCAGTTCCGGGACATGCAGGCGCCCGCGCAGGTGCGGCTCACCGGCGAGCGGGTGGTCGACCTGTTCCAGAAGGCCGGCGCGGACCTCACCCGGACCGGCGAGGCGGCGAACCTCGCCCGGGGTGCGGCCGCGACGGCGTCGTTCACCGCGCCGGGGTCGGACACGGCCGGCGCGGTGGACGGCGTCACGATCAACGAGCCGCACTGGAGCAGCCGCGGCTCACCCAACACGCAGGACACCTTCGAGATCGACCTCGGGACGCCGAAGCGGTTCGATGACGTCAAGCTGTACTTCTACCGGGACCGCACCGCCGACGGGCTGGCCGAGCCGGCGATGTACCGGATCCAGTACCACGACGGGTCGGGCTGGGTCGATGTGCCGGAGGTGGCGAAGTCGCCGGCGATCCCGCGGGCCAACTACAACCACGTGCAGTTCCGCGCGGTCACCGCGCAGCGGGTCCGGGTGGTGCTCACCCACCAGGCCGGCCACCGCACGGGTCTGAAGGAGGTCGAGGTCTTCCACGCCGCCGAGCGGGTGCCGGGCGCGGCCAACGTGGCGCCGTACGTGCTGGCCAAGGCGGATCCGAACTTCCGGCGTCCGGCGCGGGCCCGGCTGCTCGGCGTGGTCAAGGACGACGCGCTGCCCACCGGCGCGCTGTCCGCCCGATGGTCGCAAGTGGACGGTCCGGGCACGGCGACGTTCGCCGACCCGAACGCGGCCAGCACCATCGCCTTCTTCAGCGCGCCGGGGCCGTACACGCTGCGGCTGACCGCCACCGACGGCGCCGCGACCAGCTCGTCGAGCGTGACGGTCGTCGCCACCCCGATGCCCGACATCCTCAACGTGGCGCCGGACGGCACCGCGTCGGCGTCCTACACCTCGCCGTGGGAGAACGTCGCGGCGGTCAACGACGAGATCGACCCGCCGTCGTCCAACGACGGGGTGAACCCGCGCTGGGGCACCTGGCCCAACGAGGGGGAGCAGTGGGTCCAGATCGACTGGGCCACGCCGGTCACGGTCGACGCCTCGGACATGTACTTCTTCGACGACAACGGGGGAGTGCGGGTCCCGGCGTCCTGGCGGATCCAGTACTGGGACGGCGCCGCGTTCGTCGACGTCGCCGAGTCCAGCGGGTACGACACGGCGATCAACCAGTACAACCGCACTACGTTCGGCACCGTGACCACGACCCGGATGCGGGCCGTCCTGCAGAGCGGTCTCGCCTCGGTCGGCGTGCTCGAGTGGAAGATCTACGAGGCGGGCTGAGCCGTGAGCCACGCCGGGCGGCCGATGGCCTGAGCTGAGCTGACGCGCCGGCGGGCGGGAGTCTACGCAACACATTTCTGGGAGCGCTCCCAGGAATATGGAATCCATTTCACCCTGCGAAACGGAGACTGCCATGGGAATACTGCGCAGGCTCCTTGTGATGTTGGTTCTCGTGCTCGTCGGGGCCACGGTCACGGCCGTGCCCACCGCGCAGGCCAACCACAAGCAGAGCCGTATTCCTCGGTTCATCACGCAGGCCGGGGCGTACACCGGCAACTTCCGCGAGTCGGAGAACTTCGTCGTCCGGTGGGGTGATGCCGTCGACGTGGTCGCCTGGGCGCGAACCAACCGCGGCATCAACGACTATCCGGCGTACGTGCTGGACAAGATGGAGCAGACGTACGCCTACTACAAGAACACGGCGCGGTTCATCGACCCGGACTCCCTCTCTCCCGGCAACCAGTACCGGATCAACGTGTACCTGTGCGGCAGCTGGCGCAACAACTTCCTGCCGCCGGCGAACTGGGCCGGCACCGACGAGATCGGCGTCGGACACATCTGCCTGCCCTACGACAAGTTCTGGGACATGTGGGTCGAGTCGCACGAGTACAACCACGTGCTGCAGGCCTACGCCTCCCAGTTGAACCGCAACAACGGGTTCGGCGGCGGGTTCGGCTTCGGCAACCGCAACGCCGGCCGGTTCTGGGAGGCGCACGCCAACTTCATGGCCCGGATGCGCCGGCCCGAGGTCGTGATCGGTTCCGGTTACTTCGGCAGCCGGCACCACTACCGCTGGCTCGCCCAGGAGACCTACTACGGCGACTGGTTCCTGATCAACAAGCTGCGCGACACGTACGGCCTCGACGCGATCCACCGGTTGTGGTACGAGGCCAGGCAGGGCGAGCATCCTATTCAGACCATCAAGCGGCTGCACGGCCTCGACCATCCCCGGTTCGCCGAGCTGATCGGTGACTACGCGCGGCGCCAGGTGGTCTACGACTACACCGACGGCCGCGCGATCCGTAGCGACGTCTGGCGCAACGGGGTTTCCTATTCGCCGCGGTACACGGTCTCGCTGGAGACGGTCAACCAGGCAAACGGGGACTACCGCATCCCGGCGGCCAGGGCGCCGCAGCAGTACGGGTACAACCTCATCCGGCTCAACCCGACGCAGGCCGGTGGCCAGGTCTCCGTTCGGTTGACCGGAAACGTGAACCCGACCATCGGGTCGGACTGGCGGTTCAGCCTGGTCGCGGTGCGCAGCGACTTCACCGTCCGGTACAGCCCGATCTTCGGTCCGAACCAGACCGCGACGTTCGCGCTGCAGTCCGGCGAGTCGTTCATGATGCTCGCCGTGGCGGCGACCCCGTCGGTGCACATCAACTACGCCGACGGCGCAACCATCGACACCTACCCGTACCAGCTCAACATTCGCGGCGCCACGCCGGCGCCCGGCGTAGGAGGGTGAGCAGAATGAAACGACGCATCGGCACGCTGTTCGCCGCGGTCGCCGCCGCCGTCACGGTCGTCGCCGGGCCGGGCGCCGCGCAGGCCGACCCGGTGACCATCCAGGCGTGGAACCCACCGTCCAACTTGGTCGTTCCGCTGGATCAGGTGTGGCGGCACGTCGAGTCCACCTACCCGAACCCGTACGGGTTCCGCAACTACGGGTGGGACCAGATCATGGCCAACCGGGGCTTCGTGAACTACTGCGTCCGCTGGGACTCTCCGGCGCCGGTGTCGGCGGCACTGCGGGACCAGATCCACGCCGCGCTCAGCCGCCAGTTCACCAAGTGGATGAACGTGATGGTGGAGAACGGCGCCGGCTGGGAACGCTGGCCGTACACCACCGTTCCGGTCCGCGTCGTCGGCTGGGCCGTCCGCAACCGCAGCCAGCTACAGTGGACGGACAACTCCGTCGATATCTATGTCAACGACATCCGGGAGAACGCCCCGCAGTGCTCGGCCGACTGCGGCCGATTCTTCCACCAGGACGGCAACTACTCCCGCTGTCCCGGTGGCGCCGCCCGCCACTACGACATGTCGCTGTGGCTCACCGCCGGCCTGCGTGGCGGGTTCGGCGGCGACTGGGGCCAGCGGGTCGGCAGCGAGTACTTCGTCGGCGCGTTGAACAACGAGAACATCCATATCTACCTGCACGAGGTCGGCCACACGTTCGGCCTCGACGACTTCTACGACTGGACGCCGACGGGCGTGTGCTGCTTCATCATGAAAGCCGGCAGCGCCGCCCAGATCACGGAATTCGACAAATGGATGCTCCGCGACTGGTGGCGCCATCTGAAGAGCAGGTACGGCTTGTAACACCCACCGGGAGGCGCGCCGGATGCCGGTCGGCATC
>NZ_DASZCQ010000311.1:0-10946 GCF_035942955.1 Actinophytocola sp. | reverse complement strand
GCCGAGCGGCACGGTGCTGTTCGTGGAGCTGGCCGTCGGCGGCTGTGTTTTCTAGCTCGGGCAAGGCCGCCCTGTCGCCTTCGGCGAGCGGCCTCGGGTCGGGTTGCTTGGGGGTTGCGGGCCGGGGTGGGTGGTTGGGTGTCGTGGGTGGTTGGCTGACGACGCCTGCGGGCAGGGCTCGTTCCTCGCCCTGCCCTTGTCGTCGTGTGGCGGCCGCCCTCGCCAAAGATCGGCGACCCCGGCGCAGTTCACACGCTCTATCTCGATCTAGACCCCTTGCGGCGCAGCGCGAGGGCGAACGCGCACAGGATTGCGATGCCGACCAGGGTGACCGTCCACGGATCGCTGGGCCGGCCGCCGAGCCCGTGATCCATGATGTGCGAGAGGCCGTGCATGAGCGAGCCGGCGGCCGCCCCGGCGAGCACCGCGGCCAGCGCGTCGGACAGCAGCAGGCCGGCCAGCGCGGCCACCCCGAGCCCGATCTGGAACGAGCCGAGATCGTGCATGAAGTGCTCGTTGAACGGCGGGTAGGTGGCGATGTCGGCGTAGAACGACTCGGGCGCGGCGAACGCCCAGATGCCGAACGTCAGGTAGAACAGCCCGGCGAGCAGACCGACAACTTTGGCGAGAGTGCGCATGGCGGGTGGACGATCTCGGCGGGACAACTGTGACGGACGGAGCCTGGCGTGATCACCGTGCAGGGCGTTGTGGACCGGGTCGGTCCCACCCTGCTGCGGCTCACAGTGGCCGGCGAGCCGGCGGCGCACGTGACCGACGTGGTGATCGCCGAGGCCGGCCGCCGCCCGCACGTGGCCGACGGCGACCTCGTGCTCGGGGTGTCGGTGAGCACCGCGGCGCGGGCGGTGGAGCTGGTCCGGCACTGCGGCGAGCGCGGCGCGGCGGCCGTGCTGCTCAAGCCCCCGCTGGCGGCAAGGAGCTCGGTGCACGCCGCGGCCCGCGCGGCCGGCACCGGGATCGTCGAGGTGGACGCCGGCGCCGCCTGGGCCCAGCTGGTCTGGCTGCTGCGCACGGTGCTCGACGGCGCGGCCGACGAGCACGAGGCCGAGAACGCGGCGGCGTCCGGCGCCGGCGGGCTCGGCGACCTGTTCCGGCTGGCCGACGCGGCGGCCGCGGTGGTGGACGCCCCGGTGACCATCGAGGACGCCAACTCCCGCGTGCTGGCGTACTCGGCCCGGCAGGACCGCACGGACCCCGCGCGCATCTCGACGATCATGGGCCGCCGGGTCCCGGACGAGGTGCTTGCCCGGTTCCGCTCCCGCGGCGTGTTCCGCGACCTGAGCCGGGGCCGCACGACGATCTTCGTGCCGGCCCAGCAGGACGGCACGCTGCCCCGGCTGATCGTGCCGATCCGGATGGGCGGCGAGCTGCTCGGCTCGATGTGGGCGGTGGTGCCCGGCCCGGTGCCCGAGGAGCGGGCCGCGGCGTTCGCCGACACCGCCCCGGTGGTGGCCCTGCACCTGCTGCGCCGCCGGGCCCGGGAGGACGCCGAGCGGCGGCGCTCCGCCGAGCTGGTGCGCGCGGTGCTGCAGGGCGCCGGCAGCGTCCGGCTGGCCGCGGCCGAGCTGGGCCTTGACGACGTGCCGCACCGGGTGGTCGCGATCGAGGTGCCCGACACCGACGCGCTCGGCGCCGAGGGCATGCGGCTGGCCCTGTGGGAGCGGATCACCGCGGGCATCGGCCGCCGCCCGGCGATCACCGAGCTGCACGACGTGCTGTACGCGGTGGTACCCGACCGGGAGGGCGACGGGGGCTGGCCGGCGCTGCGCTCGGCGCTGTCCGCCGAGCGCGGACCCGGCCCGCTGGTCGCGGCCGGGCCGCCGGTGGAGCTGGGCCGGCTGGTCGAGTCGCGGGCGCTGGCCGAGGAGACGCTCGGCCTGCTGCGCGCCGGGCTGGTGGCCGGGCCGGTGATCAGCCATGAGCAGGCCTGGACGGTGATCGTGCTGCACCGGGCCGCGGTGGCCGCCACCGGCGCCGGGGCGACCGAGTTCGGCCCGCTGCCGGCGTTGCGCGCACACGACGGCGAGTCCGGCACCCGGTACGTGGACACGCTCTACGAATGGCTGCGGCACACCGGCGATCCGCGCGCGGCCAGCCGGGCCCTGCGGATCCACCCCAACACGCTGCGCTACCGGATGGGCCGGATCACCGAGCTGGCCGGCATCGACCTCGAGGACGCCGACGTCCGGCTCGCCCTTCTGGTGCAGCTCGCGGCGCTGCGCTGGCGCTGACCTTGTGCCACAGACACAATCCGTAGCCGTAGCGCTGGTGCTCTCGGCACGATGACAGTCCACTGCGGGCTGCCGCACCGTAGTAATGGACACCCACATGGCCTAACAGGAGCCCGACGTGCGCATCGCCGTCCCCCGTGAGATCAAGAACCACGAGTACCGGGTCGCGCTGACCCCGGCCGGCGCGCACGAGCTGACCGCCCGCGGCCACGACGTGTTCGTCGAGGCCGGCGCGGGGCTCGGCTCGGCGATCACCGACGAGGAGTACCTCGGCGCCGGCGCCAAGATCGTGTCCACCGCCGCGGAGGCGTGGGCCGAGGGCGAGCTCGTGCTCAAGGTCAAGGAGCCGATCGCCGAGGAGTACCGGTACCTGCGCTCCGACCAGGTGCTGTTCACCTACCTGCACCTGGCCGCGGACGAGGCGCTGACCAGGGCGCTGTTGGCCGCCGGCACCACAGCGGTGGCCTACGAGACCGTGCAGACCCCGACCGGCGCCCTGCCGCTGCTGGCCCCCATGTCCGAGGTGGCCGGCCGGCTGGCCCCGCAGGTCGGCGCCTACGCCCTGATGCGCCCGTCCGGTGGCCGCGGCGTGCTGCCCGGCGGCGTGCCCGGTGTCCACCCGGCCCGCGTCGTCGTGATCGGCGGCGGCGTCGCCGGCCTGAACGCCGCCACCATCGCCGTCGGCATGGGCGCCGACGTCCAGGTCCTCGACACCAACGTCGACCGCCTCCGCCAGCTCGACAACCAGTTCCGCGGCCAGCTGCGCACCGTCACCTCCAGCCGCTACGCCGTCGAGCAGGCCGTGCGCGACGCCGACCTGGTCATCGGCGCCGTCCTGGTGCCCGGCGCCAAGGCCCCCAAGCTGGTCAGCAACGACCTGGTGCGCGACATGAAGCCCGGCGCCGTCCTCGTCGACATCGCCATCGACCAGGGCGGCTGCTTCGCCGACTCCCGGCCGACCACGCACGCCGACCCCACCTACGCGGTGCATGACACGGTCTTCTACTGCGTGGCCAACATGCCCGGCGCAGTCCCGCGCACCTCCACCTACGCCCTGACCAACGTGACCCTCCCGTACGCGGTCGCCCTCGCCGACAAGGGCTGGCACGACGCCCTCGCCGCCGACCGCGCCCTCGCGCTCGGCCTCAACACCCACGCCGGCGCGCTGACCAACGAACCCGTCGCCGTCGCCCACGGCCTCCCACACACGGAGTTGACCGAGGTCCTCGCCGCCTGACGACCTTGGGGCTTCGGCAGGGCTCCGGCATGTCATGCTCTCGCCGGGGTGAGGGAAGATCACCATTGGTGAAGGGTGCGGCTGCTCTCGCGGGGCGACTCCGCCGGAGCCTCGGGGGGTCCGGCGGGCGGAGCCCCGCTGGCCGGGGATCTGGGGGCTTGGCCCCCAGAAAACATCGCCCCGATCCTGCGGTCCGCGCTCTCCGCGGACCAAGGTCCGGGGATCGGGGCGGCCCGCTCAACCAGCCTGGGGGTCACTGGGAGCGGGCCGCCACGTAAAGCATAAGCACCTGGACTCCCGAACGCTGCAATCGGGGTAGGGCGAGTCTTGTTTACTTGTCCACGGAAAGTCCCCACTATCGGGTGAGAAACCTGGCAAAGGGGTGAAATCCGCGTAAGCCCACTACGGCGCGGGGCTCTGCCGGCCGATGTCTGGACGATGACAGAACCACGCTGGTCCATCGGCTGTCACGACCCGTTTGGTCGAGACCGGGCATTGACGATATTCGTCGAGGATGATCGAGTGGTGCTGGTTCCTCCGCCGGGAGCCGCGGCCGTGCTGTCCGCCCAGCAGACCCGGAGGCTGGGCAAGGCCCTGGATCAGGCGGCCCTTCGCACCTCCGACCGACGAGTGAGCTGATCGCCGATGTCCCAGGGGGCACACGATTCCGTCCGCGACGCCGTGCTGCGCCGGCTCGACCTGCTCGACCGGGCCGCGGGCCACGCCGACCCGAGGACGCTGCTTCCGTTGGCCCGAGTCGAGCTCAACCGGCTCGCCGACGGCTGGCGGCTGCTGCTGACCGTGCACCAGCGCGACGAGGAGGGCCGCTGCCGGGCCTGCCCCGCGGGCCTGCGCGGGCGGCGCTGGCCGTGTCCGGTCTGGCGCATGGCGCACGAGCAGCTGATCGGCGAGGGCGTGCCACACCGCAGGCGGACCCGCCCGCTGCGCAATCCGTTCGGCCGGACGGGCAGGGTGCGGCGGCCGGAACCCGAGTCCGACGCCGAGAAGACCGTGCAGTTCCCGCCGATCCGGCACCGGCTGCCGCGGCAGGCCCGGCCCTGACCCGCGGTTGCGGCCGTACCGCCGCAACCGACGACGGCCATACGGCAAGATGGCGGCCACGACACGCCTGCAGGCAGGAGGGGCCGTGCACGACGGTAGTGGTCGCATTGTGGTGCAGAACCTGACGAAGCACTTCGGTCAGGTCGTCGCGGTGCAGAACCTCAGCTTTCACGTGGAGCCGGGATCGGTCACCGGCTTCCTCGGGCCGAACGGCGCCGGCAAGACCACCACGCTGCGCATGCTGCTCGGTCTGGTCAACCCGACGTCCGGCTACTCGACGATCAACGGCCAGCCGTACAGCCAGCTCGGCAACCCCGGGCGGGTGGTCGGCGCCGTGCTCGAGGCGCAGGGCTTCCACCCCGGCCGCACCGCGCGCAACCACCTGCGGGTGTACGCGGCGGCGATGGGCGTCGACGACCGCCGCGCCGACGAGGTGCTCGGGCTGGTCGGGCTGTCCGCGGCGGCCCATCGCGGCGCCGGCGGGTTCTCGCTTGGCATGAAGCAGCGGCTGGCGCTGGCCACCGCGCTGCTGGGCGACCCGCAGGTGCTGGTGCTCGACGAGCCGGCCAACGGCCTCGACCCGGAGGGCATCGCCTGGTTGCGGACGTTCCTCAAGGCGTTCGCCGGCAGCGGCCGCACCGTGCTGATCTCCAGCCACCTGCTGGCCGAGGTCGAGCAGACCATCGACCAGGTCGTGATCATCAGCCGCGGGATGACGATGTACTACGGCCCGCTCGAGGAGCTGCGCAAGTCGCAGCGGACCCGGGTGATCGTCCAGCCGGCCGACCCGAACAAGCTCGTCGCCGCGCTGCAGGAGGCCGGGATCTCCGGCATCCAGCCGATGCCGGAGGGCAGGATCGCCGTGGTCGACGCCACCGTGCAGCAGATCGGCGACGTGGCGGCCAAGTCGGGCGTCGCGCTCTACGGCGTGCACGAGGAGAAGGCCGACCTCGAGCAGCTGTTCTTCGCGCTCACCAGCGGCCAGTTCGCGGCGCCGCAGCAGGTGGCGTACGGGCAGCTGCCGCCGACACCGCCGCCCGGCTACGGCCCACCACCCGGCTACGCGCCGCCCCCGCCGGGGTACGGGCAGCAGCCGGCCGGGTACGGCCAGCAGGGCTACGCGGTTCCGGCCGGCCCGACGCCGGCCACCCCGCCGGGCGGCTGGGGGTCGGCGAGCTGGCCGCAGCCGGCGCCGCCGCAGCCGGGTCATCAGCAGCCCGGCCAGGGTGGATGGGGAGGTAACGCCTGATGGGCAGGCTGATCAAGGCAGAGTTCCGCAAGATCCTCACCACCAGGCTGTGGTGGGCGCTGCTCATCCCGGCGGTCCTGCTGGCGCTCGGCTGGGCGTGGGGCTTCTCGGCGCTGCTGACCGACATCATCAACGACGCCGCCGACGAGAGCATCGTCAACGAGCTCGACATCCGGGTCGACGAGCTGTCCTGGTCGTCCATCGCGCTGACCAGGAGCATGAACATCGCGACGATCTTCCCGATGGTGTTCGGGGCGCTCGCCCTGGCCAGCGAGATCAGTCGCAAGACGATCACGACGAGCTTCCTGACCGCGCCGAACCGGTCGACGCTGCTCGGCGCCAAGGCGATCACCTACGTGCTGTGGGGAGTCATCTACGGGGCCGTGGTCGCCGCCGCGGCCAGCCTCGGCGCGATGATCGGGTCGGACAGCAAGTACCTGCCCGACGCCGGTGACTGGATCCTGATCCTGCTGTCCGGCATCGTGGCCTGCCTGCTCTGGACGCTGCTCGGCATGGGTGTCGGGGCACTGCTCGGCTCGCCGGTCGGCACGCTGGTGCTGCTGCTGATCTACGCGCTGATCGTGGGCCCGTTCGGCGAGCTGGTGCTGACCGGGGTCACCGAGGGCTCGCACATCGCCGGGTGGATGCCGAACGGGTCGGCCAACGGGCTGACCGGGTCCACTGCCGTCGCGTTGCTGTTCGACCAGGCCCAGAGCCTGGTCGGCGGGCGGCCCGTCCCGGCCGACGTCAGGGACGACTTCGAGCAGGTGTTCCGGGCCTTCGCCGGCGCGCCGGGAGCGTACTCGCTGCTGGTCAGCGGGTTGATCTTCATGGCATGGACGATGCTGTTCTTCGTCAGCGGGCTGGTGCGCAACCAGCGGCGCGACATCACCTGACGCGACCGGGCTGTCGGCGGTTGTGCATAACCTGGCGGAGTGCCCGAACCACCGCCCGGCTGGATCCGCCGGCTGAGCGCCGCCTGCTGGCGCCACCGCCGCCTCGTCGTGCTGTCCGTCGTCGCTTCCGTTGTGGGAGTCGGGTTTCAGGCGGCCGGACCGCTGCTGGTGAAGTTCGTCGTCGACGACGCGGTGGCCGGGCGCACGGCCGCGCTCGGCTGGCTGGTCGCCGGGCTCGTCGCGATGGAGCTGCTGACCTTCGGCACCGCGTTCGTCCGGCGCTACGTGGGTGGGCGGCTGGCCCTCGATGTCCAGCACGACCTGCGGCAGGCCGTGTTCGGCGCGGTGCAGCGGCTCGACGGCGGCAAGCAGGACGCGCTGCGCACCGGTCAGGTCGTGTCGCGGTCCATCACCGACCTGCAGATCGTCCAGGGGCTGCTGATGATGGTGCCGCTGGCCATCGGCACCGTGGTGTTCGCCGTGGCCGCGCTTGGCGCCATGATCTGGCTGTCCCCGCTGCTCACCCTGATCGCGCTGGTCGTCACGCCGGTGGTGGCGCTGACCGCGGCGCACAGCCGGCGGGTGCTCTTCCCGGCCACCTGGTCGGCACAGCAGCGCGCCGCCGATCTGGCCCAGCACGTCGAGGAGACGGTCACCGGCGTGCGGGTGGTGAAGGGCTTCGGGCAGGAGGCGCGCGAGGTCGCCCGGCTGGAGCGGGCCGCGAAACGGCTCTACGGCGAGCGGATGCGGTCGGCGGCGCTGACCGCCAAGCCGGCCGCGACCCTGGTGGCGATGCCGATGCTCGGGCAGGTCGGGGTGCTCGCGCTCGGCGGGTGGATGGCGATGGACGGCCAGGTCACCCTCGGCACCTTCCTGGCGTTCGCCAGCTACGTGGCGAACCTGGTCGGCCCGACCCGGCTGCTGGCCAGCCTGCTGGTCAACGCCCAGCTGGCCAGGGCCGGCGTCGAGCGGGTCTATGAGCTGATCGACTCGCAGCCGGACGTGACCGATAGGCCGGACGCCACCGACGTGCCGGGCGGTCCGGTCGCCGTGGAGTTGGACGGCGTCACGTTCGGCTACACCCGCAGCGATCCCGTGCTCACCGACGTGTCGCTTCGGGTGCGGCCGGGCGAGACGCTGGCGCTGGTCGGCACCGCGGGGTCCGGCAAGTCCACGGTGTCCCTGCTGCTGCCCCGGTTCTACGACGTGCACGCCGGCGCCATCCGGGTCGCCGGGGTGGACGTCAGAGAGCTCAGGTTGGCTTCGCTGCGCCGAACCGTCGGGGTGGTGTTCGAGGAGGCGTTCCTGTTCTCCGACACGGTCCGGGCCAACATCGCCTACGGCCGGCCGGACGCCACCGACGCCGAGGTGCTCGCCGCCGCGAAGGCCGCGCAGGTGCACGAGTTCGTCACCGAGCTGCCCGACGGGTACGACACCGTCGTCGGCGAGCGCGGGCTGACCCTGTCCGGCGGGCAGCGCCAGCGGGTGGCCCTTGCCAGGGCGCTGCTGTCCGACCCGCGGGTGCTCGTGCTCGACGACGCCACCTCCGCGGTGGACGTCGCCACCGAGGCCGCCATCCACGACACGCTGCGCTCGGTCACCCGGGACCGCACCACGCTGCTGATCGCGCACCGCCGCTCGACGCTGGCGCTTGCCGACCGGATCGCCGTGCTGGACCGGGGACACGTCGTCGACGTCGGCACGCACGACGAGCTGACCGCGCGCTGCGAGCTGTACCGGTGCCTGCTGGCCGGGCCGGGCGAGGCGATCGAGGACGTCACCCGGCGCGCGGCGGAGGATCTCGTGCCGGGGCCGGACGGGACAACGCCCGCGCTGTGGCCGGAGCCCGATGACGTTGCGGTGGAAGGAAAGGAACGGCACGTTGCGTCCCAGAGCAGCGGCCGGCGCGGGGGCGGCGGCTGGGGTGACGTGCTCGGCGCGCTGCCACCCACCCCGGAGCTGCTCGAGCGGGTGCGGGCCCTGCCACCGGCCGACGAGGAGCCGCGGCTCGGCGACGACGATCCGACCGCGCCCGACCCGGGGTTCCGGCTGCGCCGGCTGCTGCGGCCGGTGCTCGCCGGGCTGGTGGTGGTCGGCCTGCTCGTGGTGGCCGACACGCTGCTGGCCATGGGCCTGCCCGCGCTGTTCCGGCAGGGCATCGACGGCGGCGTGACCACCGGCGACCCGACGGCGCTCGCGGTGGCGGCGGTGGCCGGGCTGGTGCTCGTCGGGCTCGGCTGGCTGGACGTCAAGGCCACCACCGTGCGCACCGCCCGGCTCGGCGAGCGGCTGCTGTACGTGCTGCGCGTCCGCAGCTACGCGCACCTGCAGCGGCTCGGGCTGGACTACTACGAGCGCGAGCTGGCCGGGCGGATCATGACCCGGATGACCACCGACGTCGACGCGCTGTCGACGTTCCTGCAGACCGGGCTGGTCACCGCGGTCACCAGCCTGCTCACCGTCGCCGCCGTCACCACCGCGCTGCTGGTCACCGACCTGCCGCTGGCCATGGTGGCGCTGGCCGTGCTGCCCGTCCTGCTGGTCGCCACGGTGATCTTTCAGCGACTGTCCACGGTCGCCTACACCGAGGCACGGGAGCGGGTCAGCGCGGTGAACGCGGACATGCAGGAGAACGTCTCCGGCCTGCGCGTGGCCCAGGCGTTCACCAGGGAGGAGGCGTCGGCCAAGGCGTTCGCCGAGCGCAGCGACGCCTACCGGCGCACCCGGCTGCGGGCGCAGCGCTACGTCGCCACCTACTTCCCGTTCGTCGCGCTGCTGGCCGGCGTGGCCCAGGCTGCGGTGCTGGTGGTGGGCGCGCACCGGGTGGCGGCCGGCGAGCTGACCCCGGGCGTGCTGCTGGCCTTCCTGCTCTACCTCGGCCTGTTCTTCGCCCCGGTGCAGCAGCTGTCCGGCGTGTTCGACGGCTACCAGCAGGCCAGGGTGGGCCTGCGGCGGATCTCCGACCTGCTGCGCACCCCGACGTCCGTGCGGCCGGCCGAGCATCCGGTGCCGGTGCCCGCCGCGCTGGACGGCGCGGTCGAGCTGCGCGAGGTGTCGTTCACCTATCCCGGCACGGACACGCCGGCGCTGGCGGGCATCTCGCTGCGTGTGGCCGCGGGTGAGACGGTGGCGCTGGTCGGGGCCACCGGGGCCGGGAAGTCCACCGTGGTCAAGCTGATCGCCCGGTTCTACGACCCGACCGCGGGCGCCGTGCTGGTCGACGGGGTGGACCTGCGCGACTACGACCTGTCCGGCTACCGGCGCCGGCTCGGGGTCGTGCCGCAGGAGGCGCACCTGTTCACCGGCGACGTGGCGAGCAACGTGGCGTACGGACGCGGCGAGGCGACCGCCGCGGAGATCGAGGCCGCGGTCCGGTCGGTCGGCGCGCTGCCGATGGTGGCCGGCCTGCCGGACGGGTTCCGCCAGCAGGTCGGCGAGCGCGGGCAGGGCCTGTCCGCCGGGCAGCGCCAGCTGATCGCCCTGGCCAGGGCCGCGCTGGTGGATCCGGACGTGCTGCTGCTGGACGAGGCGACCGCGGCGCTCGACCCGTCGACCGAGGGCGCGGTCCTCGCGGCCAGCGAGAGCCTTGCAAAGGGAGGTACGGGGGCCGAGCGCCCGTCGGGGGTCTGGGGGCGGAGCCCGCGGAAAAGACCGCGAACGACGTTCGTCGTGGCGCACCGGTTGGCCACCGCGGCCCGGTCGGACCGGATCGTCGTGCTGTCCGCCGGGCGGATCATCGAGGAAGGCAGTCACGCCCAGCTGCTCGCCGCCGACGGACACTATGCACGCCTTTGGCGGTACGGAACGGACCCGGACGAGGTTGCCCACGGACCCGCCGTTGGCTCACATACCTCCGGCCAGGAGGGATAGCCTGTTGGTGCAGCGTTCAGGTACGAGTTCGATATGGATAGAGGCGAGCGCCAGCCGTGTCCACCAGTAGTCCCGCGTCGCAGTTCGGCCCCAACGAGTGGCTCGTCGAGGAGATGTACGAGCAGTTCCTCGCCGACCCCTCGTCGGTAGACCCGGCGTGGCACGACTTCTTCGCCGACTACAAGCCGACCCCGCGTGCCGCCAGCCAGGGGATGGCGGCTTCCAAGGCCCGGAGCACGGCCGAGGGAAGCGGTCCGGGCAACGGTCAGGTGTCCGGCACGACGACGGTGACCCCGCCCGCCCAGCCCGCCGCGCCGCAGTCCGGCACGGCGGCGCAGCCGGCGCCCACCCCGACCGAGCCGTCCCGGCCGGCGGCCCCCGTG
>NZ_DASZCQ010000310.1:0-45180 GCF_035942955.1 Actinophytocola sp. | reverse complement strand
GCACGCGGTGGCCGGGGGGCCGGGCCACCGCTCGTTCGGTCAGCTCCTCAACTTGTAGGCGCGGATGAGGGTTTGCTCGACGGTGGTGCCGTTGCGGTCGGTCGCCGTCGCCCGGAGGGAGACCGACGTGGCGTCGGCCGGGTGGTGCAGGAGGACGGCGAGGTTGACCAGGACGTCCGCCCTGCGCCAGGTCTTGCCTTCGTCGTAGGAGACGTCGACGGAGACGCGGTGCGGGCGGGCGAGGCTGCCCGACTGGTGTTGGAGGATGAGGGGAACCAGGTAGGGGCGGCCGGCGGGGGCGGAGTTGGCCGCGTCGAGTTGCGGGGTGAAGCGGATCGCCGGCAGGGGTAGGGGTTCGGGATTCGTGCCGGGGACGTGGCCGGAGCGGAACGTCCAGCTGGCACTCAGCGCGGTGGTCACGTCGAACTGTGGCGGGCGGGTGGCCTCGGTGGTGAGGCGGTAGGTGCCCGGGGTGGCGGGGACCTCGAACAGGCCTCCGTAGGGGGACGGGGACTCGCCGATGAGCCGTCCATTGTGGAACAGCTTGGCGCTGCCGGACTCCACGGCGGAGAAGCCGGCGTTGGCGGCGGAGTCGCTGAACAGGGGGAGGGAGAGGCGCAGCTCGTCGCCGAGGCGGGCGGCCCACGGCGAGTCGGACCGGGGGAATGCCGGGCCGAACACGGCGAAGGCGAACCGGGCCTGGTAGGTGCGGCCGGGGCGGAACGCGCGGAACTCGGAGCTGAGGTCGAGCTCGATGTCGAAGGGGTCTTCGACCAGTTGGAGCAGGCCGGTCTGCCAGCGGCCCTCGGTGTTGTAGAACTCCGTGCGCCGGCCGGGCATGGGGACGTCGAGGAGCACGGCCCAGGCGCCGGTGGGACCGGTGTCCGGCCTGGGGAAGGCGAACCGGGCGCCGATGCGGCCCTCGGGCGCCGGGCCGAAGTCGGCCCTGAGAGTGGCGAGGTCCCGTGGCGTGACCACCCGGCTGAACCCGGTTGGGAGGCTGCCGGACTGGAACCAGGCCAGGCCGTAGAACTGTCCGCTGGGGACGGTCCATTGGGTGTTGATGCGGGCCGAGAACGCCTCGGCGGGCAGGGCCGGGCCGAGGTGGGCGATGGACAGCTCGGCGAGGTCGGTCGTCAGGAACGACCGGCTCAGGCCGATGCCGCCGGTCCGGACGTCGTAGCCGATGTCGCCGAGAGCCAACGTGGCGGCCGGGTCGGGGGTGGTGATGCTGATCGGTTTGGCGGCCCCGGCCTCGACGTCGACCGTGGTGTCCCCGGTCAGCGACAGCGACGGGTAGGGCAGCAGGTGGTAGTGCGGGGTCTGCTCGTCGCCGGTGAGCACGAGGGTGTCCACGAGGTACCGACCCCTTGGCAGCCGGGTGGTGACCGTGCCGTCCGGGTCGAACGGGAAGGCGAACCTGGTGCTGTCCAGGCCGAGCAGCAGCATCGAGTACCGGTCGGTCGGGGCGCCGGCGAGATCGCGGACGTTGATCGTGAGGGTGTAGCTCTCCACCTCGCGGTTGATCGCGATCGGCGTCGTGACGGCCGATTCGCCCGCGGTGGCGACGATCCTGCCGGTGTAGCCGCCGTCGAGGGTGCCGGCCCGGGTGTCGCCGGTGAGATCGACCCGGGTCTCGCCGCCGGCGGGCACGGTGATCTGGTTGGCGCTCAAGGAGAACATGCCGGCGGGCGCGGGATTTCCGTCCGGGCCCTTGGCGTCGACGGCCAGGGTGAGCGTGACGTCGGTCGGGCCGGCGTTGCGGTAGGTCAGCGGCCTGGTCACCGGCTGGTCGTCGCCGTGCGGCCAGGCCACGGTGCCGAGGCTGACGTTGGTGGGCTCGGTGGTCACCGTCGTGGTGATGGCTTTGGCCACGTCGACGCGGCCGGAGCCCTGGTCGAACGCGGTGAGCGCGGCGTTCGGCGTGGCCGAGGCGGTGAGGGCGGCCTTGAGCCGGGCGCCGGTCCAGTCCGGGTGCTGCTGGGCGAGCAGGGCGGCGGCGCCGGCGACGTGCGGGGTGGCCATCGAGGTGCCGGACAGCGAGACGTAGCCGTCGGCCACCGGTTCCCCGATGACGCCGTCGGCGGCCTTGGCGGCGGCGATGCTCACGCCGGGACCGGTGAGGTCCGGCTTGATCGCGCCGTCACCGGTGCGCGGTCCGCGGCTGGAGAACGGGGCGATGCTGTCGTCGCGGTCGACCGCGCCCACGGTGAGCGCGGCGTCGGCGCTGCCGGGGGAGCCGATCGTCTCCGCGGCGCCGGAGTTGCCGGCGGCGATCACGAAGAGCACGCCGTGCCGGGCGGACAGGCTGTCGACCGCCTCCTCGAGCGGGTCGAGCTCGGGGGAGTCCGGGCCGCCCAGGCTCAGGTTGGCGACCTTGGCGCCCTGCTCGGCGGCCCACTCCATCCCGTCGATGATCCACGACTCCTGACCGAAGCCGTCGTCGTTGAGCACCTTGCCGTCCAGGATGCTCGCGTCGTGGGCGACGCCCCGGTATTTCCCACCGGATTTGGCGCCCGTGCCGGCGGCGATGGACGCCACGTGCGTGCCGTGGCCGAAGCGGTCCACGGCGTCCGGGGCGTCGCTGAAGTTCCGCTCGGCGACCTCCCGGCTGGCCAGGTCCGGGTGGGTCTGGTCCACTCCGGTGTCCAGCACGGCGATCTTCACGCCGGTGCCGGTGTAGCCGGCCGCCCAGGCCGCGGGCGCGCCGATCTGCGCCACACTGCGGTCCAAAGTAGACCGACGGGTGCCGTCCAGCCACACCTTCGCCACGCCGGTGCGCAGGCCGCGCGCGGCCGGGCCGCCGCTGGTGACCGCGTTCCACAGCGCGGCGGCGTCGGCCTTGCCGGCGGAGATCGCCGCGCCGTTGATGCTGGGCAGGTCGCGGGTGACGGTGCCCGCGGCCAGGTTCGCCCGGACGCCGCCCTCGTAGGCGACGATCAGCGGCAGCGTGTCCCGGCGCGCGTCGGCATAGCCGGACTCGATCAAGGTGGTGACGTCGAACAGCCTGCGGTCCAGCCGGCCGGAGGCGACCAGCCCGAGCGCGTCGGCCGGGATGACGTACAGGTGGCCGGCCGCGGTGAAGGTGGAGAAGGCCATGGCCGTCCGGCCGGGGGCCGGCCGGACCGCCCGGGTCGCTCCCGAGACGATCACTCGGTCGCCGGTGACGAGGGTGACCGACGTGGATCCGTCCGGGTCGGCCGGCCAGGGGCCGGCCGCCGATCGTGGATCCGCCGACGCCGGCTGGGTGGTGCCGACCGCGAGCGCGAGAACCGTTCCCGCGAGCGCGAGCCGTCTGCCGATACGCATTTCAGACCTCCGGTCGTTGCCCGTGGAGGGTTGACGGAGGCGTCCGACCGCGCGTGTGTACACGGCATCTAGAGATTGAGCGTATAGATGACCCCAGCACCACGCTCCGGCGAAACCCTGCGCCCCCTTCCCCTCAGTATGGGCAACCTAGCGGTCACTCAGCGGAGTAACAAGGGTATGCCCGGCCGATGTCGGTGATCCGGTCTAGCCTCCCGCCGGCCGGGAGGCCGGCGAGCCGGACGACCCACTTCGCGGTCGCCGGCGCCGGGTGGGCGCCGCGAATGCTGCACCGCGCACCATGCGCGGGGTGAAGCCCCAGGTAATTGCCGTCGTCGCGCCGCCAAACTCGGCCATTCGGGTGGACTTTCCGGTGCGCGGTCACTATCCGGCATCGGCCAATGAGAACATGTCCTATCCGCGATTACGCAGGTGATCACCACAATCTCCGGCTAAACTACTCCGTTCGGATGAACTTGCGCCGAGACGCTGAGCAGCGAGTTACCGCTGGATGTACGCACAATTAGTGCAATTTCACAAGTGCAACTGCTCCATTCGGCGGTCGCGTTGGCTGGTCGGTCTTGGTGAATATTGACTGGTCCATCGCTGGGATGGATGGCGGAACCGGGAGCCACCTAAGGGAGCGGCGGATGCCTAGGTACAACGCCCCCTTGCCGGGGATCCGGTTCTCGTCCAGGCCCTGCGCATGTTCAAGGCCGACGTAACCGGTCGGCTTCCCAGCAGTAAGCGCAGTCGAGCGCGGCGGTGCGCGCGGGTACGAAAGCAGCGGTATCCCTGTGCAAGGTGCGCGCGACCCAATCTCGTCCAGAGGGGGTGAGCATGTTCATCTGTGAGGAGAGATGGATCCCGCGAAGTTATCCGAGGGTCTCGGCAGTTCGGCTCTTCCCGGCGGGCAGCTGGCCGTGCTCCACCACGGCGCAGTCCGGTTGATCGAGGTCGGCGAGGAGGAACATCGGGGAAACGTGGCTCTGACCGGAGAATCGAGGATTCCGGTCGGATCCATTACCAAGACTTTCACCACGACCCTGGCCGCGTCGCCGATCTCCGGCGGAGATTGTGTGCGGAACGCGCCGGACGCGGAGTACCTCGCCGATCAACGGCGGTGCTCGCCCCGCGGCCGCCCGGCCGGCCGGGTGCGGGGGCCACCGCTGGTCCGGATTTCCATGTGGCTGCCAGCAGATCGCATTCCGCGGTCAACGCGCCGTTCACCAAGCCCATCCAGACTTATTGCCGGCGATTGCTATCGCCGTGCCGCTCCCGTGGTGACCATTAAATGACCTTCGGGCAGTGTGGATCTGGTTGCGTTACCGGATGACACATGTTGGGAGTGCCAATGCTCCGGCTGGCGGTGTCGGCTGCGGCCGGCCGGATTCATCCTTAACCCCGTCTCACGGGCCCCGAAACCGTTCAGTTGGAGAAGAAGATAGGGTCGTGTTTTCAATGTTGTCTTGCCTCGAAGAGGGCGCTGATTGCTTAGCCGACGCCCTGTCCGCGTCCGCCGCAAAACACCAGGTCCCCGGCGCCCAGCTCGCCATACACCGGGGTGGCCACACGGTGGCGGTCGCGGTCGGGGAAACGGAGTACGGCTCCGCGAATCCGGTTCGCCGGGATACCGCGTTTCCGGTCGGTTCGATCACCAAGGCCTTCACCGCGACCGTCGCGATGGTTCTCGTCGCCGACGGCGACCTCGAGCTGGACGCGCCGGTCGGCGAGTACCTCCCGAAGCAGGCGGCCGAGTCGGACGACTGCTTCGCACGGATCACGCTTCGTCAGCTGTTGAGCCACACCAGCGGGCTGCCCACCGGACCGGACTCGGTGACCAGCGGCTCCATCCGCCGTTACGTGCTCGACCACTGCCGGCAGCAGAACCTCGTCCTGCCGCCGGGCACCGCCTTCTCCTACTCCAACGTGGGTTACGTGCTCGCCGGTCATCTCATCGAGACGATCACCGGGATGAGCTGGTGGGAGGCCGTGGAGCTGATCCTGCTGAAGCCGCTTGGCATCATCCCCAGCTTCATCACCGCACCACCCACGTACACCCCGGAGCGACCGATCGCGACCGGCCACTCCGTCAACCGGGTCAGCGGCCGGACCGTGTCGGTCCAGCAGAACGAGCCGCTGGTCGAGGCCCCGACGGGGAGCCTCGCGGTGAGCGCGGAGGACCTCGTGTCCCTCGGCCTCATGCACGTCGGCCCCGGTCTGCCGGAGGTGCTCCCGCCCGACCACGCCGAGCGGATGCGCCACGCCGTCGCCACCGCGGACCCGTTCGGACTTGCCGACGCCTGGGGTCTCGGCCTGGCCATATTCCGGGACGAGACCACCGACTGGGTGGGCCACGACGGCAACGCCGACGGCACGGCGTGCTATCTGCGCATCGATCCCGTTGGTGGCTGCGTGGTGGCGCTGACCAGCAACGCCAACTCCGGGGCCTACCTGTGGCAGGACCTGCTCACCGAGCTGCTCGAGGCGGGCATCTGCGTCGGCGGGCAGGAGGTCGAGATGCCACCCGGGCGGTCGACCCTGCCCGCGGCCGACTGCGTCGGCAGGTACTCCAACGGAGACGACGACTACGACGTGATCGCGCAACGCGACGGTTATCTCTACCTGGCGCTCGACGGTGAGGTCATCGCGCGGTTGGTCTTTTTCGACGATCTGACCTTTTCGCTGCACGATCCCGTGTCCGGCACGCGGATGAATATGGGTCGTTTTCATCGCGACCCGATCAGCCGTGGAATCGACGGAATTCACACCATGGGCCGGTTCGCCCGTCGGCGGGTGCCGCGAATTCCCCTCGCCTCGGCGACCGAGCGATGTTGACCTCTGTCGATCGTCCGTCGGCAACACCCCGAAATCCACTGAGCTGAGCCGTCCGTGACATCGCGGACTGGCGGCGTCGATACACCACGCGCTCGAAAGGTCCGAGAACTCATGCTTGCCAAGGACACCCCGGCCGACCACGAGGTTCCCGACGCGACCGTGGTGGATCTGTTCGCCGAGCAGGTCGAGCGCACGGCCGACACCGTGGCGGTCCGCGCCGCGGACGGCGGCGCGCTGACCTATCGGGAGCTGGACGCGCGGGCGAACCGGCTGGCCCACCGGCTGCTCCGGCTCGGAACCGACCCGGAGGACCGGGTCGGGGTGCTCATGGAGCGGTCGATCGATCTCGTCGTGGCCGAGCTGGCCGTCCTCAAGGCCGGGGCGGCCTACGTGCCGCTGGACACAAGGGCCCCGGTGGACCGGTTGCGGCTGCTGCTGGCCGAGGCGGGGATCTCGGTGGTGCTGACCGAGCACCGGTGGCAGACCGTCGCCCGTGATGTCCATAGTGGACATATCGTCGTGCTGGACGCCGACCCGCTCGACGAGCCCGATCACCGGCCCGAGGTGCGGGTCTACCCGGACAACCTGGCGTACATCATGTACACGTCCGGCTCGACCGGCACACCAAAGGGCGTCGCGGTTCGCCACCGGGACGTGACCGCGCTCGCCATTGACGGCCGCTTCCGGGGCGGCGGGCACGAGCGGGTGCTGCTGCACTCGCCGCTGGCGTTCGACGCGACCACCTACGAGCTGTGGGTGCCGCTGCTCAACGGGGGCCGGGTGATCGTGGCCCCTCCGGCCGACGTCGACCCGGACGTGCTGCGCCGGGTGATCGCCGAGCACCGGGTGACCGGGCTCTGGCTGACCTCCGGCCTGTTCCGGCTGATCGCGCAGGACGCGCCGGAGTGCCTCGCTGGCGTGCGGGAGGTCTGGACCGGTGGCGACGTGGTGCCCGCCGCGGCCGTGCGCCGGGTGATGCAGGCCTGCCCCGGCGTGACGGTGGTGGACGGGTACGGGCCGACCGAGACCACGACGTTCGCCACCTCGTTCCCGATGCCGGACCTCGAGTCGGTCCCGGAGGTGGTGCCGATCGGGCGCCCGCTGGACGGCATGCGGGTGCACATCCTGGACGGCGGCCTCACGCCGGTGGCGCCCGGGGTCGCCGGCGAGCTGTACATCGCCGGCGCCGGGCTGGCCCGGGGATATCTGGGGCGGCCGGGGCTGACGGCGGAACGCTTCGTCGCCAACCCGTTCGGGCCCGCGGGCGCGCGCATGTACCGGACCGGCGACGTGGTGCGCCTGCTGCCCGGCGACATCGTGGAGTTCGTCGGCCGGGTGGACGACCAGGTCAAGATCCGGGGATTCCGGATCGAGCCGGCCGAGATCGAGTCGGTGCTGGCCGCCCACCCGGACGTCGCCGACGTCGCCGTGATCGCCAGGGAGGACGCGGCGGGCCGCAAGCGGCTGGTGGCCTACGTGGTTCCCGAGTCCGGCGCCACGGCGCCCGAGCCGGCCGGCCTGCGTGCCCTCGCCGCCGAGTCGCTGCCCGACTACATGGTGCCGTCGGCATTCCTGACGCTGGACAAGCTTCCGTTGAGCGGCAACGGAAAGCTGGACCGGCGCGCCCTGCCGGCGCCGGACTGGGGCGCGCTGGCCGGCGCCAGGTACGCCGCCCCGACGACCGACACGGAGCGGGCGCTGGCCACGATCTTTGCCGAGGTGCTCGGCGTCGAGCGGGTCGGCGTCCACGACGACTTCTTCGACCTTGGTGTGGATTCCCTCGTGGGCATCCGGGCGCTGTCCCGGATCCGGGCGACCTTCGGGGCGGAGCTGTCCGCTCGCGCGCTGTTCGACAACCGGACCATCGCGGTGCTTGCGCGGCTGCTGCCGGCGCGTCCCGGCGCCCGGCAGGCGCCGATCACTCCGGCGGCGCGGGACCGGGCGCTGCCGCTTTCCCCGGCGCAGCAGCGGTTGTGGTTCCTGGACGACCTGAACCCCGGTGGGATCGAGTACAACACCGGGGTCGGGCTGCGCCTGTCCGGCGGGTTGGACGTCGAGGCGTTGCGGGCTGCCCTTGCCGCGCTGGTGCGCCGGCACGAGGCGCTGCGCACCACGTTCGAGACCGTCGACGGACACGGGGTTCAGGTGGTCGCGGCGACCGGCGAGATTCCGCTCCGCGAGCTCAGCGTGTCCACTATGGACGAGTTGGACCGGGCGCTGGCCGACGAGCTGAGCGTTCCCTTCGACCTGCGGCGCGGCCCACTGGCCAGGGCGCTGCTGGTGCGGATCGCCGAGGACGACCACGTGCTGCTGCTCACCCAGCACCACATCATCACCGACGGTTGGTCGATTCGCGTGCTGACCGACGAGCTGGCCGAGCTGTACGCGGCCGCGGTCACCGGCACCGCGGTCGAGCTGCCGGAGCCGCCGATCCAGTATCCGGACTTCGCCGTGTGGCACTCCGAACGGCTGTCCGGGTCCGGTCTGGACGAGCATCTGCAGTACTGGAAGCACAAGCTCGCCGACCTCGCGCCGCTCGAGCTGCCCACCGACCGGCCCCGGCCACCGGTTCGGACCTCCCGCGGCACGGTCTACCGGCACGAGCTGCCGGCCGAGCTGGTCCGGCGGGCGACGAGGTTGGGGCAGGCGCATGGCGCGACGCTGTTCATGACGCTGACCGCGGCGCTGCAGGTCCTGCTGGCGCGCTACTGCGACCAGCGCGACATCGCCCTCGGAACGGTGACCTCGGGCCGGGACCGCGCCGAGACGGAGGATCTGGTCGGGTTCTTCGTCAACACCCTCGTCCTGCGCTCCCAGGTGAAGCCCGCCGCGCCGTTCGGCGAGCTGCTCGACGAGGTCCGGGACACGGTGCTGGAGGCGTTCGCCCACGGCGAGGTGCCGTTCGACCGGTTGGTCGAGGTGCTGCGGCCGGAGCGGGACCCGAGCCGCACGCCGCTCGTGCAGGCCCTCGTGGTCCAGCAGAACTCGATGGTGCGGCCGCGCGAGACGGCCGGCCTGCGGATCGCCGAGCACGACCTGCCCCGCCCCGCCGCCCGGTTCGACCTCGTGGTGGAGTTCTGGCCCCGCGACGACACGCTGAACCTGACGATCGAGTACAACACCGACCTGTTCGACGAGCGGACCATCGAGCGGCTGGCCGGTCACCTCGAGGTGCTGCTTGCCGGCGTCACCGCCGACCCGAGCCGGCCGGTGGCCGAGTATCCGATGCTCACCGCCGACGAGCGGCACCGGCTGCTGGTCGACTGGAACGACACCCAGCACGCGGTGGCACCGGTGGTGCTGCCCGAGCTGTTCCAGGCGCAGGTCGCCAGGACGCCGGACCTGCCCGCCGTGATCTGTGCCGGCAGCACGTTGACGTATCAGGACCTGGAGACGCGGGCGAACCGGCTGGCGCACCTGCTGATCGCGTCGGGTGCGGGTCCGGAGCGGATCGTCGCGCTGGCCCTGCCGAGGTCGGTGGAGATCGTGGTCGCGCAGCTGGCGGTGGCCAAGGCGGGCGCGGCCTTCCTGCCCGTCGACCCGGCGTACCCGCCCGCGCGGATCGCCTTCATGCTGTCCGACGCCGAGCCGGTCGTGGTGATCACGCTGGCCGAGCTGGCGCCGAGACTGTCCTGCCCTGCGGGCACCACGGTGCTGGTGCTCGACGATCCGGACGTCCAGTCCACAGTGGACGCCATGCCGGGCCGTCCGCCGACCGACGCGGACCGGTCCGTTCCGTTGCGGCTCGCGCATCCGGCCTACGTGATCTACACGTCCGGGTCCACGGGACGGCCCAAGGGCGTCGTGGTCTCCCACGCGGGGCTGGCGAGCTTCTCCGCCGCCGAGATCGACCGGTTCGCGGTCCGGCCATGGGACCGGGTGCTGCAGTTCTCCTCGCCGAGCTTCGACGCCTCGGTGCTCGAGCTGTGCATGTCGCTGCCGGCCGGGGCGGCCCTCGTGGTTCCGCCGCCCGGCGCGCTGCTCGGCGAGGCGCTGGCGGACGTGCTTGCCGAGCAACGGGTGACGCACGCGCTGATTCCGCCGGTGGCGCTGGCGACCGTGCCGGAGACCGCGGTGGCGGACGGGCTGCCGGACTTCCGGTCGGTCGTGGTCGGCGGTGACGCCTCGTCGGCCGAGCTGGTGGCCAGGTGGGCGCCGGGCCGGCGGCTGATCAACGCGTACGGGCCCACCGAGTCCACAGTGGTCTCGACGTGGAGCGAGCCGCTGTCGCCCGGCGGGGTGCCGCCGATCGGCCGGCCGATCTGGAACACCCGGGCCTACGTGCTGGACCGTGGTCTGCAGCCGACCCCGGTTGGCGTCCCCGGCGAGCTGTACGTGGCGGGCGTCGGGCTGGCCCGCGGCTATCTCGGCCGGCCAGGGTTGACCGCGGATCGCTTCCTGGCCAACCCGTTCGGGCTTCCCGGCGAGCGCATGTACCGCACCGGGGACGTGGTCCGCTGGACGGCCGACGGGCAGCTGGAGTTCGTCGGGCGGGCCGACGAGCAGGTCAAGATCCGCGGGTTCCGGATCGAGCTCGGCGAGGTCGAGGAGTCCCTCCTCCGGCACGACGACGTGGCCGAAGCGGTCGCGCTCGTCCGCGTGGACGCCGGGCACAAACGTCTGGTGGCCTACGTGGTGCCGACCCCGGACGCGGCGGTGGATCCCGCCGCGCTCCGGGGATTCCTGAGCCGGACGCTGCCGGACTACATGGTGCCCTCGGCATTCGTCGTGCTCGACCGGTTGCCGTTGAGCCCCAACGGAAAACTGGATCGGCGGGCGCTGCCCGCGCCGGACTGGGGCACCGCGTCGGGCGCCGACTACGTGGAACCCAGCACCGCGACCGAGTGGGCGCTGGCGGAGATCTGGGCCGAGGTGCTCGGCCTGGAGCGGGTCGGCGTCGAGGACAACTTCTTCGAGCTCGGCGGCGACTCGATCCTGAGCATCCGGATGGTCTCCCGCGCCCGCCGGGTCGGCCTTCTGCTGTCCTCCAAGGACATCTTCCTGCACCAGACCATCGCCGAGCTGGCCCCGTACGTCGGGCAGGTGGAGCCGGAGCGGGCGCCGGCCCCGGCCGGGTACTCCGAGGACAGCTACCCGCTGACCCCGATGCAGGCGGGGATGGTGTTCCACGGGCTGTCCCAGGGTGACCAGGGCGTCTACTTCCAGCAGATCACGTTCGTGCTCGACGGTGTGTCCGATCCGCATGTGCTCGGCCGGGCCTGGCAGCACGTCGTGGACCACACGCCGGTGTTGCGCACCCACGTGGTGTGGGAGGGGGAGTCGGAACCCCGGCAGGTGGTCAACCGCGAGGTCACCCTGCCGGTGACCCATCTCGACTGGACTCAGCTGTCCGAAGTGGAGCGAGAGGCCGAGCTGGACCGGCTGCTCGAGCAGGATCGCGCGCGGGGCCTGGACCTCGGCGCCGCGCCACTGTTGCGGGTGACGCTGGCCCGTCTCTCGGACAACGAGGTTCGGGTGTTGTGGACGTTCCACCATGTCCTGCTGGACGGGTGGAGCGTGTTCGGCGTGCTGTCCGACGTGTTCGCCTGCCACGCCGCGCTCCTGCGGCGGGACAGCGATCTCGGGCTGCCGCACCGGCGGCCGTTCCGGGACTACGTCGAGTGGCTGCGCGGCCGCGACGACGGCGGCGCGGAGCCGTACTGGCGGCGGGTGCTCGGGGACTTCGAGTCGTCGACGCCGTTGCCCTACGACCGGACGCCGGTGCGGGCGCACACCGCCCGCTCCTCAGGGCGGGTCTCGGTGGAGGTCGACGACGCCGAGTCCGGCCGGCTGGCCGAGTTCGCCAGGCGGCACCATCTCACGGTCAACGCGGTCGTGCAGGGCGCGTGGGCGCTGCTGCTGTCCCGGTACAGCGGGCAGCGGGACGTCTGCTTCGGCGCGACCGTGTCCGGCCGCCCGGCCGAGCTTCCCGGCGTTGACGACATCGCCGGCATCTTCATCAACACGATGCCGGTCCGGGTCGCCGTGGACGACCGGTCCGACGTGGTCGGCTGGCTGCGGGAGCTGCAGGCCGCGCAGGCGGAGGCGCGCCGGTTCGAGCACGTGCCGCTGACCAGGGTGCACGCCTGGAGCGGGGTTCCCGGCGCGGTCAACCTGTTCGACAGCATCGTGGTGTTCGAGAACTACCCGATCAACGACGAGGCCGCGGCCGCGCATGGTCTCCGGTTGCGCGAGCTTCGGGCCAACGAGACGACCAACTACCCGCTCAGCGTCATGGTGTCGCCGGGCCGGCGGCTGGTGATCGAGCTCGGCTACGACCCGGCCCTTTTCGACGACGGCACCGCGGCGCGGCTGGCCGAGCACCTTCGGGTGCTGCTGGCCGGAATCGTCGCCGAGCCGCAGCGCCGGGTGGCCGACCTCCCGATGCTCAGCGAGGCCGAGCGGGACCGGGCGTTGGTGGAGTGGAACGACACCGGGTGCGCGGTTCCCGAGACCACGCTGCCGGAGCTGCTGGCCGCCCAGGCGGCGCGCACGCCCACGGCCACCGCCGTGGTGTTCGAGGGGACCTCGCTGTCGTACGCGGAGTTGCACTCCTGGGCAAATCGCCTGGCGCACAAGCTGATCGACCAGGGGGTCGGGCCCGAGCACCGGGTCGCGGTGGCGTTGCCGAGGTCGGTGGAGCTGGTGGTCGCGCTGTGCGCGGTGCTCAAGACCGGCGCCGCGTACCTGCCGCTGGACCCGGGCCTGCCGGCCGAGCGGACCGCCTTCATGCTCGACGACGCCCGTCCCGCGGTGGTGCTCGACCGGCTCGAGGCCGTGCGCGCCACCGACGGCTACCCGGACACCGACCCGACCGGACGAACGCCGCACCCGCTCAGCCCGGCGTACGTGATCTACACCTCCGGCTCGACCGGCCGGCCCAAGGGTGTGCAGGTCCCGCACGCCGGGATCGTGAACCGGTTGCTGTGGATGCAGGCCGAGTACGGGCTGCACGAGGACGACCGGGTGCTGCAGAAGACGCCGTCGAGCTTCGACGTGTCGGTGTGGGAGTTCTTCTGGCCGCTGATCGTGGGCGCCACGCTGGTGGTGGCCAAACCCGAGGGGCACAGGGATCCCGCGTACCTGGCCGAGCTGATCCAGGCCGGCGGCGTCACCACCGTCCACTTCGTACCATCGATGTTGCGGGCGTTCCTGCAGGATCCGGCCGCGGCACGGTGCACCGGGCTGCGCCGGGTGATCTGCAGCGGGGAGGCGCTGCCCCCGGACCTGGCCCACCAGTTCCACACCACGCTCGACGTGGAGCTGCACAACCTGTACGGGCCGACCGAGGCCTCGGTCGACGTGACGTACTGGCGGTGCCCGCCGGGCGAGCGCGCGGCCGCGGTGCCGATCGGGCGTCCGGTGTGGAACACCCGGATGTACGTGCTGGACCGGGATCTGCGGCCGGCGCCGCCTGGCGCGCCCGGCGAGCTGTACATCGCCGGGGCGCAGCTGGCCCGCGGATACCTGCGGCGGCCCGGGTTGACGGCGGACCGGTTCGTGGCCGACCCGTTCGGCCCGGCGGGAAGCCGGATGTACCGCACCGGGGACCTGGCCAGGTGGACGGCCGGCGGTGAGCTGGAGTACCTGGGCCGCACCGATGACCAGGTGAAGATCCGCGGGTTCCGGATCGAGCTCGGCGAGATCGAGGCCACCGTGCTGCGGCACGACGAGGTGGCGCGGGCGGCGGTGGTCGCACGGGAGGACCGTCCTGGGGACAGGCGCCTGGTGGCCTACGTCGTGCCGGCGCCGGGGGCGGTGCTGGACACCGCCGCGCTGCGGGAGTTCGTGGGCCGGGTGCTGCCCGACTACATGGTGCCGTCGGTGTTCGTCACGCTTGCCGAGCTTCCGTTGAGCCCCAACGGAAAGCTCGACCGCAAGGCGTTGCCCGCGCCGGACGTCGATGCGCTGTCGGCCGAGTACGTGCCGCCGCGCACCGAGACCGAGCGGATCCTCGCGGGGATCTGGTCCGAGGTGCTCGGCGCTGAGCGGGTCGGCGTCGAGGACAACTTCTTCGAGCTCGGCGGCGACTCCATCGTCAGCATTCAGGTGGTGTCCCGGGCCAGGCAGGCCGGGTTCGGCCTGCTTCCGCGGGATCTGTTCGTGCACCAGACGGTCGCGTCGCTGGCCGCCAACGTCACCGGGCTGACGCCGGTGGCCGAGCAGGGGCCGGTGACCGGGACGGCGCCGCTGACGCCGATCCAGCGGTGGTTCTTCGAGACCCAGACGGTCCGTCCGGAGCACTTCGACCAGTCGGTCATGATGGAGCTGGCCGCCGACGTCGACGAGGCGGCGCTGCGGGCGGCGTTGGCCGCGGTGCTCGAGCATCACGACGCGTTGCGGATGCGGTTCGAGTGCCGCGACGGCCGGTGGCACCAGCACAACGCGCCGATCGAGCCGGTCGACGTGCTCCGCAGGCGCAATCTGTCCGGTTTGGACGATTCCGGCCAGCGCGCGGCGGTCGAGCGGGACGCCGCCGAGGTGCACGCGGGCTTCGACCTCGAGCGGGGGCCGCTGCTTCGGGCGGTGCTGTTCGACCTGGGCGCCGGTCGGCGGCCGGTGCTGCTCGTTGCGGTGCATCACCTCGTGGTTGACGGGGTGTCGTGGCGGATCCTGCTGGAGGATCTGGGAACCGCGTACCGGCAGGCGCGGCGCGCCGAGCTGGTCGATCTCGGTCCGAAGTCGACGTCGTTCCGGGAGTGGGCGACGCGGCTGGCCGACCACGCGGCCGCCGGTGGGTTCGACGACGAGCTGGCCCACTGGTCCGAGTTGGACGGTGAGGCGCCACTGCCGGTGGACAAGCCGGGCGCCAACACGGTCGCGTCGACGCGTTCGGTGACGGTGCGGCTCGATCAGGAGTTGACCAGGGCGCTGGTGCAGGACGTGCCGGGGGTGTACCGGACGCAGATCAACGACGTGCTGCTCAGCGCGCTGGGCCGGGTCCTGCAGCGGTGGACGGGCCGCGACCGGGTGCTGGTCGACCTCGAGGGGCACGGCCGCGAGGAAGTGCTTGCCGGCGTCGACCTGTCCCGCACGGTGGGCTGGTTCACCACGATGTTCCCGGTCGCGTTCGACCTGGCCGGCCTCGGGGACTGGGGTGCGGTGCTCAAGTCGGTCAAGGAGCGGCTGCGGGCGGTGCCGCGGCGTGGCCTCGGCTACGGGGTGCTGCGCTACCTCACCGACGGGTTGGCCCAGCGGACCCGACCGCAGATCAGCTTCAACTACCTCGGCCAGTTCGACTGGGCCGACGCGGCGACCGACGGGCTGTTCCACGGAATGCGCGGTGGGCTGAGCGCCGACGCCAGCCCGGATGCCGGGCGCCCGCACCTGCTGGACGTCGTGGGCCGGATCGAGCACAAGTGCTTGGAGGTCAACTGGTTCTACTCCGCCGACGTGCACGACGAGGCGACCGTGCGGGGGCTGGCCGAGGAGCTGGTCCGGGCCCTGCGGGACATCGTCGAGCACTGCGCGCGACCGGGCGTGGGTGGCCGCACCCCGTCGGACTTCCCGCTGGCCGGCCTCGACCAGGCGGGCGTCGACCGGCTCGTGGGCGACGGCCGGCTGGTCGAGGACGTGTACCCGCTGACGCCCACCCAGGCGGGCATGGCCTTCCACGGCCTGTCCCAGGGCGAGCAGGGGGTCTACTTCCAGCAGACGGTGTTCGTCCTCGACGGCGTCACCGACCCGTACGTGCTCGGGCGGGCGTGGCAGCACGTGGTCGACCGCACGCCCGCGCTGCGCAGTCGCGTGGTGTGGGAGGGGGTGTACCAGCCGCTGCAGATGGTTCACCGCCAGGTCACGCTTCCCCTGACCCAGCTCGACTGGCGTGCGCTGTCCGAAGAGGACCGAGAGCGCGAGCTGCGGCGGTTGCTGGAGCGGGACCGGTCCGAGGGACTCGACCTGACCACCGCGCCGTTGATGCGGGTGGTGCTGGCGCGCCTGTCGGACACCGAGGTCCAGGTGCTGTGGACGTTCCATCACGTGTTGCTGGACGGCTGGAGCGCGTTCCAGGTGCTCACCGACGTGTTCGCCAGCCACGCCGCACTGTCCGAGGGCCGGGTGCCGAGGCTCGTCGCCCGGCGCCCGTTCCGCGACTACCTGTGGTGGTTGGCCGAACAGGACCTGACCGAGGCGGAGCGGTACTGGCGGTCGGTGCTCGGCGGCCTGGAGTCGCCCACCCCGTTGCCCTACGACCGGGTGCCGGCGCAGGCGCACACCAGCACCTCGGCCGAGTGGCTGTCGTTCGAACTGGACGAGGAGAAGTTCGCCCGGTTGCGCGAGATCGCGCAGCGCAACGGGCTCACCGTCAACACCATCATGCAGGGCGCCTGGGCGCTGCTGCTGTCGCGGTACAGCGGGCAGCGGGAGGTCTGCTTCGGCGCGACGGTGTCCGGCCGGCCGGCCGACCTGCCGGGCGCGAACGACATCCCGGGCCTGTTCATCAACACGATCCCGGTGCGGGCTCGGTTGGCCGACACCGCGCCGGTCGTCTCCTGGCTGCGGGAGCTGCAGGCCGCGGCGGCGGAGTCCCGCCGGTTCGAGCACGTGGCGCTGACCCGGTTGCACGCCTGGAGCGGGGTTCCCGGTGGCGTCAACCTGTTCGACAGCATCGTGGTGTTCGAGAACTACCCGATCAACGACGAGGCGGCCGCGGCGCACGGCCTTCGGCTGCGTGGGCTGAAGGCGATCGAGACGACCAACTACCCGCTGAGCATCGGCGTGTTCCCGGGGCGGCGGCTGTCGATCGAGCTCGGCTACGACCCGGCCCTTTTCGACGCGGCGACCATCGAGCGCATGGCGGGACATCTCGCCCGCGTCCTCGACGTCTTCTGCGCCGACCCCACGATCGCCGTTGGCCGGGTCGACATCCTGACCGAGCCCGAGCGGCACCGGCTGCTGGCGCGGTGGAACGACACCGGGTGCGCCGTCCCGTCGACGACGCTGCCGGACCTGTTCGCCGCGCAGGTTCGCCGGTCGCCGGACGCGGTGGCCCTCGTGTCCGAGGACACCGAGCTGTCCTATGTGGACTTGAACGACCGGGTGAACCGGTTGGCGCACCTGCTGATCGAGCGGGGCGCCGGTCCCGAGCGGCTCGTCGCGCTGGCGATGCCGCGCTCGGCGGAGCTCGTCGTCGCGCTGCTGGCCGTGCTGAAGGCGGGCGCGGCCTACCTGCCGGTCGACCCGGAGGACCCGGCCGAGCGGATCGCGTTCCTGCTCGACGACGCACGACCGGTGCTGACGTTGACCACGAGCGAGCTGGCCGAGCGGTTGCCGTCCGGTGTGGCGCGGCTGGTGCTCGACGACGCCTCGACCATCGAGGCCGTTGCGGGCCGGCCGGCCGGCGATCCGACCGACGCTGAGCGGATCCGGCCGCTGCTGCCGACCCACCCGGCGTACGTGCAGTACGTCTCGGGATCGACCGGGCGGCCGAACGGCGTCGTGGTCACCCACGAGACCGTCGTGGAGCTGGCGTTCTGGGCGGCCGCGCGGTTCGGCGCCGCGGGACTGTCCCGAGTGGTGGCCTCGACCCCGCTCACCCTCGACCTCTCGGTCTTCGAGATCCTCTGCCCGCTGGTGGCCGGCGGCGGCGTCGAGGTGGTGCGGGATCTGCTCGCGCTGGCCGAACCCCGGGCCGACCGGTGGCCGGTGAGCCTGATCAGCGCGGCGCCGTCGGCATTCGCCGAGCTGCTCGGCAGGGGCGCGGTGGAGATCGCCGCGGGCTGGGTGGTGCTGGCGGGTGCGGCGCTGCCGACGGGCGCGGTGCGGGAGGTTCGGGAAGCGCTGCCCGGCGCCCGGATCGCCAACGTCCACGGGCCGGCGGAGGCGACGGTCTGCGCCGCCGCGTGGTGCTCGGACGGCGATCAGGTCTCGCCGGTCTGGCGGCCGATCGCCAACACCCGGACGTACGTGCTGGATGCGGCGCTGCGCCCGGTGCCGGTGGGCGTTCCCGGTGAGCTGTACCTCGGTGGTGGCCTGGCCCGGGGATATCTCAACCGGCCGGGGCTCACCGCGGAGCGGTTCGTCGCCGACCCCTTCGGCGAGCCGGGTTCGCGGCTGTGCCGCACCGGGGACGTGGTGCGCTGGACCGTCCGGGGCGAGCTGGAGTACCTGGGGCGGTCGGATCACCGGGTGGAGATCGGCGGGTTCCGGGTCGAGCCGGGCGAGATCGAGTCCCACCTTGCTCGGCACGAGGACGTGGCCGACGCCGTTGTCGTTGCCCGGCAGGAGGATTCCGGGCACCCGCGGCTGGTGGCCTATGTCGTGCCGGCGCCCGGCGTGACCGTGCGCACCGCCGCGCTGCGGGAGTTCCTCCGCCGGGCGCTGCCGGACTACCTGGTGCCGTCGGCGTTCGTCGTCCTCGACCGGTTGCCGGCCAAGCCCGACGGGAGCCTGGATCGGCGTGCGCTGCCCGAGCCCGACGCGACCGCCGTGGTGCCCACCGGGCCGGCGGAGCCGAGCACCAGGGCCGAGCGCGTCCTGGCCGAGGTCTGGGCCGGCGTGCTCGGCGTGGACCGGGTCGGCGTCGAGGACAACTTCTTCGAGTTGGGCGGCGATTCGATCCTGAGCATTCAGGTGGTGTCCCGGGCCCGGCAGGCCGGATTGGACGGTCTGACCCCGAGGGACCTCTTCGCGCATCCGACGATCGTCTCGCTGGCCGCCAAGGTGACCGAGACCGCCGAGCCGGCGACGGCCGAGCAGGGACCGGTCAGCGGGCCCGTGCCGCTGACCCCGATCCAGCACTGGTACTTCGACACGAACCCGGCCGCGCCGCAGCACTGCGACCAGTCGGTCATGGCCGAGCTGGTCGACGGGGTCGACGAGGCCGCCCTGCGCGCGGCACTGGCCGCGGTGATCGAGCACCATGACGCGCTACGGATGCGGTTCGAGCTCGTCGACGGCGCGTGGCGGCAGGAGAACACGCCGGTCGAGCCGGTGGACGTGCTCCAGCGGCTCGATCTGTCCGGTTTGGACGATGACCGCCAGCGGGCGGCGATCGAGCGGGTCGCCGCCGCGGTGCACGCCAGCTTCGACTTGCGGCAGCCGCCGCTGCTGCGGGCGGTGCTGTTCGAGCTCGGCGCCGGCGCCTCACCCGTGCTGCTGGTTGCCGTGCATCACCTGGTGGTCGACGGGGTGTCCTGGCGGATCCTGCTGGCCGATCTCGAATCCGCCTACCTTCAGGCGTCCCGCGGCTCCCGGGTGGACCTCGGGCGCAGGACGACCTCGTTCCGGGACTGGGCGCGGCGGCTGGCCGAGCACACCCGCGCCGGCGGCCTTGCCGACGAGCTGGACCACTGGACCGCGGTGTCCGCCGAGCGCGCTCCGGCATTGCCGACGGATGGCAACGGGGACAACACGATCGCCTCGACCCGTTCGGTCACGCTGCGCCTGGACCCGGCAGAGACCAGGGCGCTGCTGAAGGACGTGCCGGGGGCGTACCGCACGCAGATCAACGACGTGCTGCTCGCCGCGTTGGGTCGGGTGCTCGCCGACTGGACCGGGCACGACCGGGTCCTGGTCGACCTGGAAGGGCACGGCCGCGAGGGAGACCTCCTGGACGGCGTGGATCTGTCGAGGACCGTTGGCTGGTTCACCACGATCTTCCCGGTCGCCCTCGAACTGCCCGCCGGCCGGGACTGGGGCGCGGTGCTGAAGTCGGTCAAGGAGCGGCTGCGCGCGGTGCCCCGGCGTGGCCTCGGCTACGGGGCGCTGCGCTACCTCGCCGACCCGAACGAGTTGGCCGGCGCGGGCGAGCCGCAGGTGAGCTTCAACTACCTCGGCCAGTTCGACTGGCCGGCCACGGGGGACGGGCTGTACCGGGCGATGCGGACCGGGATGGAGTCGGACACGTTCGCCGGGGCCGTCCGGCCGCACGTGCTGGACGTCGTGGGACGGGTCGAGCGGCAGTGCCTCGAGCTCACCTGGTTCTACTCCGAGCACCTGCACCACGAGGGCACGATTGCCGCCCTGGCGGAGAAGTTGCTCGGCGCGCTGCGCGACATCGTCGCGCACTGCGCGCAACCCGGATCCGGTGGCCGCACCCCGTCGGACTTCCCGCTCGTCCGGCTCGATCAGGCCACTGTGGACAGGTTGGTCGGCGACGGGCGGTCGGTGGAGGACGTCTACCCGCTGACGCCGATGCAGGCGGGGATGGTGTTCCACGGGCTGTCCCACGGCGAGCTGGGCATCTACTTCGAGCAGGCCACCATGGTGCTGGACGGGGTCGCCGACCCGCACGTGCTCGGCGCGGCCTGGCAGCGGGTGGTCGACCGGACCCCGGTGCTGCGCAGCGGCGTGGTGTGGGAGGGCGTACCCGAGCCGCTGCAGGTCGTGCACCGGGACGTCCGGCTGCCGGTCAGCTATCTCGACTGGACGCACCTGTCCGAGTCGGGCCGGCGGGAGGAGCTGCGCCGGTTGCTGGCCCGCGACCGGTTGACGGGCCTGGATTTGACCACCGCCCCGCTGATGCGGCTCGTGCTGGCCCGCCTGCCCGACTCCGCGGTCCAGGTGGTCTGGACCTTCCACCACCTGCTGCTCGACGGGTGGAGCGTGTTCCACGTCCTGTCCGACGTGTTCGCCGCGCACGCCGCGCTGGCCGCCGGCCGGCCGCCGGAACCGGTGGCCAGGCCGCCGTTCCGGGACTACCTGCGCTGGCTGTCCGAACGGGACCGTCCGGAGGCGGAGGCGTACTGGCGGCGCATGCTGGGGGACTTCGAGTCGCCGACCCCGCTGCCGTACGACCACGCCCCCGGGCCGGTGCACTCGACCCGCTCCTCGAAGCAGCTGACCGTCGAGCTGAGCCAGGACGTGTCCGAGCGGCTGCGGGATTCGGTGCGCCGCCACGGTTTGACGCTCAACACGGTCGTGCAGGGCGCGTGGGCGCTGCTGCTGTCCCGGCACAGCGGCCAGCCGGACGTGTGCTACGGCACCACGGTGTCCGGGCGCCCGGCCGACCTGCCCGGCGCCGAGGCGATCACCGGCCTGTTCATCAACACGATTCCGGTGCGGGTCCGCTTGGACGGCGCCGTGCCGGCCCTGTCCTGGCTGCGCGCCGTGCAGGCCGAGGCGGCGGAAGCCCGCCGGTTCGAGTACGTGGCGCTGACCCGGCTGCACGCTCTGAGCGGGGTTCCGGGTGAGGTCAACCTGTTCGACAGCATCGTGGTGTTCGAGAACTACCCGATCAACGAGCAGGCCGCCGCGGCGAGCGGCCTCCGGGCGCGCGAGATGGACGCCGTCGAGACGACCAACTACGCGCTCAGCCTGGTGGCCTACTCGGGCAGCAGGCTGGAGTTGACCCTCGGGTACGACCCGGATCTGTTCGAAGTAGACACCGTGGAGCGGCTGTCGGCGCACCTGACGGCGTTGCTGACCGGAATCGCCGACGACGTCGAGCGCCCGGTGGCCGACCTTCCGATGCTGAGCGAGGCCGAGCGGAACCGGGTGCTGGTGGAGTGGAACGACACCGCCAGGGCCGTTGCCGGCATGACCGTGCCGGAGCGGTTCGCGCTTCAGGTTGCGCGGACACCCGACGAGACGGCCCTGGTGTGCGGGGACGTTCGGCTCAGCTACGCCGAGCTCGACGCCCGTGTCGACCGGTTGGCGCGCCGGTTGGTCGCGCGGGGCGCCGGCCGGGAACGGGTGGTGGCCCTCGCGCTGCCGCGGTCGGACATGGTGATCGCGTTGCTCGCCGTGCTCAAGGCCGGCGGGGTGGCCCTGTCGCTGGATCCGCAGTATCCGGCCGAGCGGTTGGCGTTGATGCTCGCCGACGCCGATCCGGTGTGCGTGGTCACCACGGGCGCCGTGGCCGGTCGCCTCCCCGCGACCGGCGTCCCGCTGCTGATGCTCGACGAGGCCGGCCCGGTGGCGGCGGGCGAGCTCGGCCGGCCGGATCCGGCCGATGCGGCGTACCTGATCTACACGTCGGGGTCGACCGGCACGCCGAAGGGGGTGCTGGTCGGCCACCGGAGCCTGGCCAACCTGTTGGCGCATCACGAGTCGGCGATCCTGCCCGGCATCGTGCGGGCGGTCGGCCGGCGGCCGCGGATGACGCACTCGGCGTCGTTCTCCTTCGATGCGTCCTGGGATCCGGTGCTGTGGCTGGTCGGCGGCGTGGAGCTGCACGTGCTGGACGAGACGACCTATCCGGATGCGGTCGCCCTTGCCGGGTACGTGGAGCGGCACCGGATCGACGTCGTCAATCTGACGCCGGTGTACCTGCAGCGGCTCGTCGCGGACGGGTTGCTGTCCGGGGACCGGCACCGCCCGGCGGCGGTTCTCGTGGGCGGGGAGGCCGTGCCGGATCCATTGTGGAACGAGCTGGCGGCCGCGCCGGGCACGACGACGTACAACTTCTACGGTCCGGCCGAGTGCACGGTGAACTCCGCGATCGCCAGGGTGACCGGTGTCCGGCCGCGGATCGGCCGCCCGGTGACGAACACGCGGGTCTACGTGCTGGACCGGGATCTGCGGCCGGTGCCGCCGGGCGCGCCCGGCGAGCTGTACATCGCCGGGGCGCAGCTGGCCCGCGGATACCTGCGGCGGCCCGGGTTGACGGCGCAGCGGTTCGTGGCCGACCCGTTCGGCCCGGCGGGAAGCCGGATGTACCGCACCGGAGATCTCGGCAGGTGGACGGCCGGCGGTGAGCTGGAGTACCTGGGCCGCACCGATGACCAGGTGAAGATCCGCGGGTTCCGGATCGAGCTCGGCGAGATCGAGGCCGCCCTTGAGGGGCATCCGGACGTGACCCGTGCGGTGGCGCTCGCCAGGGAGGACCGCCCCGGGCACAAGCGCCTGGTGGCCTACGTGGTGCCGGCAGCCGGCCGCACACCGGATCCCGCCGGACTGCGCGGTTTCCTCGGCCGGACGCTGCCCGACCACATGGTGCCCGCGGCGTTCGTGACGCTCGCCGAATTGCCGTTGAGCCCCAACGGAAAGCTCGACCGCAGGGCGCTTCCGGCCCCGGATGCGGGAGCGCTGATCCGGGCCGACTTCGTCGAGCCCCGCACCGAGGCCGAGCGCACCGTCGCCGAGATCTGGTCGGACGTGCTCGGCGTGGACCGGGTCGGGGTCGAGGACAACTTCTTCGAGCTCGGCGGCGACTCGATCCTGAGCCTGCAGGTCGTGTCCAGGGCGCGCCGGGCCGGGTTGAACCTGATGCCCGCCGACCTGTTCCAGCACCCGACCGTCGCCTCGCTGGTGGCGAACCTGACCGAGGCGGCGCCGGTCGCCGAGCAGGGTCCGGTCAGCGGCCCGGTGCCGTTGACCCCGATCCAGCATTGGTTCTTCGACACCCAGACCACACGGCCCGAGCATTTCAACCAGTCGGTGCTCGTCGAGCTGACCGAGGACCCGGACGAGCCGGCCCTGCGCCGGGCGTTCGACGCGGTGCTGGCCCACCACGACGCGCTGCGGATGCGGTTCGAGGTCGTCGACGGCACCTGGCGCCAGCACAACGCGCCCGTCGAGCCGGTCGAGGTGCTGCAGCGGCGCGATCTGTCCGATGTGGACCCCAGTTCCCAGTGGGCGGCCGTGGAGCGGGCCGCAGGCGAGGCGCACGCCGGCTTCGATCTTGGCCGGCCGCCGCTACTGCAGGCGGTGCTGTTCGACCTCGGCGCCGGGCGGCGACCGGTGCTGTTCCTGGCCGCGCACCACCTGGTGATCGACGCGGTGTCCTGGCGGATCCTGCTTGCGGACCTGGAGACCGCCTACCGGCAGACTGCGCGTGGCGAGATCGTCCACCTCGGACCGAAGACCACGTCGTTCCGGGAGTGGGCGACGCGGTTGAGCGAGCACGCCGCGGGCGGCGGGTTCGACGGCGAGCTCGACTACTGGTCGGGCGTGATCGAAGCCGGCGACCCCTCGCTGCCGGTCGACCGCCACGGCGCCAACACCGTGGGCTCCGCGCGGGTGGTCACGGTGCGGCTGGCGCCGGAGCAGACCCAGGCCCTGCTGCAGGACGTGCCAGGGGTCTACCGCACGCAGATCAACGACGTCCTGCTGAGCGCTCTCGGCCGGGCGCTGAGCCGGTGGACCGGGCACGAGCGGGTGCTGGTCGACCTCGAGGGCCATGGCCGCGAGGACGTGGGTCGCGTCGACCTGTCCCGCACGGTGGGCTGGTTCACCACCATGTTCCCGGTCGCACTCGACGGGTCGAGCGGCGCGGACTGGGGCACGGCGATCAAGTCGGTCAAGGAGCGGTTGCGCGCCATCCCCCGGCGTGGTCTCGGCTACGGTGCCCTGCGCTACCTCAAGGGCGGGACCGGTCTGGCCGCGGCCCCGCAGCTCAGCTTCAACTACCTCGGCCAGCTCGATCGGTCCACAGAGGACGGACTGTTCCGGGCCGTGCCCGGCGGGCTCGGCGGGGACTCGAGCTCCGAGGCCGTCCGCCCGCACCTGCTCGACGTGGTTGGCCGGGTCGAGCGGGGGCGCCTCGAGCTCAGCTGGCTCTACTCCGCCGAAGTGCACGACGAGGCAACGGTGCGGCGGGTGGCCGAGGACACGCTGGCGGCGCTCGGGGAGATCGTGGAGCACTGCGCGCAACCGGGCGTCGGCGGCCGCACCCCGTCCGACTACCCGCTCGCCCGGCTGGACCAGGCCAGCGTGGATCGCCTGGTGGGCAACGGATCGGACGTCGAGGACATCTACCCGCTGACCCCGACGCAGGCCGGGATGGTGTTCCACGGCCTGTCCCAAGGGGAGCAGGGGGTCTACTTCGAGCAGGCGGCCTTCGTCCTGGACGGTGTCGCCGATCCGCACCTGCTCGGCCGGGCCTGGCAGCACGTCGTCGACCGGACCCCGGTGCTGCGCACCTGCGTGGTGTGGCAGGGCGTGCCGGAGCCGGTCCAGGTGGTGCGCCGGGAGGCCGGCCTGCCGATCGCGTACCTCGACTGGACCGGCCTGTCCGAAGCGGACCGGCTGGCCGAGCTCGACCGGTTGCTGGAGCGCGACCGCGCGGAGGGTCTGGACCTCGCCACGGCCCCGTTGCAGCGGTTGACGCTTGCGCGCCTGTCCGGCTCCGAGGTCCAGGTGCTGTGGACGTTCCATCACCTGCTGCTGGACGGGTGGAGCGTGGCCCAGGTGCTGTCCGACGTGTTCGCCTGCCACGCCGCGCTGGCCGAGGGCCGGCGGCCGGAGCTGGCGGCCCGGCGCCCGTTCGGCGACTACCTGCGCTGGCTGTCCGAACAGGACCGCCCGGAGGCCGAGGAGTTCTGGCGCGGGGTGCTGGGAGACCTGGAGTCGCCGACGCCGCTGCCGTACGACCGGGTGCCGGCGCGGGCGCACTCCGCCCGCTCGTCGGAGTGGTTGACCGTCGAGCTCGGCGAGGCCGAGTCCGGGCGCCTGCGCGAGGTCGCCAAGCAGCACGGGTTGACGATGAACACGGTGGTGCAGGGGGCATGGGCGATCCTGCTGTCCCGGTACAGCGGGCAGCGCGACGTCTGCTTCGGCAGCACGGTGTCGGGCCGGCCCGCCGATCTGCCCGGCGCCGAGGCGATCACCGGGATCTTCATCAACACCCTGCCGGTGCGGGTTTCGGTCGACGGCACGGGCGAGGTCGCCGGCTGGCTGCGCGAGCTGCAGGACGGGCAGGCGCGGGCACGCCGGTACGAGCACCTTGCGCTGCCGCAACTGCAGGCGTGGAGCGGGGTTCCCGGCGGGGTCAACCTGTTCGACAGCATCGTCGTGTTCGAGAACTACCCGATCGACCACGAGGTCGCCGCCACCCATGGCCTTACGGCGCGCGACATGCGGTCGATCGAGACGACGAGCTACCCGCTCACCGTCGCGGTGGCGCCCGGCCGGCGGCTGTGGATCGGGCTCGGCTACGACCCAGCCCTGTTCGACGCCACCACGATCGAGCGGCTCACGGGCCAGCTGACCCACGTGCTCGAGACCCTCATCGCCGATCCCGCGGGCTCACTGCGCCGCGTCGGTCTGCTCGGCGACGCCGAACGTCATCGGCTGCTGGTGGAGTGGAACGACACCGACCGCGCCGTCGCCCCCGCCACGTTCCCGGAGCTGTTCGAGGCGCAGGCGGGACGAACCCCGGAGGCGCCCGCCGTGCTGTTCGACGGGGGAGCGCTGACCTACGCGGAGCTGGAGACCAGGGCCAACCGCCTTGCGCACCTGCTGATCGCGCGGGGCGCCGGGCCGGAGCGGATCGTGGCGCTCGCCCTGCCGCGGTCGGTGGACATCGTGGTCGCGCAGCTGGCGGCGACCAAGGCGGGTGCGGCCTACCTGCCGATCGACCCGGACTATCCGGCGGAGCGGATCGCCTTCATGCTGGCCGACGCCGATCCGGTGCTGGTGATCACCTCGGCCGGGCTGGCCGGGAACCTGCCAAGGGTGGACGACCTGCCGGTGCTGATCGTGGACGATCCGTCCACTGTGGATGCGCTGGGTGCGATGCCGGAGCGCGCACCGACCGACGGCGACCGGACCGCGCCGCTGCGCCTGACCTCCCCGGCGTACGTGATCTACACGTCGGGCTCGACCGGACGGCCCAAGGGCGTCGTGGTCCCACACGCCGGCCTGGCGAGCTTCTCGGCCGCGGAGGTGGACCGGTTCGCCGTCCGGCCGGGCGACCGCGTGCTGCAGTTCTCCTCGCCGAGCTTCGACGCGTCGGTGCTGGAGCTGTGCATGTCGCTGCCGGCGGGGGCGGCGCTGGTGGTGCCACCGCAGGGCGTGCTGCTCGGCGAGACGCTGGCGGAGGTGCTCGCGCAGCACGCCGTGACGCACGCGTTGATACCGCCGGTGGCGCTGGCCACCGTGCCGGCCACCGAGCTGCCGGCCTTCCGCACCGTGATCGCGGGCGGGGAGGCGTGCACGGCGGAGCTGGTCGCCCGCTGGGCGCCGGGCCGCCGGATGATCAACGCCTACGGCCCGACCGAGTCCACAGTGGTCACCACGTGGAGCGAGCCGCTGTCCCCTGGCGGGACGCCGCCGATCGGCCGGCCGATCTGGAACACCAAGGTCTATGTCCTGGACGCGGATCTGCGGCCGGTGCCGGTCGGCGCTCCCGGCGAGCTGTACGTCGCCGGCGGTGGCCTCGCGCGCGGCTACCTGAACCGTCCCGGTCTGACGGCCGCGCGGTTCGTCGCCAACCCGTTCGGCCCGCCGGGGGCGCGGATGTATCGCACCGGCGACGTGGTGCGGTGGAGCGCCGACGGCGAGCTGCACTACGTCGGGCGGGCCGACGACCAGGTGAAGATCCGGGGGTTCCGGATCGAGCTGGGTGAGGTCGAGTCCGTGCTGCTGCGGCACGACGGGATCGCGCAGGCCGTGGTGGTGGCCAGGGAGTCGGCCGGGCACAAGCGGTTGGTGGCCTACCTGGTGCCGGCGCCCGGCATCCGACCGAGCACGGCCGAGCTGCGCGAGTTCGTCGGCCGGGCGCTGCCGGACTACATGGTGCCGTCGGCGTTCGTGCTGCTCGACGAGTTGCCGTTGAGCCCCAACGGAAAGCTGGACCGCAGGGCCCTGCCGGAGCCGGACCCGGACGCGCCGTCCGCCGGGTTCGTGCCGCCGCGCAACGAGATCGAGCGCGAGCTGGCCGGGATCTGGTCGGCCGTGCTCGGTGCGCGGCACGTGGGGATCGAGGACAACTTCTTCCAGCTCGGCGGGGACTCGATCCTGAGCATCCAGGTGGTGTCCAGGGCCCGACAGGTGGGCCTGGCGTTCACGCCCCGGGATCTGTTCACCCATCAGACGATCGCGTCGCTGGCCGCGGCCGTGTCCGAAGCGGCGCCGCGGGTCGTTGCGCAGGGACCGGTCAGCGGCGCCGCACCGCTGACCCCGATCCAGCGGTGGTTCTTCGAGACCCAGACGGCACGGCCGGAGCACTTCAACCAGTCGATGACGGTCGAGCTCGCCGACGACGTCGACGAGGCGGCGTTGCGCGTGGCGTTGACCGCGTTGATCGAGCACCACGACGCGCTGCGGATGCGGTTCGAGCTCGTCGACGGTGCGTGGCGGCAGGACAACGCCCCGGTGGCGCCGGTGGACGTGCTGCGCAGGGCCAAGTTGTCCACGATGGAGCAGACGGTGGCCGAGGCGCACGCCGGTTTCGACCTGGCGGAGCCACCGCTGCTGCGGGCGGTGCTGTTCGACGGTGCGGCCGGGCGCCGGCCGGTGCTGTTCCTTGCCGCGCACCACCTGGTGGTTGACGCGGTGTCCTGGCGGATCCTGCTCGAGGACCTCGGCACCGCGTACCGGCAGGCGCTGCGTGGCGAACGGGTCGACCTCGGCGTGAAGTCGACGTCGTTCCGGGACTGGGCGATCCGGCTCGCCGAACGCGCCACCTCGGGCGGGTTCGACGACGAGCTGGCGTACTGGTCGGGCATGAGTCACGGCGCCCACCGGGAAGACAGCGGCACCGCCGCGTCCACGCGTTCGGTGACCGTGCGGCTGGATCCGGAGCTGACCAGGGCGCTGTTGCAGGACGTTCCCGGGGTCTACCGCACCCAGGTCAACGACGTGTTGTTGAGCGCGCTCGGTCGCGCCCTGTGCCGGTGGACGAACGACGATCGGGTCGCCATCGCGCTGGAAGGCCATGGCCGCGAGGAGGAGTTGCTCGACGGCGTGGACCTGTCCAGGACGGTGGGCTGGTTCACCACGATGTTCCCGGTCGAGCTCGACCTGTCCGGCGCCGCGGACTGGGCCGCCGTGCTCAAGTCGGTCAAGGAGCAGTTGCGGGCCGTGCCCCGGCGCGGGATCGGGTACGGCGCGCTGCGTTACCTGGCCGGGGCGAGCGGGCTGCCCGAGCCCACCGCGCCGGCGGTGAGCTTCAACTACCTCGGCCAGTTCGACTCGGCTGCCGCGACGCAGGACGGTCCGTTCCGCGCGGTCCGCGGCGGGCTGGACGGCGACGTGAGCCCGGACGCCGCACGGGCGCATCCGCTGGACGTGATCGGCCGCGTCGAGGACGACATCCTGGAGCTGAGCTGGTTCTACTCGAGCGAGGTGCACGACGAGGCAACGGTGCGGCGGCTGGCCGACGACATGCGCGGCGCGCTCGCGGAGATCGTCGAGCACTGCGCGCGGCCGGACGCGGGCGGCCGCACCCCGTCGGACTTCCCGCTGGCCGGGCTCAGCCAGGAGCAGGTCGACCGGATCGCCGGCACCGGCCGGTCCATTGAGGACATCTACCCGCTGACCCCGATGCAGGCCGGAATGGTGTTCCACGGCCTGTCCCAGGGCGAACAGGGTGTGTACGTCCAGCAGACGGTGTTCGTGCTGGACGGGGTCGCCGATCCGCACGTGCTCGGCCGGGCGTGGCAGCACGTGGCCGACCGGACGCCCGTCCTCCGCACCGGGATCGTGTGGGAGGGCGTGCCGGAGCCGGTCCAGGTCGTGCACCGGGACGTTCGCCTGCCGATCAGCTATCTGGACTGGACCGGACTGTCCGAGGTGACCCGCCGGGACGAGCTGCACCGGCAGCTCGAGCGCGACCGCAAGGAGGGCATGGACCTCAGCGTGGTTCCGCTGCAGCGGTTGGTGCTCGCCCGGCTGTCCGACACCGAGGTGCAGGTCATGTGGACCTTCCACCACGTGTTGCTGGACGGGTGGAGCGTGTTCCAGGTGCTGTCCGACGTGTTCGCCGCCCATGCCGCCCTCGCCGGTGGCCGCCGCCCCGAGCTCACCCCTCGGCGCCCGTTCGGCGACTACCTGCGCTGGCTGTCCGAACAGGACCGTCCGGAGGCGGAGGAATTCTGGCGCGCCGCCCTTGCCGGCTTCGAGTCGCCGACCCCGTTGCCGGTGGACCGGGCGCCGGCGCAGACGCACGCCGCTCGCTCCTCCGAGTGGCTGACCTTCGCGCTCGGCGACGAGGAGTCCCACCGGCTGTACGAGTTCGCCAAGCGGCACCGGCTGACGGTCAACGCCGTGGTGCAGGGCGCGTGGGCGACGCTGCTGTCCCGGTACAGCGGTCAACGGGACGTCTGCTTCGGCGCGACGGTGTCGGGCCGGCCGGCCGACCTGCCCGGTGCCGACGCCATCACCGGGATCTTCATCAACACGCTGCCGGTGCGGGTCACGGTGGACGGCAGCGGCGTGGCCGACTGGCTGCGCGCGCTGCAGGAGGCACAGGTGGCGGCCCGGCGGTACGACTTCGTCTCGCTGACCCAGCTCCAGTCCTGGAGCGAGCTGCCCGGCGGCGCGAGCCTGTTCGACAGCATCGTGGTGTTCGAGAACTACCCGATCAACGATCAGGCGGCCGCGGCGCAGGGCCTCGCGCTGCGCGAGGTGGACGCGATGGAGACGACCAGCTATCCGCTCACCGTCGTGGCGGTGCCGGGTCCGCGGTTGTCCATCGGACTCGGCTACGACCCGGCCCTGTTCGACGCCGACACCGTCAAGCGGATCGCGTCCTATTTGGACACACTGCTGGACGGGTTCGTCGCCGATCCGGATCGCCCGGTGTCGCGGGTGCCGATGCTGACCGAGCCCGAGCGGCGCCGGCTGCTGGTGGAGTGGAACGACACCGACCGCGACGTCCCGTCCGCGTCGCTGGCGGAGCTGTTCGACGCGCAGGCGCGCCGGACGCCCGACGCCGTGGCCGTGGTCTGCGACGGCGGCGCGCTGAGCTACGCCGAGCTCGACGCACGGGCGAACCGGTTGGCGCACCGGCTGATGCGGCTCGGTGTCCGGCCGGAGGACCGGGTCGGCGTGCTGGTGGAGCGCTCGGTCGAGCTGGTCGTGGCCGAGCTGGCGATCGTCAAGGCGGGCGGGGCATATCTCCCGCTGGACATGCGGGCCCCGGCCGACCGGCTGCGGTTGCTGCTGGCCGAGTCCGGCGCCACGGTCCTGGTGGTCGACTCGTCCTGGCGGGAGGCCGCCGAGGGCATCCACAGTGGACATCTGGTGGTGGTGGACGACGAGCGGCTGGCCGAGGAACCGGTGACCTCGCCCGAGATTTCGGTGCACCCCGACCAGCTGGCGTACGTCATGTACACCTCGGGCTCGACCGGCCGGCCGAAGGGGGTCGCCGTGCGGCACCGGGACGTCGCGGCGCTCGCGTTCGACCGCCACTTCCGGGGCGGGCACGACCGCGTGCTGCTGCACTCGGCGCAGGCGTTCGACGCCACCACCTACGAGCTGTGGGTGCCGTTGCTCAACGGCGGTCAGGTCGTGGTGGCGCCGCCGGGTGACGTGGACGACGACGTCCTTCGGCGGATGATCACCGAGCACGGGGTGACCGGCCTGTTCCTCACCACCGGGCTGTTCCGGATGATCGCCCAGGAGTCGCCGGAGTGCTTCGCCGGCGTGCGGGAGGTGTGGACCGGCGGGGACGCCGTGCCGGCCGCCGCGCTGCGCCGGGTGCTCCAGGCCTGCCCGGACGTGCTCGTGGTCGACGTCTACGGACCCACGGAGACCACCACGTACGCCACCCGGCACCCGATGTCCACCGTGGACTCGGTGCCGGACGTGGTGCCCATCGGCCGCCCGCTGGACAACATGCGGGTCTACGTCCTCGACGGGGACCTGAGCCCGGTGCCGCCCGGTGCGCCCGGCGAGCTGTACATCGCGGGCGCCGGCCTGGCCCGCGGGTACCTGAACCGGCCGGGGCTGACCGCGGAGCGGTTCCTGGCCAACCCGTTCGACGGCCACGGCGCCCGCATGTACCGGACCGGCGACGTGGTCCGCTGGACCGCAACGGGCGAGCTGGAGTTCGTCGGGCGGACCGACGAGCAGGTCAAGATCCGCGGGTTCCGGATCGAGCTGGCCGAGGTCGAGGCCGCGCTGGCGGCGCATCCCGAGCTGGCCCAGGTCGCGGTCGTCGCGCGCGAGGACCAGCCCGGCGCCAAGCGACTGGTGGCCTACGTGGTTGCCGAGCACGGGACGGCGCCGGACACCGCGGCGCTGCCGGAGTTCCTCGGCCGGACCCTGCCGGACTACATGATCCCGTCGGCGTTCGTGGTGCTCGACCGGTTGCCGTTGAACGTCAACGGAAAGCTGGACCGGCGCGCCCTGCCGGCGCCGGATTTCGTCGCCATGACGACGGTTCCCTACACCCCGCCCAGCACCGACGCCGAGCGCGCCCTTGCCGAGATCTGGGCGGAGGTGCTCGGTGTCGAGCGGGTCGGCGTCGAGGACAACTTCTTCCAGCTGGGCGGGGACTCCATCAAGAGCCTGCACATCTCCGCGAGGACGAAGGCGGCGTTCGACGTCACCCTGACGCCGCGGGACGTCCTCACCACCCGCACCGTCTCGGCGCTGGCCGAGCTGGTCGAGGAGAAGATCCTGCGCGAACTGGAAAGTGTTGCCTTCGGTGACGGCAACAACGAGGACCTGTGAGGAGTGGACACCATGCCGTCATCGAAACAGAACCGCGTCTCGGCCTTGCCGCCGGAGCTGCGGGAGCAGCTGCGCCGCAGGCTGGCGGGCAAGGCCGCGCAGTCCGACACGATTCCCGCCGCGGAGCGCGGTAAACCCCTTCCGCTGTCCTTCGCCCAGCAGCGGCTGTGGTTTCTCCACCAGCTCCAGCCGGACGAGGCGGGGTACAACAGCGCGCTGACCCTCCGGCTGACCGGTGCCCTCGACGTGCCGGCGCTGTCCGCGGCGCTGCGGGAGCTGGTGGCCAGGCACGAGTCGCTGCGCACCACGTTCGACGAGCTGGACGGCAAGCCCGCGCAGGTCGTGCACCCGCCGCGGGAGATGCCCATCGCGGTGGTGGACCTCCCGGCGCCCGATGAGCTGAACCGGGTGCTGCTCGAGGAGTACTCGCGCCCGTTCGACCTGCGCCGTGGACCGCTGGTGCGGGTGCTGCTGGTGCGCCTGGCCTCCGACGAGCACGTGCTGATGCTCTGCGCGCACCACATCGTGATCGACGGCTGGTCGATGGGCGTGCTCACCGAGGAGCTGAGCGCGCTGTACCGGGCGGCCGTGCGCGGGGAGCCGGCCGCGCTGCCCGAGCCTTCCCTGCAGTACGCCGACTTCGCGGTGTGGCAACGGAACCGGCTGTCCGACACGGTGCTCGACGAGCAGCTCGGGTACTGGACCCGGCAGCTGTCCGGGGTCGGTCCGCTGGAGCTGCCGACGGATCGGCCGCGGCCGGCGGTGCCGACCTCGGCGGGGGCCACGCACGAGTTCACGATCCCCGCCGAGGTCGCGGCGCGCCTCGGTGCGCTGGCGCGGGCCGAGGACACCACCCTGTTCACCGTCCTGCTCGCCGCCTGCCAGGTGCTGTTCGCCCGGTACGCCGGCCAGGACGACGTCGCCCTCGGCACCGTCACCTCCGGCCGCAACCGGCCGGAGCTGGCGAGGATGGTGGGGTTCTTCGTCAACACCGTGGTCATTCGCTCCACAGTGGACAAATCGGCCACGTTCCGCGGGTTCCTGCGCCGGGTGAAGGGCACCGTGCTGGACGCGGTCGCGCACGACGAGGTCCCGTTCGACCGGCTGGTCGACGCGGTCCAGGCCGACCGGGACCCGAGCCGCAACCCGCTGTTCGACGTCATGGTGGTGCTGCAGAACGTCCAGCGGTCCACGGCCGAGTTCGGCGGCCTTCGGGCCGGGGAGGTCGGCTTCGCCCGCGGGGCGGCGAACTTCGACCTCACCGCGGAGTTCCAGGAGGGCGACGGCGTCCTCGCCGGAATGCTGGAGTACAAGACGGATCTGTTCGACGCCGACACGATCGAGCGGATGGCCGGCCACCTCCTGCTCCTGCTCGACGGCATCGCCACCGATCCGGACCGGCCGCTGGCGCGGCTGCCGTGGCTGTCCGGCCAGCAGCGGCGGCAGGTCGTGGAGGAGTGGAACGACACCGGTCTTGCCGTGCCGGCGATGACGTTCCCCGAGCTGTTCGAGGCTCAGGTCCGGCGTACCCCGGACGAGACCGCCCTGGTGTTCCGGGATCGTGCGCTGAGCTTCGCCGAGCTGAACGCCGCGGCCAACCGGCTGGCCCGGTATCTGGTGGAGCGCGGCGCCGGCCCGGAGCGGGTGGTGGCCCTTGCGTTGCCGCGGTCGGCCGAGCTGGTCGTGGCGATGCTCGCGGTGTTCAAGGCGGGCGCGGTGTACCTCCCGGTGGATCCGGAGCTGCCGGCCGATCGCGTCGACTTCATGCTGCGCGACGCCGCGCCGGTGCTGGTGCTGCGCGAACCGGTGGCCGAGTCCGGATTGGACGGATACTCCGATGCCGATCTGACCGATGTGGACCGATTGGCCGCGCTGCGGCCGGCGAACCCGGCATACGCGATCTACACGTCGGGCTCGACCGGGTGGCCGAAGGGCGTGCTCGTCGAGCACCGGAACCTGGTCAACCTTGTGTTCGACCACCGCACCGGTGACCTGGCCGGCGGGCGGCTGCGGATGGCGCTGAACGCGGCGTTCTCGTTCGACGCGTCGCTGGAGGGCCTTGTGCTCATGGCCGGCGGGCACGAGCTGCACGTGCTCGACGAGGAGGTGCGCCGCGAGCCCGAGCAGTTCGTCGACTACGTGGCCGGCAACCGGATCGACGTCGTCAACGTGACCCCGTCCTATGCCCGGCAACTGATCCCGGCCGGGCTGCTCGGCGACGAGCGGCATCACCCGAGGTTTCTCATCCTGGGTGGCGAGGCCGTCGGGGAGCCGCTGTGGCGGGAGCTGGCCGCGGTTTCCGGAACGACCACGTGCAACTTCTACGGGCCCACCGAGTGCACCGTCGAGGCGGTGGCCGGCCGGGTCGGCGACAGCGAGAAACCCGTCATCGGGCGGCCGCTGCGCAACATGCGGGCCTACGTGCTGGACGACACGCTCGCCCCGGTGCCGGTGGGGGTTCCCGGTGAGCTGTACCTGGCCGGTGCTCAGGTCGCCCGCGGCTACCTCAACCGCCCGGGCCTGACCGCCGACCGGTTCGTGGCCAACCCGTTCGGCCCGCCAGGCAGCCGGATGTACCGCACCGGCGACCGCGCCCGCTGGCGGGTCGGCGGCCACCTCGAGTACGTGGGTCGCGCCGACGAGCAGGTCAAGATCCGCGGGTTCCGGATCGAGCCGGGCGAGATCCGGGCCGCGCTGCTGCGCCACCCCGACGTGGCCGAGTCCGTCGTGGTCGCTCGGGACGACGGCGGGCACACCAGGCTCGTGGCCTACCTCGTGCCCGCGGGCGACGAGGTGCCGGGCAGCGCGCAGCTGCGGTCCTGGTTGAAGCGGACCCTGCCGGACTACATGGTGCCCGCCGCGTTCGTCCGGATCGACGAGCTTCCGTTGACCACGAGCGGAAAGGTCGACCGGCGGGCGCTGCCGGCCCCGGACGCCCCGCACGGATCCGAATCGGACTACGTCGCGCCGAGCACGCCGATCGAGCGGGTGCTCGCCGAGATCTGGTCGGAGTTCCTCGGCGTCGAGCGCGTCGGCGTGCACGACAACTTCTTCGCCCTCGGCGGCGACTCGATCCTGAGCATCCAGGTGGTCTCCCGGGCCCGCCGGGCCGGCGTCCACCTGACGTCCCGGGACATCTTCCTGCACCAGACGATCGCCGAGCTCGCCGCGGCGGTCGAGGAACGGGTCGCGCCGGAGCGGGCCGAGCGGCAACCGGTCGTCGGGCCGGCGCCGCTGACCCCGATCCAGCACCGGTTCCTCGCCACCCACGGCGCCCTGTCGCACTTCACCATGTCCATGCTGGTCGAGCTGGCCGAGGACACCGACCACGGCGCGTTGCGGGCGGCCGTCGACGCGGTCGTCGCGCACCACGACGCGTTGCGGATGCGGTTCGTGCACGCCGACGGCGCGTGGCTGCAGGAGGTCTCGCCGATCGAGCCGACCGAGGTGCTCCAGATCCGCGACCTGTCCGCATTGGACGATGCGGGCCAGCAGGCCGCGATCGAGGCCGAGGCGTTGGCCGTGCGGAGCTATCTGAACCTGGGCACCGGACCGCTGATCACGGCCGTGCTGTTCCGCATGGGCGAGCGGCGGCGGCCGAGGCTGTTCCTGGCCGTTCACCACCTCGTGATGGACGGGGTGTCCTGGCGGATCCTGCTCGGTGATCTCGAGGCCGCCTATCACCAGGCCCGTGCGGGACAACGGGTGGAGCTGGAGCCGGTCGGCACACCGTTCGCGCGTTGGGCGCAGCGGCTGGTCGCGCACACCGAGGCCGGTGGGTTCGACGACGACCTGGAGTACTGGACGCGGGAGTCGGACGCGGTTCCGGCCGGCCTGCCGGTCGACCGGTCCGGCGCCAACACCGGCGGTTCCGTGCGGACGGTCACGGCGTGCCTCGGCCGGGACGACACCGACGCGTTGCTGCGCCGGGTGCCCGGCGTATACCAGACGCAGATCAACGACGTGCTGCTCGCCGCGCTCGGCCGCGTCCTGACCCGGTGGACCGGCCACGAGGGTGTGGCGATCGCCCTCGAGGGGCACGGCCGGGAGGAGATCTTCGACGACCTGGACCTGTCCCGCACGATCGGCTGGTTCACCACGGAGTTCCCGGTGGCGCTGCGCGCACCGGCGGGCGCCGGCTGGGGCGAGACCCTCAAGGCGGTCAAGGAGCAGCTGCGGGCCGTTCCGCGGCGCGGTCTCAGCTACGGCGCCCTGCGGTATCTCACCGCGAGCGACGGCCTGCGGTCCGCCGCGCCGCCGCGGATCAGCTTCAACTACCACGGGCAGTGGGACTCCCCGCGGGCGGAGGCGGGTCTGTACCGGGCCCGCCGCGCCGGCGCCGGCCCGGACCTGGCGCCCGACGAGCCGCGCAGCTACCTGCTGGACATCGTCGGCGTGGTCGACAACGGCGAGCTGCGGCTGAGTTGGCTGTACTCCGACCAGGTGCACGACGAGGCCACGGTGTCCGGGTTGGCCGAGGAGATGATCACGGCTCTTCGGGAGATCATCGAGCACTGCGCGCGGCCCGGCGCCGGCGGCCGCACCCCGTCCGACTTCCCGCTGGCCCGGCTCAGCCAGGCGGAGGTCGACCGGCTGGTGACCGATCCCGCGGCCGTGGAGGACATCTACCCGCTGACCCCGCTGCAGGCGGGAATGCTGTTCCACAGCCTGGTCGACGCCGGTTCCGGCGTGTACGTCAACCAGGTCAGGTTCCTGCTGGACGGGGTGTCGGACCCGCACGCGCTCGGCGCGGCCGTGCAGCGCGTGGTCGACCGCACGCCGGTGCTGCGCACGTCGCTGGCCTGGGCCGGGCTCGACGAGCCGGTGCAGGTGGTGCACCGCGGCGTCGTCCTTCCCGTCGCCCATTACGACTGGCGTCAGCTGTCCGAAGTGGACCGCGACGCGGAGCTGACCCGGGTGCTCGCGGAGGACTGGGCCGCCGGGATCGACCTGACCGTGGCGCCGCTGATGCGGATCGCCATCGCGGCCCTGCCGGACGATCAGGTCCTGCTGATCTGGACCTCGCACCACGTGCTCACCGACGGCTGGAGCCTCGGCGAGGTGTTCGGCGAGATGTGCGAGCAGTACGCGGCGATCGTCGGCGGGCGGGAGCCCGTGCTGGTGACCCGGCGCCCGTTCCGGGACTACCTGCGCTGGCTGCGCGAGCAGGATCAGCGGCAGGCCGAGGAGCACTGGCGGCGGGTGCTGTCCGGCTTCGCGGCGCCGACGGCGTTGCCGTACGACCGGCAGCCGACCGAGGCGCACCGCGCGGGATCGTCGGAATCGGTCCGCTTCGCGCTGCCCGCCGAGCAGTCCGCCGCGTTGCGTGCGGTGGCCCAACGCAACGGGCTGACCGTCAACACCCTGGTGCAGGGCGCGTGGGCGGTGCTGCTGTCCCGCTACAGCGGCGAGCGCGACGTCGTGTTCGGCACAACGGTCTCCGGCCGGCCGGCCGAGCTGAACGGCGTCGAGTCCATGGTCGGCATGTTCATCAACACCGTCCCGACCCGCACAGTACTCCACAATGGACAGAGCACGGTGTCGTGGCTGCGGGCGTTGCAGGACGCCCAGGTGGAGTCCCGCCGGTTCGACTTCGTCTCGCTGGCCCAGCTCCAGGCCTGGAGCGACCTGCCGGCAGGGGCGAAGCTGTTCGACAGCCTTGTGGCGTTCGAGAACTACCCGGTCGACGAGGCCGGGATCGCGGAGACCGGGATACGGGTGCGCGACGTCGCGGCGGTCGACCCGACGAGCTTCCCGCTCAGCCTGCGGGCCAACATCAGCGACCGGCTCGACTTCATCCTCTCGTACGATCCGAGGCTGTTCGATTCCGCCACGATTCGGCGGATGGCGGACCGGATTCCCCTTCTGCTGACCGGGTTCGCCGAGGATCCCGAGCAGCCGCCGGCCCGGCTGCCGTGGATGTCCACCGCGGAGCGGCGGCGGGTCCTGACCGAGCACAACGACGGCGCCCTCGAGGTGCCGGCGACGACGTTCCCGGAGCTGTTCGAGGCTCAGGTCGCGCGCACGCCCGGCGAGACGGCCCTGGTGTTCCAGGGCCGGGCGGTGACCTTCGCCGAGCTCAACGCGCGGGCGAACCGGCTGGCGCACCACCTGATCGGTCTGGGCGTGGGGCCGGAGCGGGTGGTGGCCGTGGCGCTGCCGCGGTCGGTGGAGCTGATCGTGGCCGTGCTCGCCGTGGCGAAGGCGGGCGGCGTGTACCTGCCGGTCGATCCCGAGCTCCCCGGCGATCGGACCGAGTTCGTCATGGCCGACGCGAAACCCACCGTGGTGCTCACCACCGCCGGGCCGGCGGATCTCGAGGGGTACCCGGACACCGATCCCACCGCCGAGGACCGGCTCGGCCCGCTCGGCCCCGGCAACTCGGCGTACATCATCTACACCTCGGGCTCGACCGGACGGCCGAAGGGTGTGGTCGTCGAGCACCGCAACCTGGTCAACCTGTTCGCCAACCACTGCGGCGAGACCGGGGACATCGCCGCGCTCGGCGGGCCGCGCATCCGGGTCGCGCTGACCGCGGCGTTCTCCTTCGACACCTCGTGGGAGGGGCTGCTGCTGATGGCGGCCGGCCACGAGCTGCACGTGATCGACGACGACGTCCGGTTCGACCCGACCGCGCTGGTCGACTACGTTGCCGAGCACCGGATCGACTTCGTCAACCTCACGCCTTCCTATGCGCAGCAGGCCATCCCCGCCGGGCTGCTGACCGACCAGCGGCACCGGCCGAAGATCCTGGTGGTCGGCGGCGAGGCCGTCGCCGAGCCCCTCTGGCGGGAGCTGGCCGCCGCCGAGCACACCGCGAGCTACAACTTCTACGGGCCTACTGAGTCCACTGTGGACGCAGTTACCTGCCGGCTCGGCGGCGACCGGCCGGTCATCGGCCGGCCGCTGCGCAACGTGCGGGCCTACGTGCTGGACGACGCGCTGTGCCCGGTGCCGGTCGGGGTCGCCGGCGAGCTGTACCTGGCCGGCGCCCAGGTGACCCGCGGCTACCTGAACCGGCCGGGGCTGACCGCCGACCGCTTCGTGGCCAACCCCTTCGGCGCGCCGGGCGCGCGGATGTACCGCACCGGCGACCGGGTGCGGTGGACCGACCGGGGCATGCTGGAATACCTGGGGCGCAACGACGACCAGGTCAAGATCCGCGGCTTCCGGGTCGAGCCGGGCGAGATCGAGGCCAGGCTTGCCGAGCAGGCCGGGGTCGGCCAGGCCGCCGTGCTGGCCAGGGAGGACACGCCCGGTCACAAGCGGCTGGTGGCCTACGTGGTTCCGGCGCCCGACGCGCCACCGCCCGCGCCCGCGGAGCTGCGGGCGGCGTTGAGCCGGTCGCTGCCGGACTACATGGTGCCGTCGGCGTTCGTCACGCTGGACGCCTTGCCGTTGACCCGCAACGGAAAGCTCGACCGCGGCGCGCTGCCCGCGCCGGACCCGGGGCCGGCCGCACGGGAGTTCGTCGCACCGCGGACCGAGACCGAGCGGGTGGTGGCCAAGGCCCTGGCCGCGGTGCTCGGCCTCGACCGGGTCGGCGTCGAGGACAACTTCTTCGAGCTGGGCGGCGACTCGATCGTCAGCATCCGGCTGGCGTCCCGGCTGCGGACCGCGTTCGGGCTGGACGTGTCGCCGCGCGCGGTGTTCCGCCATCCCACGGTCGCCGCGCTGGCGAGAATGATCGCGGCGGAGGCGGCGATCCCCGATACCATCCCGATCGTGGAGCGCGACGGCCCGCTGCCGCTGTCGTTCGCCCAGCAACGGTTGTGGTTCCTCAACGAGTTCGAGCCGGGCGGCATCGAGTACAACACCCCGCTGGCCGTGCGGTTGCGCGGCGAGCTGGACGTCGACGCCCTCAACGGCGCGCTGACCGGGCTCGTCGCCCGCCACGAGTCGCTGCGCACCACGTTCGACTCGGTGGACGGCCGCGGCGTGCAGGTGGTGCACGAGCCGCACGAGGTGCGGGTACCGGTGCGCGACCTGACCGGGCTGCCGGAGGCCGACCGCGCGGCCGAGCTGGACCGGTTCCTGGCAGCGGAAAGCCGGCGGCCGTTCGATCTGCGTGAGGGCCCGCCGGTGCGGATCCGGTTGGTGCGGCTGGCCGAGCGCGAGCACGTCCTGCTGCTGGCCATGCACCACATCGTCACCGACGGCTGGTCGGTCAACGTGATCGTCGGCGAGCTGAGCGCCGGCTACGCGGCCGCCGTGCGCGGCGAGCGGCCCGAGCTGCCGCCGCTGCCGGTGCAGTACGCGGACTACGCGGCGTGGCAACGGGAAAGCCTGGCCGGGACCGCCCTTGCCGAGCAGGTGGAGTACTGGCGGGGTCAGCTCGCCGGGGTGCCGCCGTTGGAGCTGCCCACCGACCGGCCGCGGCCCGCCGTGCGGACCACGAACGGCGCGGTGCTGGAGTTCGCCGTTCCCGCCGACGTCACGGCCCGGCTCAAGGAGCTGGCGTCGCACCAGGACGGCACGCTGTTCATGAGCCTGATCGCGGCCTGCCAGCTGGTGTTGCAGCGGTGGTCGGGGCAGGACGACATCGCCGTGGGCACGGTCGTCTCCGGCCGGGAGCGGGCCGAGCTGGCCGGGCTGGTCGGGTTCTTCGTCAACACCCTGGTGCTGCGCTCCACAATAGACGGTACGGACACGTTCACCGAGTTCCTCGGCCGGGTGCGCGACACCGTCCTGGACGCGTTCGCCCACCAGGACGTGCCCTTCGAGCGGGTGGTCGACGATCTCCAGCCGGTGCGCGACACCAGCCGCACCCCGCTGTTCCAGGCGATGGTGGTGCTGCAGAACAACCCCGACGAGGCGCCCGAGCTGCCGGGCCTGGAGGTCGAGGCGCTGCCGATGCCGGTGGTGACCGCGAACTTCGACATCATGATCCAGTTCACCGAGGTCGACGGCGGGCTGCGCGGCGCGGTGAACTACAACACCGACCTGTTCGACGCCGCCACGATCGACCGGATGGCGACGCACCTCGGCGTGTTGCTGGACGGCATCGCCGCCGATGCGGACCGGCCGGTGTCGCGGCTGCCGATGCTTACCGAGCCCGAGCGCCGCCGGGTGCTGCGGGAGTGGAACGACACCGGCCACGAGGTTCCCCGGACCACGCTGCCGGCGTTGCTGGACGCGCAGGCGGCGCGGACGCCCGACGCCCCGGCGGTGGTCTTCGACGGGGCCGAGCTGAGCTACGCCGAGCTGCACGCCTGGGCGAACCGGTTGGCGCACAAGCTGATCGGTCAGGGTGTCGGTCCGGAACGGTGCGTCGCCGTCGCGCTGCCGCGATCGGTGGAGCTGGTGGTCGCGCTGCTGGCCGTGCTCAAGGCCGGCGCCGCCTACCTGCCGATCGCGCAGGACCTGCCCGCCGAGCGGGTCGCGTTCATGCTCGACGACGCCGATCCCGCGGCGGTGCTCGACGATCCGGCCGCCGTGCGCGAGGTCGGCGAATGGCCGGACACCCGCCCGGTCGCCGGCGATCGGATCGACCAGACGAACCCGGCGTACATGATCTACACGTCGGGCTCGACCGGCAGGCCGAAGGGTGTGCTGGTTCCGCACGCGGGCATCGTGAACCGGTTGCTGTGGATGCAGGCCGAGTACGGTCTGCGGCCCGACGATCGGGTTCTGCAGAAGACGCCGGCCAGCTTCGACGTGTCGGTGTGGGAGTTCTTCTGGCCCCTGATCACCGGGGCCACCCTCGTGGTGGCCAGGCCGGATGGCCACAAGGACCCGGCGTACCTGGCCGAGCTGATCCGGTCCCGCGGCGTCACCACCGTCCACTTCGTACCTTCGATGTTGCGCGCGTTCCTCCAGGAGCCGCAGGCGGCGAGCTGCACCGGGCTGCGCCGGGTGATCTGCAGCGGCGAGGCGCTGCCGGCCGACCTCGCACAGCAGTTCCACGCCGTGCTCGACGTGGAGCTGCACAACCTGTACGGGCCGACCGAGGCCTCGGTCGACGTGACCTACTGGCCCTGCGCGCCCGGGTCGGACACCGTGCCGATCGGGCGTCCGGTGTGGAACACCAGAATGTACGTGCTTGACCGGGAGCTGCGCCCGGTACCGCCCGGAGTGCCGGGAGACCTCTACATTGCCGGTGTCCAGCTCGCGCGCGGTTACGCCGGCCGGCCCGGCCTGACCGCCGAGCGGTTCGTCGCCGACCCGTTCGGTCCGGCCGGCGAGCGCATGTACCGCACCGGGGACCTTGCCCGGTGGACGGCCCGCGGAGCGCTGGAATACCTGGGCCGCACCGATGATCAGGTGAAGATCCGCGGCTTCCGCATCGAGCTGGGTGAGATCGAGGCCGCGCTGCTCGAGCGGCCGGAGGTCGGCGAGGCCGTCGTGATGGCAAGGGAGGACGGCGGCACCGGGCACAAGCGACTGGTGGCCTACCTCGTGCCGGCCGGCGCCGACCGGCCCGACGTGCCCGCGCTGCGGGCGGCGCTGAGCCGGGTCCTGCCGGACTACATGGTGCCGTCGGCGTTCGTGGTGCTCGACGCGATACCGCTGACGCCGAGCGGAAAGGCGGACCGGCGGGCCTTGCCGGCGCCGGAGGGGCACGCGGAGCGGGAAGCGGAGTACGTGCCGCCGCGCACGCCGGTCGAGCGGGAGCTGGCGGGTATCTGGGCGGACCTCTTGCAGGTCGAGCGGGTCGGCGTCCAGGACAACTTCTTCGGCCTCGGCGGCGACTCGATCCTCAGCATTCAGGTGGTGTCCAGGGCCCGCCAGGCCGGGTTGCGGCTGTCCGCCAAGGACATCTTCGTGCACCAGACGATTGCCGGCATCGTCGCCAACGTCGACCTGGCGGCCGCGGCCGGACCGGTCGACGTCGCCGTGGTCGCGGGTCCCGCGCCGCTCGGCCCGATCCAGCATCGGTTCTTCGAGACCGGACAGCGGCCGGACCACTTCAACCAGTCCATGCTCGTGGAGCTGACCGGGGAGCTCGACGAGCTGGCGTTGCGCAGGGCCGTCGCCGCCGTCGTGGACCATCACGACGCGCTGCGCATGCGGTTCCGCCGCGTGGACGGCCACTGGTTGCAGGACACCGGCGAGCCGGTGGACGTGTTCTCCCGCCGTGATCTGTCCGATCTGGACGATGAAGGCCAGCGGGTCGCCATGGCCGAGGCCGCGCTCGAGGCTCAGACGAGCCTGGACGTCACGCACGGCCCGCTGCTGCGGGTGGTGCTGTTCCACCTCGGCGGCAACCGGCGGCCCCGGCTGTTGTGGACCATTCACCACCTGGTGGTCGACGGGGTGTCGTGGCGGATCCTGCTCGGTGACCTGGAAACCGCGTACCACCAGATCCTCGACAACGGGCCGGTCGCGCTCGAGCCGGTGGGAACCGCGTTCACCCAGTGGGCACACCGGCTCCGCGAGCATGTCCGGTCCGGTGGCCTCGACGACGACCTGGCGTACTGGACGGCCGGTGCGGTGCCGGCCGACCTGCCGGTGGATCACCACGGTCCGAACACCGTGGGCACCACGAGGGCCGTCACGGTGCGGTTGGGCAAGGACGACACGGATGCGTTGCTGCACCGGGTTCCCGGGGTGTATCGCACGCAGGTCAACGACGTGTTGCTGAGCGCGCTGGGTCGGGTGCTGTGCCGGTGGACCGGCCGGGACGGCGTGCTGGTCGCGGTGGAGGGGCACGGCCGGGAGGAGATCCTCGCCGGGCTCGACCTTTCCCGCACGGTCGGCTGGTTCACCTCCGAGTTTCCGCTTGCGCTGCGCGTGCCCGGCGACGGCGACTGGGGTGCGGTGCTCAAGTCGGTCAAGGAGCAGCTGCGTGCGGTGCCGCACAAGGGACTCAGCTACGGGGCGCTGCGCTACCTGAGCCCGGCGGAGTCCGCGGCCGGCGTGCTGCGGGACGATCCGCACCCGCGGATCTCCTTCAACTACCACGGCCAGTGGGGCGTGGCCGGGGCCGGGACGGGCTTGTACCACGCGCACTGCCCCGGCATCGGCCAGGACATCGATCCGGGCCGCACCCGCCCGTACCTGCTGGACGTCGTCGGCGCGGTCCAGGACGGCGAGCTGGAGCTGTCCTGGCTGTACTCCGGCGAGGTGCACGACGAGGCCACGGTGGAGTCGCTGGCGCACGACGTAATCGCCGCCCTCGCCGAGATCGTGGCGCACTGCGCCCGGCCGGACGCCGGCGGCGCCACCCCCTCGGACTTCCCGCTGGTACGGCTGAACCAGCACCAGGTCGACCGGATCGTCGGCGACGGCCGCACGGTGGAGGACGTCTACCCGCTGACCCCGCTGCAGGCCGGCATGCTGTTCCACAGCCTGGTCGACAGCTCGGGCGCGTACTGCGACCAGTTCCGGTTGCGACTGTCCGGAGTAGGCGATCCGTACGCCTTCGGCCGGGCCTGGCAGCGGGTGGTCGACCGGACTCCCGCGCTGCGCGGCGCACCGGTGTGGGACGGCGTTGAGGAGCCGCTGCTTGCCGTGCGCCGGCGGGTCACCGTGCCCGTCGCGCACCACGACTGGCGCGCGCTGTCCGATGTGGAGCAGGAGGAGGCGTTGCGCCGGCTGCTCGCGGAGGATCGCGCCGCGGGCATCGACCTGACCGAGCCGCCGCTGCTGCGGCTGGCCATCGGGCGGCTGTCGCACGACGAGGTCCAGCTCGTGTGGACCTCGCACCACCTGCTGCTGGACGGCTGGAGCGTCGGGGCGGTGTTCGCCGACGTCTGTGAGGAGTACGCCGCGATCGTCGCCGGCCGGGTGCCCCGGCCGGCCGCCAGG
>NZ_DASZCQ010000309.1:0-1541 GCF_035942955.1 Actinophytocola sp. | reverse complement strand
CCCCCCCCCCCACCCGCGGGAGGCCCGCCAGTCAGATCGTGAGCTTCCAGGAGTCGATGCGGCCGACGTCCTGGGCCGCGGCGTCGCGAACCCGGAGGTTCCAGGTGCCGTTGGCCAGCTCGCCGGACAGGTTGCGGGTGTAGGTCTGGTTGAGGTTGTCGGCGCTGCCGCCGGACCGGTTGTGCAGGTTGTAGACGGTGCCGTCCGGTGCGACCAGATCGACGACGAGGTCACCGATGTAGGTGTGGACGATGTGCACCTCGATGGTGCTGCTGGCCGACGCGTTGCCGGTCAGGCCGGACACCGTGATGGGGCTGCTCACCGTGGCCAGGTCGGGGATGGCGACGTCGGTGGTGTTCTCGAACGTGCGGCCGGGCGGCGGGGGCGTGCCGTCGCAGGTCTGGCCGATGACCCGCTTGGGGCAGTCGGCGTACTCGAGCAGCATCAGCACGGCGGCCCGGTTGCGCGTGGTCTCCCGGACGATCACCTCGTCGGGCGGGTAGAAGCCGGAAAGGCCGCCGCTTGCCGGGTACATCTCGAACGTGTACGAGTAGATCCGCTGGTTGCCCCACAGCCAGTCGTCGATGGAGCCGTCGGTGATGTACAGATCCGAGGCCTGCTCCGGGGTGTAGCCGTTGGTCTGCGCCATCTGCCGGCCGAGCGTGGCGTGCGTGTCGTACTCGTCGGCCGACATGCCGGGCGCGGTGTTCGCGGTGGTGTAGCCGTACGGCCAGAGCACCAGCTCGCTGAACGTGTGGAAGTCGATGCCTGCCTTGATCTGCTGCGTGCCGCCGACCACCCGGCTGCGCACGAAGTCGGCGACGACCCGCACCTCGGGCGCCGACTCGGGGGCGGCGCCGCGGTAGGTCTCGCTGCCGGTGCTGCCGGACGATCCGCCGCAGCAGCCCCAGTTGTAGTTCCAGTTGCGGTTCTCGTCGGTGCCGACGTTGGACGACCCGGAGTTCGGTTGCCGGTTCTTGCGCCACCCGGCGTAGGAGCCGGTGCTGATGTCGAACTCGCCGCCGTCGGGGTTCATGTCCGGAACGATCCAGATCTCCCGGCTGTTGACCAGGTTGCGCACCTGCGCGTCGGTGCTCTCCACGAGCAGGTGGACGAGATAGAGCGCCATCTCGACGGTGAGGTGCTCGCGGGCGTGCTGGTGGTGGGTGAACAGCACCTCCGGCTCGGCCTCGTCGGTGGCCACGTTGTCGGAGATCTTCAGCGCCCAGATCTCCCGGCTCTGGTAGGAGCGGCCGATGACCTGCTTGCTGATCAGGCTCGGGTTGGCGGCGATCACCTGGTTGATCTCGGCGGTCATCTCCGCGTAGTTGTGGTAGTTCGAGTCCGCGGGCGGGAAGTCGTTGGGCGTGACGTCCTGGGTGGTGACCGGCAGCCCCTCTTCCTTGATCACGGTGTAGCCCAGCGCCTGGATCCGGCGGACCTCGTCCGGGGTCGCGGTGATCATCAGGCGGCTGTCCTCCGGACCGTTGATCGCCGCGCCGGTGGCGGCGATCGCCGAGCGCTGCTCGGCCGTCTTGACG
>NZ_DASZCQ010000308.1:0-25216 GCF_035942955.1 Actinophytocola sp. | reverse complement strand
CGCCTGTCCACACCCACCCCGAAGTTGATCTCCACCCCGGTTTCCGCCGGTAGACTGGCCGTCGGGTCGCCCCCCGTGGAGCGGACCACCCGGCCAACCTCAAGCGCCAGCATGGCCAGCACCGCCCGCAGCCGCACCCACCCGGGGTCACGGGCTCCCCACCGGCCGCCCGCACCTCCACCGGCCCCAGCACGCCGATCCACACGCCCGCGATTCTCGCCCGATCCCACCTATGGCCGCGACCGCAACGCCTTGTCCTGATCCACATAGATCTCGGTGTGCAGTGCCGCCGGCGCATCCGGCACGGACCGGCGGATCCGATCCAGGGTGGCGTTGAGCTGATGGGCGATGCTGTTCAGCTGGCTCTTGGCGCCGAGGCCGTCGGCGGCGAACGCGATGGCTCGCCCGAGTTGAGCGAAGATCGCCGGATACTCGGCGGCCAGCATCGTGGCCCGTTCGGCGAACCAGGCCACGACGGGATGCCGCAGGTTGGCCGGGAATCCGCTCTGTATCAGGACTTCCGACGAAGGGTAGGGCACCGCCGCGAAGGGCGCCAGCGCGGAGAGACCGCGTGGCCGGGTCGGCCGATCGGCGCTACGCACGATCACCTGATATGCCCGTGGTTCGCGGGTATCCACTTTGGACTTGGGCAGGATCTCGATGTCCAGCTCCGACTCGACCAGACTACGGCACATGGTGTCGTAGAAGCCTGACCACGCCGGCAGCGTCAGCGTGACGGAACCGTCCCGCGCCAGCCCGCGCACCTCCTCGACGCCGAGCAGATCATCTCCCAGCGGGATGAGCTTCTCGGTCCGCCATTGTCCCGCGAGCGGATCACCGTCGATCTGCGCCGCGGTAACCCCGGCCGGGGGCCGTGCGATCAGCAGATCCGCGTTCGCGATCTTCATGGCGAGATCGTGCTCCCTGGTACCGAGATAGGCGTTCGCGGCGCGCCGGACGGCCAAGTGCAGGGCCGATTGGACTTCGAAGGAGAGCCCGCGGAGGGTGTCCCGCGAAACGGGCACGTCCGGCCGCAACTCGTCGAACAGGCCTACCCGGCCAAGGACGATGGGCCTGCCCTCGCTCAACAGACCCGGGTTGGCCGGCCCCCATACGGACTCCCGTGACCCGGCATGGGGCGGAACGCCGATTCCGTTGTGTCCCAGCCAAATGCGGCGTCGTAGGCTCTCCGCCGCCTCGCCGACGAGCTCCGGCAGCGTGAACCGGTAATAACCGGTCAGGTCGACGACTTCCCAACGGGTGTCGAGATATCCGAACTGGCGTTGAAACTCCCAGCCTCCGAGCCGGTTGCGCAGCTCGTCCAGCACGGAGCGCCGGCACCCGACCCGCAGCTCGACCAGGACGCTGCCGTCGCCGCGGAGGAGCACCGACGTCCGGCGATCGATGATGCACCGATCCAATGAGCGAGCAAGGGAATCGGACAACCGCTCCCGCAGTTCCGCCGGAATGGCGGGAAGAAGGCTGGCCGATCCGGTCGCCTCGGTCGTGATACCCACCAACTGGCCGCGGACCGCGGGAGTGGGCGAGCCGGCCGTCAGGTTCATGGGGAGGACGACGACGGACAGCTCGGTCGTCGCCAGCAGGTTCGCGTGCTGCTCGTCCCGATGGCGACCGGTGACGGGGTGGCGCGTGGCGCCGTCCACGATGGGTGTGTCCAGTTCGGCGATTCCGCGGCCGGGCTGCTCGACGTCGTCGAGGTAGACCCGGACCGGTGGGAAGAAGAAGTAGTTTCGGGCCCGCTCGAGAAGCTTCTCCAGTGCGACATCGGATCTCGTCGGGTTGATCCGGATGGCAACGCTGGTGCCGGCGACGCCACGGTAGCCGGGTTCCCCGCCGCTCCTGCTCGGAAACCGCTCACACACGGCCATCGGCTTTTCGCGGATCACGAAGAAGTCGTCGACGCTGTCCAGGGACAGGCGCAGTGGGTCGGCGAGCCGGCCGTCCGGACGGCGTCGGCGGGTCGACACTTCGATGCGGTCGCCGACGATGAACGAGGAGAGGACGCCGATGCCGAACCGGCTGATGGCGACGAACTTCTGTTGTGGCTTGTTCTTTCGCAGGACGTCTGCCTGGAGTTCGTCCGAGTTGTAGTAGGAGCGGCCGACGCCGAGGAAATACTTCTCGACGATCTCACGGTCCATGCCGACGCCGGTGTCGTCGACCCGGAGCCAGTAGTTGCCGGCGTCGTCCTCCCAGGCCGAGACGCGCACCTCCATCGAGTCCGGATCGGCGTCGTGCAGGTAGACGTTCAGGCGGCAGGCGTCGATGGCGTTCTGCAGCAGCTCCCGGATGAATACGTACGGGTCGGCGTAGAGCCTGTCGCCCATGAAGAGATTCAGCACCGCGTGGCGGTCGAGGGTGAACTTGTAGTCGCCGTAAAGGTAGCCGTCGCTCTGGATGCCGGTTCGGTCGACGCTGCCGGGTAGGGCCATGGACCTCCATCGCTCGTCGCAGAAGTCGAGGAGAATGCGGCAGCCGCGCAGCTCCTCGTCGACCAGGTCGAGGAACCTGCGGATCGCGTTCTCCACGGCGGGCAGGCGAGGGCTTGCCAGGACGGTGAGGGCGTAGTTGGGAGTCCTCGTGGGTGGGAACCGGAACCCGCTGGAGGCCAGGTGTTTGGACCACTCGACATCGCTGAGCGCACGGGCTCCTTCGGATCCGGCGAGGCGCAGGTGCTCGTAGATCGCCGCCGGCGACCTGGTGTCGTCGAAGTCGAGGATGTCGGCCAGGCGCAGCAGGATCGCGCACATCCGGAGGTCGCAGGAGGCAAGGAATGCCGTGGGGAACTTCTCGGACCGGAGGTCCGCCAAGGGCCGGCCGTGGCTTTGGCACAGGGTGGCCATGGCCTCGGTGATCGCGACGCCTTCCCAGGACAGCTTGCCGGAACCGATCCGGTGCAGGTGCTCTCGGGCACGGGCGGCATGGCGGGTGCGGCAGTACTGCAGGATGACGTCGTTCGGCGGCTCGTCGGCCTGGCGGGCGCGGAGGTAGGCGGTGGGGTTGTCGTTGAGAAAGTCCTGGAAGTCCTGCTCTTTGATCAGCTCGGTCAGCTCGTCGGGGTGGTAGACCATGCCGATGTCGTGGAAGTAGGCGGCGAGGATCAGCATGGCCGCTTCGAGCGGGGTGACCTTCTCGATGTCGGGGCCCAGCAAGCGCTCCATCAGCGTGACGACGTTCTCGGAGTGCTGGCGGTCGTGGAGGGTGTAGTCGGGGAAGGTGTCGCGGACGAGGATCAGTTTGGCGGCGGCGTGGTCGACGAGCCAGGCGATGTTGGCGGCGTCGCGAGGGTTGGCGGAGTCGAGGATCTCGCGGAGGGTCATTACCTGATCCGGGGGATGACGAGGGTTTCGCCGAGGATCCAGAGAAGCACCGCGGCGGCGATGATGAACAGGATGATGTAGGTCTCGTACCAGCGGTAGAAGTTGCGGAGGCGGGGGGCGGGGCGGAAGTCGGTCGAGACGTATCTCGCGGCCAGCTCACATTCTTCGCGGCGGTAGTCCAGCCAGGAGAGGATGCCGGCGACGACGAGGAGCACGGTGAAGCCGGCGATGATCGTGATGAGGAGGAGCAGGCCGCGGACGCCGGTGCGGGCGGTGGCGGGGTCGATGCCCCACTTGGAATAGCCGACGAACAGGGCGAGCGCGACCGTGGTGATCGCGGTGGCGAGGGTTTGGAATATCGCGAAGAAGCGGTAGACGTTCTCGTTTACCACATGGATCTGCTGGAGAATGTACTTGTACCGCTCCACCACCATCGCCGGGGCGTCCTCGGTGGGGTGCATGGGAGCAGATGATAGAGGCCATTCAGGCGCGGCCGGTGGCCATTGCGATGAGGCGGTCGAGGATCCGGCCGCCGGCGGCGCGCAGGCCGTTGTGGTCGTATTCGTTGGTGAGCCAGGGGTGTAGGCCGCGCACCAGGCCGGCGGTGTGCATGGACAAGTTGCTTTCGACGTAGGGGTCCTCGGCGTAGACCGCGGCGGCGGCGGGGATCTCGTTGTGCCGCAACACTTCCGGGTCGTAGAGCGGCGGCCAGGGGTGGTCGGCGAGCAGGTGCGCGGCCTCCCGCAACGGCGCCAGCGCGGCGTAGTCGTCGAACATCCACGGGTAGACGTGCTCGCCGGTCAGCAGCGTGACGTCGGACCCGTACTCGGGTGGCAGCATGCGCTCGGCGGACCACTGGGTGAGGTGGCCGTCGGCCCAGCATGCCTCGTGCAGCACGGCGTAGAGCGGGTTGCGCGAGAACGGCAGCGCGACGTCCATGTCGTGGCGGAACGCGGGGGACCCGGCGGGCAGCTCGAGCAGGTAGTGCAGCCGGTCGGCGCCGTCGCTCATGCCGAGCAGGTCACCGAGCTGGCGCAGGCGGCGGCCGGTGAGCCGGTCCCCGCTGGGCAGCCGCACGTCCTCGGCCTCGAGCCAGGCGTGCAGCTCGCGGACCCGCTCGCGGTCGCCCGGGTACCGGGAGTAGTACCGGGACACCCGGTTGAGCGTCCGCGCGTACGTGGCCCGGTAGACGTCGTCGATGTGCGTTCCGACCGGAGGCAGGCCGCCGGTGAAGAACGCCTGCCGCAGCCCGTGCGGCGCTTTGGACAGGTAGGTGAGCACGCAGAACCCGCCGAACGACTGGCCGAGCACGCTCCACGAGGACACGCCCAGCTCGGCGCGGATGAGCTCGGCGTCGGCCACGATCGCGTCGGCGCGGAAGTGGGTGAGGTAGTCGGCCTGCTCGCGCGGGGTCTTGCCGGCCAGGTCGCCGATCGGGCTGGACCGGCCGGTGCCGCGCTGGTCGAGCATCAGCACCCGGTAGTCGGCGAGCGCCCGGTCGAGCCAGGCGGGCGCGGTCGGGTTGCGGGTGGGGCGCGGGGCCTCGTGACCCGGCCCGCCCTGCAGGAAGACCAGGAACGGGCGGTCGCGCCCGTCGGGGTCGGCCACCTCGCGGGCGAACACGGTGATCCGTTCGCCTTCCGGGTGCAGGTGATCCAGCGGGACCTGGAACTCGTGCTCGACGAGCGCCAGGCCGGTCGTGGTGACGGCGACGGGCACGAGTGCGATCTTGACAGGCCGATGACCCTGATGTCATGCGCTGGTTGGAGGTTTACCGGCACTCGCTGACCAAGAAGGGGGCCGCGCGGGGCAGGGGGTCGCACCTGTCGGCGGCCGGCGTCGATCTCGCGCTGCGGGTGGGTGCCCGGCTCGGACCCTTCGCCGTGGTGCTGACCAGCACCGCACCCCGCACCTTGGAGACCGCCCTTGCCATGGGTTTCGCCGTCGACGACACCGTGGAGATGCCGTCGGGCTACGTGCCGGGCGAGGTCGGGCACCACGACCAGTGGCGGTGGCCGGCGCCCTACACCCAGTACGCCAAGCTGGTCGCCGCCGGCCGCGGGCTGGCCGCGGTCGCCAGGACGCACGCGGGCATCTGGCGCCGGACCGTGCTCGCGGTGCCCGACGGCGCGTCCGCCCTGATCATCTCGCACGGCGGTGCCATCGAGCCGGCTCTCGTGGCGTGCCTGCCGGACGCCGACCACGGATCCTGGGGCCGGCCGCTTGCGCACTGCGACGGCGCGCGGCTGGCGTTCGACGGCGACCGGTTCGTCGACGTGGCCATGCGGCGGGCGTACCCCTAGGCCGTGTTGATAGCTCGGGCAGGGCCGCCGGTCGCCTTCGGCGAGCGGCCGGGGGTTGGGTTGCTCTGGGGGTTGCGGGCCGGTGTGAGTGGTGGGGCGGCGTGGCGTGGTTGGCTGACGACGGCCGCCCTAGCCAAAGATCGGCCGACCCCAGCGCACTTTCGAACACGCGCTAGGCCTGCGGGCGGATCACCATCTCGGCGACCTCGATCCGCTGGTCCAGCGCCTTGAACTCCACCATCAGGTCGACGACCCGCTGGATCTGCGCCGGGTCGAGGGTGGACACGAAGTCGGTCAGCACGGTCTTGCGCGCGGTCTCGGCGTCCACCTTGGCGATCTTCTCCAGCAGCGGGTCGACCTTGGCCCGGTCGGAGCGGACCTCGTCGGTGGCCCGCTTGAGCACCCGCTGGAACTTCTCCACCGTGGCCCGGTTGCCGTCGACGAAGTCGGCCCTGGCGCCGTAGCCGGTGAGCGGGATGTCGGACGCGCGTCCGGCCGTGGCGTCGAACAGCGTGCGGGCGCCGACCTGCTTGACGGCCTGCTGGATGAACGGCTCGACCAGGAACGCCGCGTCGATCTCCCCCTTGGACAGCCGCTCGGCCATCTGCGGGAACGGCAGCTCGACGAAGGTGACCGTGCTCGGGTCGACGCCATTGGACTTGAGCTGCGTCAACACCAGCAGGTGGGAGATGGTGAGCCGGGCGGTGACCGCGACCTTCTTGCCGGACAGTTGGCCGATGCTCGTGATCGGCGAGTTGGGCATCGTGGCGACGACCGCGTACCCCGGCACGGCCGCGGTCGCGTCGGCCACCAGCTTGATGTCGGCCGCCTGCTTCGCCTTGGCCACGAAGAACGGCGTCCAGCTGGAGAACGCGAACTGGACCTCACCGTTGACGAGCTTCGTGACGCAGTCCGAGCCGCTCGCCGCGGTGATCGGCTTGACGTCCAGCCCCTCCTGCCGGAAGTAGCCGGACTCGATGGCCAGGTGCAGCGGCACCGTGTCCATGGTCGGCAGCACGGCCACCTTGATCTCGGACACCTGCGCCTCGCCCGATCCGGATGGCGACGACTCGCCGCCGAGCAGACCGCACCCGGTCAGGGCCAACGATGCGATCGCGAGCAGGGCAATGCGCCGGCCGGCGCGCCGGAACCTCATGTTCCATGAGTAGCGATGTGTCACGGCTGTGTCTTCCCCCGAATTCCCCTAGGTAGCAGGCTTCTGGCAGCCTATCGGGGTACACAAGCCGTCCCGCGCCGACTCGTGCGGCCCCGGCTAGCCGATCCGGCCCGCCTTCACGGCACGAACGAACTCCCGGAGTCCGGCGAACGACAGCACCAGGTTGGGGCTCTTGGAATCCCGCACGGCGTCCAACGTGCTCGCAAGCTCGACACAGCTGGAGTCCTCTCCGCTGAAGCTGCTCTTGCGCCACCGGGGTGCTGTCATTCCTGTCTCTCCATTTCGTTGATCACCTTGGCTATGAACGCGACGGAGTCCCCGGTGCTGAGCGCCGCTCGACGCACGGTGGCGGACGCGACCTTGTAGGCGGTCACGTCCCCCTCCTCGTAGAGGAAGGCGCTCGACCGGTGGTGTTCCAGGTGGACGATCGATGGTGAGCGATCATAGTTGTACAAGGCGAACGGTCCCATCAATCCCGGATGCCAGCCCTCGCCGATCGGTACCACCTGGACGGTGACGGTCGGCAGCTCCGTTGCCCAGAGCACGTGGCGCAGTTGCGCGATCATCAGGTCTCGCCCACCGATCACCTGGCGCAGCGCGGGCTCGCCGATCAACGCGACCAACTCGACCGGGGCGGGCTTGCGGTCCGTCAGTGCGACCTGGCGGGCCAGCCGCAGCTGAACCCGCTCCTCGACCTCGTGGCGGGCAAGCGTGCCACCGCTGGCCAGGATCGAACGAGCGTAGTCGGAGGTCTGCAACAGGCCGAGGACGACGAGCGGAGACCATTCGACGATCTCGATCGCCGTGCGCTCGCATTCGATGACGCCGGCGAGTCCCTGGGACACGCCGGGCACTCCCACCGCCAGCCAGTTCGGTTCGGCGGCGTGCCGGGCCAGGTTGAGGATCTCGGTGCGGCGCTTTCCCGTCACCCCGATCACCGCGAGCAGCGCGGAGACGTCGTCCGGGCTGGGGACGCGCTTGCCGTTCTGCCATTGCGAAATGGTGGTGTGTGACCGGCCGAGCACCCGGGCGATCTCCCGAATGCCCATTTGGGACGCGTCCAGCTCCCGCCGCAGCGCAGCGGCGAGCGCGCGCGTGCGCGGCGTAGCTGCGGTGACGGCCACGTTCCACACCTTACGATCCGGTGTAGTCGTGCCTGCGTCTCACCCCCAAGGAGGACCCCCACTTGTGGTCACAACTCGCGACCGGTCCTAATTGGTTCGTGACCAGTATTGAACCGGCAGAAGCCATCGAGCGCTTCCCGGAGTTGGAACTGCTGGGCGACGCCTGGACCTGGCGACTCCGCCCCACCAGCCGGGTCCAGATGTGGGGAACCTACGCATCCTTCGCGGTGCAGGTCGGCCTCTTCATCTACGACGACGGCAGCGCGTCCGTGATCAGCATGGAGTGGGGCCAGTTCAGCACCCAGCACTCCGGCGGCCTACGCCGCATGGTGTCCCACGCCCTCGACCTCATCGACCGCCCCGTCCGCCCGCCCTGCTGAGCCCAACTCTCAGAGCACATCGGACGCCGGATCCCCACCCCCGGTCGAACTCAATGACCTTTCCCGACTCAGCCCCTTCGGGCAGAACCCTGGCAAAGTCGGCCACGGGAAAGCGTCACACGGCTGCGCCAACGCCGAACCCGGCCACCGGAACGCGAGACACGCCGGGCCGGGACACCCGCCCGGCACCGGAATTCCCCTCACTTTCCCAATCAGCCCCAATCGGGCCCTAATCAGCCCAGCCCCCACCCCGTCTGGGGTGGGGAGGGGGGTTCGTGGGCAGTTTATCCGGGTTTCGGCGTTGGAAGATCAACTTTGGGTGGGCTGTGGACAAGTGGATGGAGTGTGGACAAGTCGGGGGATAGGGGTGAGAGGGAGTTGAGTTTGGGGGGCGTTTGGGGTATGGGCAGCGGGTGCAGATTACCCCCAGTGGTCTAGACCTCTTGAGGGAGCGCGGCTAGGTTTGACTCCTTCCAATTTTGGAGGGGAGCGCCAGTGCGATGTCGGGTCGGGGTCCGCGCAGGGTGGTTCTGCGGGTAGTGGACGCGCTGCTGCGGGAGTCGCTGGCGAGTTGGGTGGACTCGTTGCCGGGGTACGAGGTTGAGGGTGCGGTGGCCAGCGGGGCGGCGCTGGTGCGGCTGTGTGGGCTGCAGTCGCCGGACGTGGCGGTGGTGCAGGTCGGGTCGGCGGAGGCGGCGGCCGAGGAGCTGGCGCTGATCAGCGAGTTACGCGGGGTGCGGTCCGTGCCGCAGGTGGTCGGGCTGCACCAGGGGTTGGATCCGCGCAGCCTGTTGCGGCTGTACCGGGCGGGAGCACACCGGCTGGTCAGCAGCCGGTTCGGGCTTTCGGCGCTGGAGGCGGCGTTGGGTGGGACCGCGGAGGTGGCCGGACCGAGGGGCGGGCTAAGCGAGCGGGAGCTGGAGATCCTGGCCCTGATCACCGCCGGGTGCTCGGCCGCGGACATCGCGCAGGCGCTTGAGATCAGCCCGAACACGGTGACCAGCCACAAGCGACGGATCTTCGCCAAGCTCGACGTGCGCAGCCGCACCCAGGCCGCCGCGGAGGTGGGTCGGCTCGGGCTGTTGCGCACCCGAGGAAACGGCAGGGCGACACGGCCGGTGCGCGGCCACTCCGGACCGCTGCGCGAGGAGGTCGCCCGGATCCTGGCCGGCAACCGGAAGGCGGCCAGGTCCGGGGTGAGCGTGCTGGTCGACCCGGTGGACAGCACGTGGCGCACCGGTTCGCCGGCGGACGACACGGTCGTGGTGATCGGGCGGGAGCACGGCGGCCGCGCCGCGGTCGCCGACGCGCTGGTGCACGGCGCACGGGCGGTGCTCACCGACGATCAGCTGGCCGAGCGGCTGCCGGCGGTGATCTCGCTGGTCAAGGCCGGCTACCTGGTCGCATCCGAGGAGGTGGTGCGGGCCATGCTGGCCGGCGCGCTGACCGCGGCGCGACCGCCCAGCCTCACCCGCCGGGAGCGGGACATCCTGGCCTCGGTCGCGCTCGGCCACTCGGTCCGGCAGACCGCGCAGGCGCTCGGCATCGCGGTCAAGACCGTGCAGAGCGAGCAGCGGCAGCTGTTCTCCAAGCTCGGCGCGCGGAACCGGCTCGACGCCCTGGCCCTTGCCCGCGAGCACGGCCTGGTGGATCCCTAGGGGACTTGCGCAATCCGAAGACTTTCCCGTTCAGCGGGAAATGCTCACGAAAGAGAAACCCTGCCCCGCAAAGTCGATCACGGAGGACGACGTGAGACATGGCGAAAAACACTCGCGAGCAAATCTGAGCAGGCGCGGTTTTCTCGGCGGAGTAACCGCGGCCGGCGCCGCCACCGCCGTGACCGTGCATTCGGGAATCGCACTCGCGGAACCGGCGAGCGTCAGTGCGACCTCTCCGGCGTTCTTCGGCCGGATGTTCCCGCAGTTGCCGCCATTCGCACCGGCCACCGCCGCGGTGCGCGCCGCGCTGACCGAGCTCGGCCGGCCGGGCGGGCTCATGGACGCCCGGGATCCGTTGCAGGAAGGTCCGATCCGGCTGATCACCAACCCGGAGCTGAGCCCGAACAATGTGGACAACCCCTTCCACACCGCGGGAACCACGTTCCTCGGCCAGTTCATCGACCACGACTTCACCTTCGACGAGACCTCGCCCCTCGGTGTGCCGGTCAACCCCGAGACATCCCGCAACACCCGCAACCCGACCCTGTCGCTCGACTCGGTCTACGGCGGCGGACCCACCGCCACCCCGCAGTTCTACGACCCGAACGACCGCGTCAAGTTCCGGGTGGAGAGCGGCGGGCTGTTCGAGGACGTGCCGCGCCGGTCGGACGGGGTGGCGATCATCGCCGACCCGCGCAACGACGAGAACCTGATGATCTCCGGATTGCACGCGGCGTTCCTGCTGTTCCACAACCGCGTCGTGGATCACGTGCGCAGCCAGGGCGTGCCGGCCGACCAGGTCTTCAACGAGGCCCGGCGGCTGGTCACCTGGCACTACCAGTGGATCATCGTCAACGAGTTCCTGCCGCAGATCATCACGTTCGGCATCGTGCAGGACATCCTGGCGCACGGCCGCAGGTTCTACCGGCCGGCGGCGGGCCAGCACTTCATGCCGGTGGAGTTCCAGGGCGCCGTGTACCGGATGGGACACAGCATGGTCCGCCCGTCCTACCGCGCGAACCGGTTCGGCAACCCCGGCGGACCGCCGGAGTCCGGACCCCCAGCCTTCTTCGGGTTCATCTTCGACCCACGCGGTGCAGGCCAGACCGATCCGGTGGACCTGCGCGGCTTCACCCGGGCGCCGCGGCGGTTCATCGGGTGGGAGACCTTCTTCAACTTCGGCGGCGCCCACACGCAGCACGTGCGTCCGAACAAGCGGCTCGACACCAGCATCTCCACCCCGCTGCTCAACCTGCCGCTGCCGACCATCCCGTCCGGTGATCCGCCGACCTCGCTGCCGGTGCGCAACCTGCTGCGGCACCTGACCTGGGGCATCCCCTCGGGCCAGCGGATCGCCGCCGCCATGGGGGTTCCGGTGCTCGGCGCGGACGTCTTCCCCGAGCTGCGGCAGTTCGGCGTCGGCCTGGAGAGCAGCACCCCGCTGTGGTACTACATCCTGCGCGAGGCCAAGTTCCTCAACGACGGGATCGCGCTGGCCGGCGTCGGTGCGCGCCTGGCCGGCGAGGTCTTCATCGGACTGTTGCAGCTCGACCCGACGTCGTACCTGTCGGTCAACCCGGGCTGGCGGCCCACGTTGCCCGGCCGGACCGCCGGCAACTTCACGATGGTCGACCTGCTCACGTTCGCCAGGGTGGACCCGGTGAGCCGCGGCCACTAGCCAGGACCGCTCCGACGACGGCGCCGTAGAGGACGTGATCGGCCACCTGCGGCGCCACGGGGAGCGCCCTGATCATCGGGAAGCGCCGGCCGACCAGCCCGAGATCCAGCGCGGCGATGGCAAGGCCGGCAACCGCTCCCCAGGCCGTGGTGTGCCGCCGCGGCAGCACCGCGGCCAGCACCACCCCCCAACCGATCGACACGGCGAAGTGCACACCGACGGCGGCCGCGATCAACCGCGGCCGCCGCTCGGTGCGCAGCACCAACGATCCCGCGGCGGCGGTGGCGGCGAACGGATCGCCGCCGGTCACCAGAGCGTGCACTGTGGACGGTGCGCCGCTGACCACACCGGCGACCGTCCCGGCGACGACGCCCCGCCGCATCACCGGCCCAGCCGCTGGTAACGGCGCACGGACAGCGGCAGGAACACGGCAAGGATCACCACCGGCCAGACGATAGCCATCAGCAGGCTGTGCCGCGAGACCCAGGAGTCGCCGCCGGCGCCCGGGTTGCCGAACAGCTCGCGCAGCGCGGACACGGTCGGCGACAGCGGGTTCCACTCGGCGACGGCGCCGAGCCAGCCCGGCATCGTGTCCGGCGGCACGAACGTGCTGGCCAGGAAACTCACCGGCCACACGAGAATCTGGACCGCGGCGACCCATTCCGGACCGCTGACCACGAGCCCGAGGTAGATGCCGACCCAGAGCACCGCGAACCGCAGCAGCAACAGCAGCCCGATCGCCACGAGCGTCTCGCCCGCCGTGCCGTGCGCCCGCCAGCCGATCAGCAGCCCGCAGCCGATCATGATGGCCAGCCCGGCCGCGGAGTTGACCAGGTCGGCGATGCTGCGCCCGGCGACCACCGCGGACGGCGCCATCGGCATCGACCGGAACCGGTCGGTGACCCCGCGCGCCGCGTCGGTGCTGACCGCGAGCATGGTCGTCTCGATGCCGAACAGCATGGTCATGGCGAACATCCCCGGCATGAGGAACTCGCGGTACCCGCCCCCGCCGGGCACCGCCATGGCCCCGCCGAACAGGTAGCCGAACATCAGCACGATCAGCACCGGGAACAGCAGGGACACGACCACCGGCCCCGGCTGGCGGGCCCAGCGCGCGAAGTCGCGCCGGGCGATCGTCCAACTGTCCACAACGGCCCAACGCATCAGGCGGCCACTCCTCCCGTTCCGGTGATGTGCAGGAACGCCTCGTCGAGCGTCGGCCGGCGCAGCGCGACGTCCTCGGCTTCGATGTGCGCGGCGCTCAACTCCGAGAGCACTGCTCCCAAGGTGGACATCCGCTCTCGCACCGGGGCACTGATCCGGCGGGTGTCGGGGTCGACGTCCGGCGCCACCCGGCAGATCCGCCCGATGATCCCGGCGGCGGCCGGCAGGGCGGCGCCGTCGCGCAGGACCACGTCGATGCGGTCGCCGCCGATCCGCGACTTCAGCTCGTCCGGCGTGCCCTCGGCGATCACCCGGCCCCGGTCGATCACCGCGATCCGGCCGGCGAGCCGGTCGGCCTCGTCCAGGTACTGCGTGGTCAGCAGGACTGTGGTGCCGCCGGCCACCAGCGACCGGACCGCCGCCCAGACCTCGTTGCGGCCACGCGGATCCAGCCCGGTGGTCGGCTCGTCGAGGAACAGCACCCGCGGTGCGAGGATCATGCTCGCGGCCAGGTCGAGCCGCCGGCGCAGGCCGCCCGAGTAGGTGCCGACCGCCCGGCGCCCGGTGTCGGCGAGGCCGAACTCCTCGAGCAGCTCGCCGGCCCTGCGGGCCGCCGCGGCCGCGTCGAGGTGGTAGAGCCGGCCGAACAGCTCCAGGTTCTGCCGTCCGGACAGCGCCTCCTCGACCGCGGCGTGCTGCCCGACCAGACCGATCCGCCGCCGCACCTGCCTGGCCTGCCGGACCACGTCGAGCCCGGCGACCACCGCGACACCGGCGTCCGGCCGCAGCAGCGTGGCCAGGATCCGCACCGCCGTGGTCTTGCCGGCGCCGTTCGGCCCGAGCAGCCCGCACACGGTGCCGGCCGGCACGGCGAGGTCGAACCCGTCCAGCGCGGTCGTGTCCCCGTAGCCCTTGCGCAGGCCCTCGGCGAGGACCGCGAGCTGAGTGGAAGTCATCACGCTCCCTCTATCGTACAATGTACCGTACATATTACGGTACGCCCTTGGGTAGGCTCGGGGCGCGATGACGACGGAATACAGCGGAAGCGGAGACCCGGCCCGCAGCCTCGCCCTGCTCTGGCGGACCAGGGAGCGGACCAGCCGCAAGGGCAAGCCCGACCTCAACGTCGACGTGATCGTGCGCGCCGCGATCGAGGTCGCCGACACCGCGGGACTGTCCGCGCTGTCGATGCGCCGGGTCGCCGAGCGGCTCGGCGTCGGGACCATGTCGCTGTACACCTACGTGCCGGGCAAGGCCGAGCTGCTCGACGTCATGGTGGACACCGTCTACGGCGAGCTGGCCATGCCCGAGGACGTGCCGGGCGGCTGGCGCGCCCGGCTCGAGCTGATCGCCAGGGAGAACCGCGCGCTCTACCAGCGGCACCCGTGGCTGCTTCAGGTGGCCGTCAGCCGGCCGGTGCTCGGGCCGAACGCGATCGCCAAGTACGACTACGAGCTGCGCGCGATCGACGGCATCGGGCTGACCGACGTGGAGATGGACTCCGTGCTCACCCTGGTCTCCGGCTACGTGCACGGCGCGGCGCGCGGCGCGATGGAGGCGGCGGCCGCCGAGCAGAGCACCGGCGTGACCGACGAGCAGTGGTGGTACGCCCACGCCCCGTTCCTCGAGCGGATCATGGACGGCCGGCGCTACCCCACCGCCGCCAGGGTCGGCACCGCGGCCGGCCAGGCGCACGGCGCGGCGTACAACCCGGAGCACGCCTTCGAGTTCGGCCTGCAGCGGGTGCTGGACGGAATCGAGGTGTTGGTCGAGTCACGGTCCGGCTAGACTCGGCTCGAATCTGGAAGCTTGGGGGTTTTGCTGATGCGCCAACGAATTCTGCTCGCGATGCTCGGTGCGGTGACGGCGGCCGCGCTCGTGCCCGGCGCGGGGGTGGCCGCGGCCGGCTCGGTGCTCCGGCCGGTGATCGACTGTGCCGACCTGGTGCGCGACTTCGACATTCCCGGCGCGGCCACCCGGGTGACCGAGGCGAAGGTGGTGCCGGCCGGGGCCGAGCCGGCGCACTGCGACGTACGTGGCGTCATCGAACCGGCGGTGCGGTTCCAGCTGCGCCTTCCGGTCGACGGCTATGCCGGCAACTACCTGCAGTACGGCTGCGGCGGGTTGTGCGGGGTGATCTTCCCGACGCCGTTCCCCGACTGCGGCCGGGAAGCCGGCGACTTCGCCGTCGCCGCCACCGACGACGGCCACGTCGGCCGGGGCGGGGGGTTCGAACCGGTCGGCGACGGGCAGTGGGCGGCGGACGACCGGGCCGCCCGGGACGACTACTTCTTCCGCGCGCCGCACGTGCTGTCCGTGGCCGCCAAGCGGATCATCGCCGCGTTCTACGGATCCCCGCCGCGGCACGCGTACTTCAGCGGCTGCTCCAACGGCGGCCGCGAGGCGCTGCTGCTCGCCCAGCGGTACCCGACCGACTTCGACGGCATCATCGCCGGCGCCCCGGCCAACTACTTCGGGCCGCTGCTCGGCGTCTACCTCACCTGGATCGCCCGGTCGAACATCGGCGCGGACGGCTCGCCGATCCTCACCGCCGCCAAGCTACCCGTCCTGCACGACGCCGTGCTCGCCGCATGTGACGGGCTCGACGGGCTGGTCGACGGCCAGCTCGAGGAGCCGCGGCTGTGCCGTTTCGACCCCGGTGCCGTGCGGTGCCCCGGCGCCGACGCGCCCGGCTGCCTGACGGCCGCGCAGGTGGCGGTCGCCCGCAAGCTGTACGCCGGCCCGACCGACGCGCGCGGCAACCGGCTCTACCCCGGCTCGGAGCCGTTCGGTTCCGAGCTCGCCTGGAACGCGTGGATCATCCCGGCGCCCGAGCTCGGCCCGGACTCCTTCGCCGGCGTGCTCGCCGACAACTACCTGCGCTACGTGGGTTACCCGATCGGCTCCCCGCACTCATCGCTGGCCGACTTCCGCTTCACCACGGCCGAGCTGCACCGCCTCACCGCCGAGGGCTTCAAGGCCAACGCCCTGGGCCTGGACCTGCGCCCGTTCCGGCGCGCCGGCGGCAAGCTGATCATGTGGCACGGCTGGGCCGACTCGGCGATCCCGCCCGCGTCCACCCTCGACTACCACGCCCGGCTCGTCGCCCACAACGGCGGCCCGCGCGCCACGGCCGAGTTCGCGCGGCTGTTCATGATCCCCGACATCCAGCACTGCGGCGGCGGCACCCGGCTGACCTCGTTCGACCCGATCCGCGAGCTGGTCGCGTGGGTCGAGCACGGCACCGCCCCCGACCGCATCATCGCCACCGGCCTTGACGAGGCGGGCAACATCACCCGCACCCGCCCCGTCTTCCCCTACCCCCTCCAGGCCCGCTACGACGGCACCGGCAGCATCGACGACGCGGCCAACTTCGTCCCCGCCCGTCCCCAAACCCCGCAACGCGACACCATCCCCTGGCCCGGCGCCTACCTCCACCACATCCCCGGCCCCACCGCCCGCTAACCAGCCCTCCGGCCACCAGGGACACCCGGCCGGTCTGGCTCCGGCAAGATCGGCCGGATACGCGTCACACGGCTACACCAGTGCGTCACACGCCTACCGGAACGCAAGACCCACTGGGCCGGAGTCGGGAACCGGGCGGTCTCGCGCTCAGGTAGCCGTGTGACGCATTCGCATGGCCGAGTTGCGCCCCCACGGGCTCCGCGGGGCGGGCCACCACGGCTCCGGCGGGGCACCCCGGCCGGCGCCGCACGGCGCTGCCCACAGTGGATCTTCCCCACAATGGATCTTCCCGACACTTGATCTTCCCTCGAAGTCGATCTCCCCCGCAGTTGATCTCCGCTTCCCACCCCTACCCAGCCCCCACCACACCACGGGGGCCGGCCCCGCTCCCATTGTATCGAGGGAGACGGATAGTTGATCTTGATTGGGGATGGGGTGTGGATAAGTGGAGTGTTGTGGACAGCGGGGTGGGAAGGGAGGGAATGGTCGGCGGGGGGCGCGGGTTTGTGACGGTGCGTAGGTGGGGGTTGCTCCTTTTGGGTGAGGGCTGGTCTAGACCTTGACAGCGGAGTGGTCTAGACCACATATTCGGTGCGTACGGGTGAACGTCCTGTCGTGCACTCGGGACTCCAGGCTGCTGACCCCTGCCCCTGCAAGGAGACGACAACGATGTCTCGCATCCGATGGCACCTGCCTGCCATCTTCGCAGTGACCCTGCTTGTGATCTTCGGGATTGTGGTTGCGCCGGCCAATCGGACCGCCTCGGCGGCGAACGGCGTGAGTGCGACCTTCAGCAAGTCCTCCGACTGGGGGACTGGCTATGAAGGCAAGTACACGATCGTGAACGGTGGGTCGACGACGCTCGCGACCTGGCGGGTGGAGTTCACGCTGCCGACCGGTCACCGGATCGGCTCGCTGTGGGACGGAAGTTACACGGTGAGCGGGCAGCGGGTGACGGTGAACAATACGTGGAACGGGAACCTGGCGCCGGGCGGCTCGGCGAGCTTCGGGTTCAACGTCACCTACTCAGGCGCGTACTCGCCGCCGACCAACTGCACGCTCAACGGCGGGTCGTGCGACGCGACGGGCACGCCGCCGACGACCACCACGACGACAACAACGACAACCCGGCCCACCACGACGACGACCACCACCACCACCACGAGCCAGCCGCCGCCCGTGGGTGGGCGCAAGAACCTGGGCTACTTCGTGCAGTGGGGTGTCTACCAGCGTGGCTATCACGTCAAGAACATCCACACCAGCGGGTCGGCGGGCAAGCTGACGCACATCAACTACGCGTTCGGCAACGTGACCAACGGGCAGTGCGCCATTGGCGACAGCTATGCCGACTACGACCGGTTCTACGGGCCGGCGGAGAGTGTGGACGGCACGACGGACACCTGGGACGCCGGGGCGCTGCGCGGGAACTTCAACCAGCTGCGCAAGCTCAAGCGGATGTACCCGAACCTGCGGGTGCTGTTCTCGTTCGGCGGGTGGACCTGGTCGGGCGGCTTCGGGCAGGCCGCGGCCAACCCGGCGGCGTTCGCCGAGTCGTGCTTCCGGCTGGTCGAGGACCCGCGCTGGGCGGACGTGTTCGACGGCATCGACATCGACTGGGAGTACCCGAACGCCTGCGGGCTGTCCTGCGACACCAGCGGGCCGGCGGCGTTCCGCAACCTGATGTCGGCGCTGCGGTCCCGGTTCGGATCGAGCGCCCTGATCACCGCGGCGATCACCGCGGACGCCAGCAGCGGCGGGAAGATCGACGCGGCCGACTACGCCGGCGCGGCGCAGTACGTCAACTGGTACAACGTGATGACGTACGACTTCTTCGGCGCATGGGCGGCGCAGGGCCCGACCGCCCCGCACTCGCCGCTGACCTCCTACACCGGCATCCCGCAGCAGGGCTTCAACGCCGACGCGGCGATCCAGAAGCTCAAGACCAAGGGCGTCCCGGCGAGCAAGTTGTTGCTGGGCATCGGGTTCTACGGGCGTGGCTGGACCGGCGTCACGCAGAGCACGCCAGGCGGCTCGGCGAGCGGGCCGGCGCCCGGCACGTTCGAGCAGGGCATCGAGGACTACAAGGTGCTCAAGGGCCGCTGCCCGGCGAACGGCACGGTGGCCGGCACGGCGTACGCCTTCTGCGGCGGCCAGTGGTGGAGCTACGACACGCCGAGCACGATCTCCGGGAAGATGACCTACACGCGCAACGAGGGTCTCGGCGGCGCGTTCTTCTGGGAGCTGTCCGGCGACACCAGCAACGGTGAGCTGATCACGGCGATCCGCAATGGACTGTGAGGAGGTTGACCTCTAGCTAGCTGGAGGTTCCAGGTTCGGCGCCGTGCGTGCGATCGTCCAGTACGCGTTCGGGCCCGCCGGCAACCTCCGCTGCGCGGAGACCGACGATCCGCGGCCCGGACCCGACCAGGTCCGGGTCGCGGTCTCGTCCGCCGGGGTCCACCTGCCCGACACCACCATCCGCACGGGCGTACACGGCGGCCCGTTTCGCTGCCGACGCTGCCGACGACGCCCGGCCGGGGGGTGGCCGGTGTCGTGGACGAGCTCGGCGACGGCGTTGCCGGGCGCTGGCTCGGCAAACGGGTCGTGGCCCGGCTCACCGCCGAGGACGTGGTGCTGGTGACCGCGGCCGCCGGCGGCGTCGGCTGTCTGCTCATCCAACAGGCGCGCTCCGTGGGAGCGGTCAGCGTCCGCGTGGCCGGCGGGCCGGCGAAGGTGGCGGCGATGCGCCGGCTCGGGGCCGGCGTCGCGGTGGACGACAACCATCCGGAGTGGACGGACGCGGTACGCGGGGGGCCGGCCGCCCGGTGACCATCGTGCTGGACGGCGTGGGTGGGCGGCTCGGCCGGGACGCACTCGAGCTGATCGGGCCCGGTGGCCGGTTGCTGATCTTCGGCTGGTCCTCCGGGCGGATCCTGCCGCTGTCCGCAGCGGACCTGTACCGGCTGGAGATCACCGCAGGCGCCGCGATCGGCCGGCGGGTCCTCGGCCGGCTGCGCAAGCTGGAGGAGACCGCGCCGGCGGCGGGCCGGTTGATCCCGCTGATCGGAGCACCGTTCCCGCCGGCCGAGGCGGCGCGGGCGCACATCGCCCTGGAAACCCGTGCCACGACAGGCAAATCGTGCTCAAGCCCTGATCAACACCGGTACAGTCAGTGCATGGCCGAACGGGGAGATGGCGCGCTCGCGTTGCTGCGCGCCAACCCCGCGTTCCGGGCGCTGTCGATCTCCCGGGTGGTGTCGTTCGTCGGCGACTCGGTCAGCCTGGTCGCGCTGATGCTCCACGTCGCCGGGTCGGCCGGGGCGGCGCTCGCGGTCTCGTTGCTGCTGCTGGTCGGCGACTTCGCGCCGGCGTTGGTCAGCCCGCTCACCGGAGCGATCGGTGACCGGTTCAACCGCAAGCACGTCATGATCGTCTGCGAGCTCGCCCAGGGCGCGTTGCTGCTGCTCATCGCGCTCGCCCTGCCGCCGCTGCCGCTGCTGCTGGCGCTGGTGGCGGTCCGGTCCACGATCGGCCAGACCTTCCAGCCGGCGTCCCGCGCGGCGATCCCGGAGCTGGTGGCCGGCAAGGATCTGGCGGTGGCGAACTCGACGATCGGCTTCGGCGCCAACGGTGCGGAGGCGGTCGGGCCGTTCATCGCGGCGGCGCTGTTCCCGATTCTCGGCGTGCGGGGCGTGCTGCTGGTCGACGCCACGTCGTTCCTGCTGTCCGCGCTGGTGCTGACCTCGGTGCGCTCGCTGCCGCCGGCCACCACCGGGGACGAGGCCAGGCAGCCGTTCCTCGCCGACGCCAGGGTCGGGCTCGGCTACATCGCCTCCGTGCCCGCGGTCCGGATCATCGCGCTCACCTTCTGCGCCGTCGTCATGTTCAACGGCATCGACGATGTCGCGATCGTCTACCTGGTCAAGGACACGCTGGTCGCTCCCGAGTGGACGGTCGGCCTGATCCTCGGCGGGGTCGGCATCGGGCTGCTGGCCGGATACGTCGTGCTGGCCCGGCACTCCCGGCTGGCGCCGATGACCGTGCTGCTGCTGGTGGGATACGCCGTGAGCAGTGTCGGCAACCTGCTCACCGGCGTCGCCTGGGCGGTGGCGGCGGCGTTGCTGCTGCAGACCGTCCGCGGTCTCGGCCTCGCGGCGATGGACGTGGCCGGCAACACCCTGTTGCAGCGCCTGGTCCCTGGCCGGCTGCTCGGCCGGGTGTTCGGCAACTTCTACGGCCTGATCGGCGTCGCCGCCGCGGTGTCCTACGTCGGCGGCGGCCTGCTGCTCGACGCCACCGGCGCACCGGTCACGTTCGTCGTCGCCGGCACGGGCGGCGCCCTGGCCACGATCATCGCCGCGCTCACCCTGCCTCGCGCGCTGCGCCGGACCGGGAAACCCTTGGGGGTTCTGGACTCCCGACCGCGGCTCCATCAATCGCCGGAATAGGCCGAAAGGCAGCTATTCGGTGAAATTTGGGCTGCCTAGCATTCGATTATGGCGAACTACGGTGGTAGATCTCTTTTGGCATTGCTGCTGGTCGCCACCGCGGGCATCGCGGCGGCCGGCGTGGCTCCGGGGAGTCGGGATGTGACCGCCGGCCAGTCGCGTCCGGTGTCGGAGTTGGACAGTGGGCCGGAGCCGGCCGGCGCGGATCACTGGTGGGCCGCGCAGCGGATGTACCCGTTCCGCTCGCTGGACATCGGCGCGCTCGAGGCGAGCGCGCACGCGCAGGCCACCGCCATCCAGGCCGCGCCGGGAATCCAGGCGGCGTGGCAGTCGCTGGGGCCGGCCAACATCGGCGGCCGGATCACCGACCTGGTCGCGCACCCGACGCAGGCCGACACCGTGTTCGCCGGGGCGGCAACGGGGGGCGTGTGGCGCAGCACCGACGCGGGCGCCACGTTCTCCCCCGCCTGGAGCCCGAGCCTGACGCCGTCCATCGGCGCGCTGGCGATCACCGGCAACGGCACGCTCTACGCGGGAACCGGGGAGTCCAACCCCGGCGGCGGCAGCGTGACGTTCCCCGGCGCCGGGGTGTTCCGGTCCACCGACAGCGGCGCGACGTGGCAGTCGCTCGGGCTGACCGGCACCGACCGGATCGGCCGGATCGCCATCGATCCCGCCAACTCCAACCGGTTGTTCGTCGCGGCGGCCGGAAACCTGTTCGTCCCGGGTGGACAGCGCGGGCTGTACCGCACCACCGACGGCGGCGCCACCTGGCAGCTCGTGCTGGCCGGCGCCAATCCCACCACCGGCGCGGTCGACGTGGCGATCAGCCCCACCAACCCGAACCGGATCTACGTGGCCATGTGGGACCACCGCCGGCAGCCCAACGGCCGGGTCTACGGCGGGGTCGGCTCCGGGATCTACCGAAGCTCCGACGGCGGCGCCACGTGGACGCGACTGGCCGGCGGGCTGCCCGCGGCCGGCACCAACCTCGGCCGGATGGGCATCGCGGTGGCCCGCAGCAACCCCAACCGGTTGTACGCCATCGCCGCCGACACCTCCGGCGATTTCGCCGGCTTCTGGACCTCCACCAACGGCGGCGACGGCTGGACCAGGATCACCAACACGTCCCTGCTGTCGGCCTCCCAGTCCACCTTCGGCTGGTGGTTCGGGCGGATCTGGGTCGACCCGGCCAACGCCAGCCACGTGTTCGTCGCCGGCGTGAACATGGTCGAGTCCCTCGACGCCGGCGCGAACTGGCGCCGCTCCATGGTGATCCACGCCGATCAGCACGCGATGGCCTGGGATCCGTTGACCGCCAATCGGGTTTACCTCGGCAACGACGGAGGCGTGTACCGCTCGTCGTCCAACGGCTCGCTGTCTGGAAGCTGGTTCAAGTCCACCTCCCAGGCCCATCTCCAGTTCTACACCGTCGCGGTGTCCAGACAGGACATATCGAGGATCAGCGGCGGGCTGCAGGACAACGGCTCGGTGCGGTCCTGGGGCAGCACGGGCTGGAACGCGATCCGCGGCGGTGACGGGTTGATGAACCTCATCGATCCGACCAACCAGAACAAGGTCTACGCCTGCTCGCAGAACGGCTCGTGCGGCCGCTCCACCGACGGTGGCAACACCATGACCTCCTTCGGCGCCACCACGTCCGACCGCCGCAACTGGCTGACCCCGGTCGCCTTCGACCCGACCAACCCCTCGGTGATGTACTACGCCGGCAACCGGCTCAACCGCTCGACCAACTCCGCGGCGTCCTGGACCGTGATCAGTCCGGACCTGTCCCGCGGCCCCGGCGGCATCGACGGCTACCCGTTCGGCACGATCACGACGGTGGCCGCGGCCCGCACCAGCCCGGCCACCATCTACGCCGGCACCGACGACGGTCGCATGTGGATCACCCGGAACACCGGCGGCACCTGGACCGAGATCACCGCCGGCCTGCCCACCCGGTGGATCACCAAGGTGGCGGTGGACCCGACCGACGCCAACCTGGCCTATGTCACGGTTTCCGGCTTCCGCAACGGCGACCCGGCCGCGCACGTGTTCCGCACCACCAACGGCGGCGCGTCCTGGCAGGACATCTCCGGCAACCTGCCGGACGCCCCGGTCAACGACCTCGTCCTCGACCCGCGCGACCGCACGAAGCTCTATGTGGCAAGCGACGTGGGCGTGTTCGTCTCGACCGACACCGGCGCGACGTGGACGCAGGCCGGCACCGGGCTCCCCCTGGTCCCGGTCTCCGATCTGGAGGCCACCGACACCGGCAGCACGACCGTGCTCACCGCGGCCACCTTCGGCCTCGCCATGTACCGGCTGTCCTAAGGAGACGCTCCGGCTTCAGCCGCCGGCCTCCTTGTCTGCGGCCGGCGCGCTGGCCGCGGCGCGGGCCTCGTAGTCCTTGCGGGCGGCCGAATGCGCGGCGTTGATCAGCACCTGGTCGCCCTTGAGCAGGTGCGCGACCCACTCGCCGGCGCGGCGTGGGAGCAGCCGGGTGAAGCGGTTGATCGGGCCGAGCGACCTCGGCACGAAGACCTCGAACCGGGGCCGCCGCAGGGCCGCGACGATGGCCTCGGCGACGTCCTCCGGCACGAGCGACTTGACGAAGCGAGCCTCCTCGACGCCCGCGGTCAGCTCGGTCCGGACGATCGCCGGCAGCACCACGGACACCTCGACACCGGTGCCGCGCAGCTCCATGCGGACCGCCTCGGACAGGCCGACGACCGCGTGCTTGGTGGCGCAGTACGTTGCCACGCCGGGGAATCCGGCCTTGCCGGCGGCCGATGCGATGTTGACGATGTGCCCGGCGCCGCGCGGCTTCATGCGGCGCACGGCCTCCCGGGTGCCGTGGACGACCGCGTGCAGGTTTATCTCCAGCTGGTGCCGGGTGGTCCGGTCGGACTCCTCCTCGAGCAGCCCGATCGGCATGATGCCGGCGTTGTTGATCAGTACGTCGATCGGCCCGAGCTGCTTCTCCACCTCGTCGAGGAACGCGGTGAACCCGGGCCGGTCGGTCACGTCGAGCGGCAGCGCGATCGCGTCGTCACCCAACCCGTCGGCGGTCCGCTTGGCCACGTCCAGGTCCAGGTCCCCGATCGCGACCCGGGCGCCCAGCCGGGTCAGCGCCGACGCCGTGGCCGCCCCGATGCCCCGGCCACCTCCCGTGATCACGACCACCTTGCCGGCCAACGATCGGGGCTGCCGCGCCATCCCGTCTCCTCAGAAGCGGTACATACAGTCCAGTTGGAATTTTTCACAGCGCCAGCAGGCACGCAAGGCGATCGCCGCCGGCGGGAGGCCGGCGGCGATCGGCGTTGGGTCAGGCGGCGCAGGTCTGGCCGATGACGCGCCGCGGGCAGTCGGAGTAGTCGAGCAGCATCAGGACGGCCGCGCGGTTGCGGGTGACCTCACGGTTGATCACCTCGTCGGGCGGGTAGAAGCCAGGGTTGCTGCTGCGCGGGAACATCTCGAAGGTGTAGGTGTAGATCCGCTGGACGCCCCACAGCCAGTCGTTGATGGTGCCGTCGGTGATGTACAGGTCCGACGACTGCTCCGGGGTGTACCCGTTGGTCTGCGCCATCATCTGGCCCAGCCGGGCGTGCGTGTCGCGCTCGGCCTGGGTGAGGCCGGGGCCGGTGTCGTTGAACGTGTAGCCGTACGGCCACAGGATCAGCTCGCTGTAGGTGTGGAAGTCGATGTGCGTCCTGATCTGCTGCGTGCCGCCGATCACCCGGCTGCGCACGAAGTCGGCGACGACCCGCACCTCGGGCGCCGACTCCGGTCCCGGGCCGCGGTAGGTCGAGCTGCCGGTGCTGCCGGAGGATCCGCCGCAGCAGCCCCAGTTGTAGGCCCAGTTGCGGTTGAGATCCGTGCCGACGTTGGTCGAACCCGAGTTCGGCTGCCGGTTCTTGCGCCAGCTGCGGTACGAGCCGGTGGCGATGTCGTACTCGCCGCCGTCGGGGTTGAGGTCCGGCACGATCCAGATCTCCCGGCTGTTGACCATGTTCCGCACCTGCGCGTCGGTGCTCTCGACGAACAGGTGGATCAGGTACATGGCCATCTCGACGGTCAGGTGCTCGCGGGCGTGCTGGTGGTGGGTGAACAGCACCTCCGGCTCGGCCTCGTCGGTGGCCACGTTGTCGGAGATCTTCAACGCCCAGATCTCGCGATTCTGGTACGACCGGCCGATCACCCGCTTGCTGATCAGGCCCGGGTTGGCCGCGATCACCTGGTTGATCTCGGCGGTCATCTCCGCGAAGTTGTGGTAACCCGAGTCCGCAGGCGGGAAGTCCAGCGGCGTCACGTCCTGCTGGGCGACCAGCGGCGCCTCCTTGATCACGGTGTAGCCCAGCGCCTGGATCCGGCGGACCTCGTCCGGGGTCGCGGTGATCATCAGGCGGCTGTCCTCCGGACCGTTGATCGCCGCGCCGGTGGCGGCGATCGCCGAGCGCTGCTCGGCCGTCTTGACG
>NZ_DASZCQ010000307.1:0-11863 GCF_035942955.1 Actinophytocola sp. | reverse complement strand
GGCCACGTCCGCGCAGCCGACCCGGCCGGCGAACGCGGTGCCGGCGCTCTCCGCGGCCGCGCCGGTGGCCACCGGCCATGCGCAACTGTAGCTCTGCCCGATGGCGCGGTGGAACAGCCCGGCGGCCGTCGGCGACACCAGGTGCGCGCACACGCTGCCGGACCCGGCCGACTCGCCGAAGATCGTGACGTTGCCGGGGTCGCCGCCGAAAGCCGCGGCGTTGCGCCGCACCCAGCGCAGCGCGGCCTGCTGGTCCTCGATGCCGTAGTTGCCGGACTGGATGCCGGGCTGCTCACCGGTCAGCGCCGGCAGTGCCAGGAAACCCAACGGCCCCAACCGGTAGTTGATCGTCACCACCACCACGCCGCCCTCGACGGCGAGCTTGCGCGCGTCGTAGATCGCGCCGCTGCCGGTCGTGTAGCTGCCACCGTGGATCCAGACCATGACCGGCAGCCGGTGCCCCGCCCGGCGCGGCGTGGTCACGTTGAGGTACAGGCAGTCTTCGTTGAACGTCTCCGGTCGTCCGAAGCTGCCCGGCTGCGCGCACGCGCCGCGCGGCGCGGTGGCGTCCAGCGGATCCCGCCAGGGCGCCGGCGGCTGCGGCGGCCGCCAGCGCAGCTCCCCCACCGGCGGCGCGGCGAACGGAATCCCTTGGAACAGACGGTAATCGCCGGCCACGACGCCGCGGACCGGGCCGCGGTCGGTGAGCACGACCTCACGTGCGCGGGGCGGTTCCGCGACGGCCGCTCCGGGCAGCAGCAGGGTGAGAAGGCATCCGATGACGAGCACGCTTCGCCGGCTCACGTCAACTCCCCTCGGTAACGGGCCCCATCCACCCTGGCACAGCCGCCCGGCCGCCGCTATCGGCAATTCCACCCGTCTTGACAGCCAGGGCCTCAACTGTCTCAATGAGACGGTGAGCCCGGCTGACCTGCCCGAACCCGTGCTGCCGATGATGGCGACCGCGGGCTCGGCGCCGAGCGGTCCCGGCGCACGGGACTTCGGGTTCGAGTTCAAATGGGACGGTGTGCGCGCGGTGACCGCGGTCGGCGGCGGCGCGGTCCGGGCGATCTCCCGCAACAACAACGACGTGACCCGGTCCTACCCCGAGCTGAGGGCGCTGGCCGAGCTGACCGGACGGCGCCGGGTCGTGGTCGACGGCGAGATCGTCGCCCTCGACGACACCGGGCGCGCCCGGTTCGACCTGCTCCAGTTGCGCATGCACATCCACGCGCCAACCGCGACGCTGCTCGGCCAGGTGCCGATCACCTACGTGCTGTTCGACCTGCTGCACCTGGACGGGACGTCGCTGCTCGAGCAGCCCTACCGGCGCCGGCGCGAGCTGCTCGACGAGCTGGACCTCGACGGCCGCTCGCCGCGGGTGCGGGTGCCGGACTACCACGTCGACGTCGACGGCCCGCAGCTGCTCGAGGTGGCCCGCGCGCACCACCTGGAGGGGGTCGTGGCCAAGCGGCTGGCCTCCCGGTACGAGCCGGGCCGCCGGTCCCGCGCGTGGATCAAGACGGCGCTGCTCAACACCCAGGAGGTCGTCATCGGCGGGTGGCACGCCGGCGAGGGCCGCCGCACCGGCACGCTCGGCTCGCTGCTGCTCGGCATCCACGACCGGCGGGGCAGGCTGGTGTTCGTCGGCAAGGTCGGCACCGGCTTCACCGACGCCATGCTCCGCGACCTGCACTCCCGTCTTGCGCCCCTGCACCGCAACGACAGCCCGTTCGACACCCCGGTCCCCCGCGAGGACGCCCGCTTCGCCCACTGGGTCGAGCCCCGCATCGTCGGCGAGGTGGAGTACCGCCAGCTCACCCACGACCGCCGCCTGCGCCACGCCGCCTGGCGCGGCCTGCGCAACGACAAGACCCCGGACCAGGTCACATTGCCGTTCCTCGGTTGAGCTTCTCGGCCAGGGCAACGATGACGCCCTCGGGTCCGCGGAGGTAGCAAGCCAGCGCCATGTTCTCGACACCCGTGGCCGTCATCGGGAGACCGTACGATGGTCGGGATGCGCAGCATGCCGCGAACCGGTTCGACGCCATGAGCATCCGCGTGATCGTGGCCGATGACCAGGAGATCGTCCGCACCGGTCTCACGATGATCCTCAACTCCAGGCCGGACATCGACGTCATCGGCGAGGCCGCCGACGGGCGCCGGGCCGTCGAGCTCGCCCGGCGGCTGCGCCCCGACGTGTGCCTGTTCGACATCCGGATGCCGGGGCTCGACGGCATCGAGGCCACGAGGGCCCTTGCCGGGCCGGCGGTCGAGGACCCGATCGCGGTCGTCGTCATCACCACCTTCGACCTCGACGAGTACGTCTACTCCGCGCTGCGCGCCGGTGCCCGGGGCTTCCTGCTCAAGGACGCCGGGCCCGACCTGCTCGCCCAGGCCGTCCACGCCGCCGCCAAGGGCGACGCGCTCATCGCCCCGAGCATCACCGCCCGGCTGCTGGAGGCGTTCGCCGGCACCGGGCCCGCCGCGCCACCGCGGCAACCCGTCGAGCCGCTCACCGACCGCGAGGAGCAGATCCTCGCCGCCGTGGCGGCCGGGCGGACCAACACCGAGATCGCCGACACCCTCTACATCACCCTCAGCACCGTCAAGACCCACATCGCCAGCCTCATGACCAAGCTCGGCGCCCGGAACCGCGTCGAGGTCGCCATGTGGGCCTACGAGACCAACCGGGTCCGCCCCGGTAACGAGCCCACGCGCTAGCGTCCACAATGGTCTTCATGGAACAGCAACGATTTCCGGTACTTCGGCAGGTGGTGCTGGACACCACCGACGCGCGGCGGCTGGCGGAGTTCTACCGGCAGCTACTCGGTTTCCGGTACCGGCCGGGGGACGAGCCGCCGGCCGCGGGCGAGGACGACGAACGCGGGCGGGACTGGTTGGTGCTCCAGGACGCCGACGGGCACGCGCGGGTGGCCTTCCAGCAGGTGCCGCGGCTGCCGGAGGCGACGTGGCCCGAGGGTCCGCACCCCCAGCAGCTGCACCTGGACCTGACGGTGCCGTCGGTGGCCGAGCTCGACGCCCAGCACGACCGGGCACTGGGCCTCGGCGCCCGGCTGCTGTTCGATCGCTCCGCCGATCCGCAGGAGCCGCTGCGGGTCTACGCCGACCCGGCCGGGCATCCGTTCTGCATCTTCGTCGCGCCGGTCCCGGCGGCCGCGGGTGCGTAGTGCGAGCGAACCGGTCATCGCCCGGCTGCGCGCCGCCGGGTGCGTGTTCGCCGAGGAGGAGGCGGATCTGTTGATCTCCGCGGCCCGGTCGCCGACCGACCTCGAGGACCTGGTCGACCGCCGGGTCGCCGGGGCGCCGCTGGAGCAGATCCTCGGCTGGGCGGAGTTCCGCGGGCTGCGGATCGCCGTCGAGCCCGGGGTTTTCGTGCCCCGCCGCCGCACCGAGTTCCTCGTCCACCAAGCCGCCGCGCTGGCCCGCCCCGGGGCCGTCGTCGTCGACCTGTGCTGCGGCTCGGGCGCGCTGGGCGCGGCGCTGGCCGCCGCCGTCGACCGGCTCGAGGTGCACGCCGTGGACATCGACCCGGCCGCGGTGCGCTGTGCCAGGCGCAACCTCGCCGGTGGCCACGTCTACGAGGGTGACCTCTACCAACCGCTGCCGGACACGCTGCGCGGCCGGGTCGACGTCCTGGTCGCCAACGCGCCCTACGTCCCGAGCGCGGAGGTCGGGCTGATGCCCCCAGAGGCCCGGCTGCACGAGCCGCTGGTCGCGCTGGACGGCGGCGCCGACGGGCTGGACATCCTGCGCCGGGTCGTCGCCGGGGCCCCACCCTGGCTGGCCCCCGGCGGCCACCTGCTGGTCGAGACCAGCACCCGCCAGGCACCGCACCTGCGCGACGCCGTCGCCCGCGCCGGGCTCACCCCCAGCGTGACCACCTCCGACGAGCACAACGCCACTGTCGTCGCCGGCGCGTCCGCGTAGGGTGCGCGGGTGAAGTACCTCATCCTGATCTACCGCAACCCGCGCTCACCCGGGCCGTTGCCGAGGTGAAGGAGCACCTGGCGGGCTTTTACCTGATCGACTGCGTGAGCCTCGAGCGGGCCGTCGAGTACGCCGCCCGCACCCCCGACGCGGCCTTGGGCGCGGTGGGGGTGCGGCCGGTGCTGGGCTCGTGAGCACGCGGGTCGAGGGCCTGCTGCGGGACCTGGCGCCGCAGGTGCTCGGCGCGCTGGTTCGGCGGTACGGCGGGTTCGACACGTGCGAGGACGCCGTGCAGGAGGCGCTGCTCGCGGCCGCGACGCAGTGGCCGGCCGAGGGCGTGCCGGCCAACCCGAAGGCGTGGCTGATCACGGTCGCGTCCCGCCGGCGGATCGAGCTGTGGAAGCGCGACTCGGCCCGCATGCGCCGGGAGGAGGCCGCGGCCCAGCTGGAGCCGGCCGACCCCGAGCCGGCGCCGGGGGTCGACGACACGCTCACGTTGCTGCTGCTGTGCTGCCACCCGTCGCTCACCCCGGTCTCCCAGGTGGCGCTGACGCTGCGCGCGGTCGGCGGGCTGACCACCGCGGAGATCGCCCGCGCGTTCCTGGTGCCGGAGGCCACCGTGGCGCAGCGGATCAGCCGGGCCAAGCAGCGGATCAAGGCCAGCGGCGCGGAGTTCCGCATGCCGCCGGCCGCCGAGCGCGCCGAGCGGATGGCCGCGGTGCTGCACGTGCTGTACCTGATCTTCAACGAGGGCTACACGGCCAGCTCCGGCGCTGCGCTGCACCGGGTCGAGCTGACCAGCGAGGCGATCCGCCTGACCCGGCAGCTGCGCGAGCAGCTTCCCGACGACGGCGAGGTGGCCGGGCTGCTCGCGCTGATGCTGCTGACCGACGCCCGCCGCCCGGCGCGCACCGGCCGGGACGGCGCCCTGATCCCGCTGGCCGAGCAGGACCGCACCCGGTGGGACGCCGAGGCCATCGCCGAGGGCGTCGCGCTGATCACCGAGACCCTGCGCACCGCGCCGGTCGGCCCCTACCAGCTGCAGGCCGCGATCGCCGCGGTGCACGACGAGGCCGCCCGCGCCGAGGACACCGACTGGCAGGAGATCCTCACGCTGTACGACCTGCTGGCCAGCATCGCCCCCGGCCCGATGGTCACGCTCAACCGGATCGTGGCCCTGGCCATGGTCCGCGGCCCGGAGGCCGGCCTGGCGGCGCTGGCCGAGGCGGAGGCCGAGCCCGCCCTCGCCGGCCACCACCGGCTGCACGCCGTCCGGGCCCACCTGCTCGACCTGGCCGGCGACCGGCAGGCCGCGCGCGACCAGTACGAGTTGGCCGCCCGGCGCACCCTCAGCGTGCCGGAGCAGCGCTACCTCGAGGCGCGCGCCCGCCAGCTGTCGTGAGTCTTTTGTGGGGCTATAGCACCACAAAAGACGCACGACAGTACGCTCGGCCGGTGCCTGATGATCCGTATGTGGTGCGCCCGGTCGGCCGGGTGGAGTCCCCGCTGAAAGACCGGGCCTCGGCCCCGGCACAGGGCAACGAGGGCGCGCCCGAGGCGTGGCTGGTGTTCGAGCCGGAGCTGCGCCCGGCCATGCGCGACCTGGAGGTCGGCACCGACATTCTCGTGCTGACCTGGTTCCACCTCGCCCGGCGGGACGTCCTGACCACGCATCCGCGCGACGACTTCTCCCGCCCGGAGGCCGGCGTGTTCAGCACCCGCTCCCCGGACCGGCCCAACCCGGTCGGCCTGCACCGCGTGCCGATCCTCGAGGTCGACGGCCTGCGGGTCCGCGTCGGCAACCTCGAGGCCATCGACGGAACCCCGATCGTCGACGTGAAACCCGCGCTGGGCAAGGGATCCGAGCGTTAGCGGGTGAGGATTCCCTCGCAGGTGCGGACGATCACCCGGCAGGCGTCGGCGGCGCGGCGGCCCAACAACGGGCTCTCGGCGTGGGCCTGCCAGCGTTGCAGCGCCGCGTAGGCGGCCGCGCGCAGTTGCTCGGGGTGGGCGTCGGCGGGCAGGCCGAGGCGCACGGCCGGGGCGTTGCCGGCGTCGCCGAGCAGCCGTTCGGCCTCTGTGGACAGTGAACGGGGCAGCGTGACCGCCCCGGAGCGCAGGTCGCACAGCAGCCGCAGCTCGGTGAACTCGTGCGCGCCGGCCAGGATCCGCTCGACGTGCCCGGCAAGCCCGCGCCCGTCGTCGCTGTCTGCGCGCAGCAGCCGCTCGAGGGCCAGCAGCGCGGACCGGGCCTTGAGCACGTCGCGGCGCTCGCCGAACTGGATGTGCAGCACGCGCCGCAGCTCGTCGAGCCCGCTGCGGGCGACCAGCTCGTCGGCCAGCGCGGCCGGATCCTTGACGCCCTGGCGGATGAGCGTGGTGGCCAACCGGATTCCGAAGATCCCGAACCGGGTCAGCAGCTGCCGGCGCCCGTCGGCGCTCAGCGCGGGCAGCAGGGCCTGCGCGTTCTGGAACCGATCCGCGGACAGCAGCGCGGCCTCGAGCTCCCCGCGTGGCGCGGCGGCCAGGTCTCGCAGCGCGGCGAACTCGGCCTGCCGCAGGGTCCGGCCGGTGAAGGCGAGCAGGCCGGCCACGGCGACGACGTTCTGGCACAGGCCGCGCAGCGCGGGCTCGGACCGGTAGCGGTTGGCGATCGCCCGCGCCGAGAGCATCGCGTCCACCCGGCCGCCGCCGATCTCGTCGGCCCGTGAGATCACCGCGACCGTGTTCACCGCGGTCGCGCGGGCCACGCCCTGGTCCCGGAACGCCTCGAGGAACTCGGCGTCGGCCGCGTGCAGGTGGCGCATCAGGTAGACTACGGCGTCGGCCTCGGTCGGGGTGTCGTCGTCCGGGTCGAGGAACCGCACGGTGCGCCGGGCGACGTCGGTGGACAGCGACGCGATGCCCGGCGTGTCGATCAACGTGGTGGTGCGCAGGCTCTGCGCCGGCCAGTCGACCACCAGCCGGTCCACCCGCTCGGCCGGCGTGCCGCCCAGGTCGATCTCCAGCGCGCCGTCGCGCCGCACGACGGGCAGCGCGGTCGGGGCGCCGTCCCTGGGATGCAGCACCACCTTCGGGCTGCGCCCGTCCCGGTACCAGGTGACCACCCGGGTGCACTCCCCGGCGTCGGTGGGCGCGACCGCCTCCCCGACCAGCGCATTGAGCAAGGTGGACTTTCCTGCCTTGACCTTGCCGGCGATCGCCACCCGCAGCGGCTCGTCCAGCCGCTCGAGCTGGCGGCGCAGCAGCTCCACAGTGGACGGTTGGTCGCGGTAGGTGTACACCGCCATGCGCAACACCTGCCGGGCCGCCTCGGTCAGCGAGCTCATGCCGCCGCCCCCGGGTTGCCGGGGGACAGCAGACCCCTCGCCTGCTGCCCCACCGCCTCCAGCCGCCGCAGCTCGGCCGCGATCTCGGCCAGCCGCGCGTCCCGTTCACTCTTCGACGCCTTCACCGACTTCTCGGCCGCCTGCAAGGACTCCTGCAGCGAGCGCTTCATCTGCTCGGCCAGCGCGGTGAAGTGGTCGCGCAGATCGCGCTGCACCCCGCGGAGCATGTCCCGGGAGTCCTTGGCCACGTGGAAGGTGACGTCGTCGATGTAGCGGCGCAGCGCCGCCTTCGCCTCGGTCTGCTTGCGCGTGATGATCCGCTTGCGCTCCTCGCCGATGCTCTTGCCGCCCAGCAGCAGGCCGGCGCCGATGGAGATCGGGTTGAGCAGCGTGAACCCGACCAGGGTGCCGAGCATGCCGAACATCAGCATCCCCATGTACCCGCCCTTGAGGCCGGTCAGCATGCGGCGGCCGATCGTGAACTTCTCGCCCTCGCGCACGGTCAGCGACCGCACCGAGCGCAGCGGGTCGGACGGCTCGGTGCGCAGCGCCGGCAGCACCTGCGACCGCTCCTCGTCGAAGTGCTCGGCCACGCGCTGGGCCAGCCGGCGTGCCCGCTGCGTCGCCCAGAGGAAGTTGGCCGAGGCCGTCGACGCCGCCGCCTGCTGGACCCAGGCGGAGAACTGCGGCCAGGTCTTGGTGGGATCGCCGCCGGCGTCCAGGGCCGCCTCGGCCTCCCGGATGATCTCCCGCAGCCGGTCGCGCAGGTCGTAGTCGATGTCGGCGTTGAGGTCGGCGACACCGTCGCTGAGCGTCTGCTGCCAGCGCGCGGATCGCTCCTTCAGCTGCGTCGCCCGCCGCTCGGCCTCGGTCAGCCGGCCGATGAGCTCCTGGACCTTCTCCGGGTTCTGCTGGGCGGACTGCTCGGCCCGCAGCGGGCCGGCGATCGCCTCGGTGACGGCGAGCACATCGTGCGCCGTCGACCGGCGGGCCAGCTCACCGGCCCGGCCGAGCACGTCCTTGCGCAGGTACTGGACCAGCGCCGGGTACCCGGACTCGGTGTTCAGCTCGCCGTCGCCGCTTTCCAAGGCGTGCCACCGCATCGTGGTGGACACGGTGAACATCGGCGCGTCGATCCCCGCCGCGGCAAGGTGCTTCCGGTCGCGCTCGGCGATGGTGCGCCACTCCGGGTACAGGTCGGTCTTGGTCAGCACGCAGGCCACGTTGGGGCACACCGCGATCGCCTGCCGGAGGAAGTCCAGCTCGGGTGCGGTGTACTCCTGCGAGGCGTCCGACACCAGCAGCACCGCGTCGGCCGACGGCAGCGCGGACATCGTGGCCGCGCCGTGCACCGAGCTGAGCCCGCCGACGCCGGGGGTGTCGATGAGCTCGAGCCCGCCCGCGAGCAGGCTCCGCGGGATTCCGACCTCGACGTGGCTCAACCGCTCCCGGTTCCCCGGGTTGCCCGTCTCGGACGCGTAGTCGGCGAGGCGCTCGACCGGGATCGGGACGCGCTCGGTGCGCTGCCGGGTGGGATCCACCGACCGGACCGCGGTGGCCGCCGGCTCGTCGGCGTACCGCACCACCGTGGGCACCGACGTCGAGATGTCGTCGAACACCGGGCAGACCGGGGCGCCCACGAGGGCGTTGACCAGCATGCTCTTGCCCTGCTTGAACTCCCCTACCACCAGCACCCGGACCTGGTCGTCGAGCAGCCGGGCTTTCGCCTGGCGCAGCCTGGACTCCAGGTCGGGTCGGTGATACCGCTCGACAGCCGAGAGCGCGAGCTCCACGGCCTGCACCGGTGTTGTCATGACTGTCCCCCTTAGACGATCGCGGCGTCGAGGTCGGGCTCGTCCTCGACGGGCTCCTCCGGCTCCTCGGCGACCACGGGCTCCTCGGTCGGCTCCGGTTCGGGTTCGTCGGCGACCGGGTCCCCGGTTGGCTCCGGTTCCTCGGCCGCCGTCGGCTCCTCGCGGGGCTCGACGCCGGCCGGCGGCTCGTCGACCGGGTCGATCACCTCCACGTCGAGCACGTCGACGTCGGTCGTGTCGTTGTCCTGAATGGCCACGACGTTGTTCTCGACGTCCTTGTTGAACGAGTCATTGATCAGCGTGTCCCGGTCGTCGATCGCCAGGAGGTTGAACGTCTGGTCCACGTTGGTCACCGAGGGGTGCTGGGTGACCGCGTAGTGCTTCGTGGTGTGGTGGATCTCCCGAACCGGATCGGCGCCGCCCGGGCCCGACTCGTCACCACGCTTGGCACATACCCCGTCGTCGGCCATGATCAGGCGAGCGTCCCGGACGTCCTGCCCGGTGATCCCGGCCAAGCCGTTGCGTGCCAACGTGTTCTCCGGGTCCTGCTCGAACGCCGCCTTGGTCTCCTCGTCGCTCATGAGGCTCATCAGGAAGCTGATGATCGCGGAGACGGCCTGCATGATGACTCCTCTCAGATCGCGCGGGCCGCCCCCTGATGCCAAGGGCGGCCCGCACGGTAGGTCAGATCGACAGGTCCTCGATGGCGTCGTTGACGACGTCCTCGACCTCGAGCTCGATGTCCGGCACGATGTCGGTCGTCAGCTGGGTCTCCGCGGACAGGTCGGCCTCCTGCTCGGACAGGTTGGTGTTCGAGTTGTCGGCGTCCTGCTCCAGCTCGGCGTCGTTGCGCTGCTCGGCGTTGACGTCCACATCGGACTCGGCGGCGCCACCGTCGGCGCTGGCGTCGCCGCCACGCCCGGTGGTGCCACCGTTACCCCCGGAGGAGAACGCGGAACCCCCACCGGTGCTCCCGAAGTTGACGATGACCCCGTCGCCCTCGTTGACGATGTCGCCGCCGTCGCCACCCTGCGCGGCGCTGCTCCCGCCGTTCGCGCTTCCGCTGTCGCCGCCGCGCGCCTGCCCGCCGTCGCCACCGACCGTGTTGGTCTCGGTCGCGGTGTTCTGCTCCTGCGCGATCTCCTGGGCGGCGGCCTGGTTGGACTCGTTGGCCGCGGCCTGCTCGTCGACGAGCGCGGCCTGCAGTTGCTCGGCCACGTTCTGCTCCACATTGGCGTCGAAGTCGAGCGACTCGGTGATGTCCTTGAACAGGTTCCCGAGGTTCAGCGGCTGGCTCATGATTGCTCTCCCTTGTTGGTAGGCCAGACCCCCTCGGCCCGGCTGACATCAAAGCTAGGTCTCGCCGGCGGCCCTGCCATCGGGGCGACAACCTGTTCCGTCCGGCTCGGACCCCGGGGTTCCGCGGGCCGCTGACCAGGTCACCAAGGGGTTTCCCCCAGACTTTCCAATCCGGGTGAACCGATCGGCCGAAATTTACGTGTGGGATCTGTCGGGTGAGCCATGAGAGGGGCAGCAGGATGTCTTACGGGGTGGGAGTCGATCTTGGCGCGACCCAGGTCGCCGCCGCATCATGCTTACCGGGCCGGTCCAGCCGGCCGAAGATCGTGCCGCTGGCACCGGGTTCCGCATTCCTGCCGTCCGTGGTGTTCGCCAACCCGGACGGCTCTTGGTCGGTCGGCGAGGACGCCGAGCGCCGGGCGCCGGCCGAGCCCGGCCGGATCGCGCGGCGGTTCAAGCGTCGCATCGGTGATGGCACACCGATTCTGGTGGGCGGCACGCCCGTGCCGGCGGAATTCCTTGCCGCCCGGCTGATCTCGGGCGTGGTGGAGACCGTTGCCGCGCGCGAGCACGGCCCGGCCGCCAGGGTCGCGGTGACGCATCCGGCAAGCTGGGGAACGCACCGGCTGGCCTCGCTGCGCACCGCGTTGTCCGCGCATGGCTTGCCAAGCGCGCTGTTCGTGTCCGAACCGGAGGCTGCCGCGCTGGCCGAGGACGCCCGCCGGCGGGTCCAACCCGGCGGCGCGGTGGCGGTATACGACCTCGGCGGCGCCGGCTTCGCGGCCGCGGTGCTGCGCAAGGTCGGCGCCGATCGGTTCACTGTGGCCGGTCGGCCGGAGGAGCTCGAGCTCGGCGGGCTGGACTTCGACGAGGTGGTCTTCGAGCACGTCCGGGTGAGCCTGGGGTCCACTTGGGACGAATTGGATCCGGCCGACCCCGCGGTGCTGGCCGCGGCGACGCGGCTGCGCCGGGAGTGCACGGCCGCCAAGGAGGCGCTGTCGGCCGACACCGACGTGTCGATCAGGGTGGCGCTGCCGGGCATCGACACCCAGGTTCGGCTCGGCCGCGCGGAGTTCGAGGAGCTGATCCGCCCGGCCGTCGACGAGACCGTCGCCGCGCTGCACCGCGCGCTGCGCTCGGCCGAGGTGGCCGCGCACGGGCTGGCGGCCGTGGTCCTGGCCGGCGGCTCCGCCCGGATCCCGCTGATCACGCAGGTGGTCTCCGAGCAACTCGGCCGACCCGTCTCGGTCGGCGCCGACCCCGAGGCCGTCATCGCCATCGGCGCCGCGCTGGCCGCGCGGCAGCCGGAGTCCGAGCCGACCCGGGTCGGAGTCTGGCCGGCGCCGGTCCCGGTGCCGACCCCGCCGGTCGAGGATCCGTTGCTGCGCGCGCTTCCCTCGTTCTCGGTGGGACCGCCGCCGGCGCCCGCGCGCACCGGTCTGCTCGGCCGGCTGCCGCGCGGCCTTGCGC
>NZ_DASZCQ010000306.1:0-2441 GCF_035942955.1 Actinophytocola sp. | reverse complement strand
TTTCTGGGGTGATAGCACCAGAAAAGACTCACGACGCGGCTACTTGTCCGGGTCGCGCACCGCCCCGGTCGCGGCGTCGGTGGTCAGCCGTGCGTACGCCCGCAGCGCCGCGGACACCGGGCGCTGCCGGTCCGCCGGCTGCCACGGCCGCTCGCCGGCCTCCATCTTGGCCCGCCGCTCGGCAAGCACCTCGGGGTCGACCAGCAGCTCGAGCCGGCGCTCGTGCACGTCGATGAGGATCTGATCGCCGTTCTGGACCAGCCCGATGGTGCCGCCGGCGGCCGCCTCGGGGGAGATGTGCCCGACGGACAGCCCCGAGGTGCCGCCGGAGAAGCGGCCGTCGGTGATCAGCGCGCACTTCTTGCCGAGCCCCGCGCCCTTGAGGAACGCCGTGGGGTGCAGCATCTCCTGCATACCCGGCCCGCCGGCCGGCCCCTCGTAGCGCACCACGAGCACCTCGCCCGGCTGGATCTGCTTGCCGAGGATCACCGACACGGCCTGCTCCTGGCTCTCCACCACGCGCGCCGGGCCCTGGAACCGGAACAGCTCCTCATCGATGCCGGCCGCCTTGATCACCGAGCCGTTCTCGGCCAGGTTGCCGTAGAGCACAGCCAGCCCGCCCTCGGTGGTGTACGCGTGCTCCACGTCGCGTATGCAGCCGCCGGCCGCGTCGGTGTCCACACTGGACCACCGGTTGCTGGTGGAGAACGCCTTCGTGGTGCGCACCCCGCCGGGCGCGGCGTGGAACAGCTCCATGGCCTCCTTGGCCGGCGACGCTCCACGAATGTCCCATTCGGACAGCCAGGCTTCCAGCGACGGGCTGTGCACCGCGTGCACCTCCCGGTTGAGCAGCCCGGCCCGGTCCAGCTCGCCGAGGATGGCCGGGATCCCGCCGGCCCGGTGCACGTCCTCCATGTGGTAGCTGGAGTTCGGCGACACCTTGCACACGCACGGCACCCGCCGGCTGATCGCGTCGATGTCGGCAAGGGTGAAGTCGACCTCGCCCTCGCGGGCCGCGGCCAGGATGTGCAGCACGGTGTTGGTGGACCCGCCCATCGCCATGTCCAGCGCCATGGCGTTCTCGAACGCGGCCCTGGTGGCGATCGAGCGCGGCAGCGCGGACTCGTCGTCCTCGGCGTACCAGCGCCGGGCCAGCTCGACGACCGTCGTTCCGGCCCTGGTGAACAGCTCGCGCCGGGCGGCGTGCGTGGCCAGCGTGGATCCGTTGCCGGGCAATGCCAACCCGAGCGCCTCGGTCAGGCAGTTCATCGAGTTCGCGGTGAACATCCCCGAGCAGGAGCCGCAGGTGGGGCACGCCGAGCGCTCCACCTCGGTCAGCCCGAGGTCGTCGACGCCGGGGCTGGCCGACGCCGAGATCGCGGTGATCAGGTCGCTCGACGCGTGCGCGACCCCGTCCACCACGACGGCCTTGCCCGCCTCCATCGGTCCACCCGAGACGAACACGGTCGGGATGTTGAGCCGCATGGTCGCGTTGAGCATGCCGGGGGTGATCTTGTCGCAGTTGGAGATGCACACCAGTGCGTCGGCGGTGTGCGCGTTGACCATGTACTCCACCGAGTCGGCGATGATCTCGCGCGACGGCAGCGAGTAGAGCATGCCGCCGTGCCCCATGGCGATGCCGTCGTCCACCGCGATCGTGTGGAACTCCCGCGGCACGCCGCCCGCGGCGCGCACCGCATCGGCGACCACGTCGCCGAGGTCGCGCAGGTGCACGTGGCCGGGCACGAACTGGGTGTAGGAGTTGGCGATCGCCACGATCGGCTTGCCGAAGTCGCTGTCGTCCATCCCCGTGGCACGCCACAACGCGCGCGCCCCGGCGGCGTTGCGGCCCTGGGTCGTGGTGCGGGATCGGAGCGGAGGCACTGCTCCTCCTCAGGCTTGGTTCGTTTCCAGGTCGGCGAGCGGGTCGTCCAACCGCCCGCCGCTGATCAGGGCGAGCGCCGGCAGGTGGCGGGTGCGCACCGCCGGCAGGGCCACCTCGGTGCCGTCGGTCCGGACGGCACGCACGCCGGCGCGTTTGGTCAGCCGCAGCCCCTTCAGCGACGACCAGGGCAGCACGCGCCGGGTGAGCACGTGCCGCACGGCCAGCCCGTCGGCGTCCGCCGTGGTGCGGGTCCGCAGCACCCGGACGATGATCGCGACCGGCACGAGGTAGATCGCGAACAGGCCGGGCGCGCCGAACGCGAACGGCGTGGCGCCCACCGCGAGCAGCAGGGCGCCCAGCACCGCGGTGGCGGGTGTGCGGAACACCAACCTCTCGGGCACTTGCACTTCCGGCACGGTGTCCATCATTCCATGCCCAGTATGCGGGATCACCGTCCCGCAGAGTTGACGGGTGTACTGCAAACGCACTAGCGTCGGGCGCGTGCCTCTTCAGACCGGCCTCGTACTTCCGAAGCGCGTTCGACGCTGAGGAAGTC
>NZ_DASZCQ010000305.1:0-9978 GCF_035942955.1 Actinophytocola sp. | reverse complement strand
CGACGCCCGCGCCCTCGCCGGCCAAACCACCTGGACCAACTACGCCGTCCAAACCCGGGTCAAGGCGTTGTCGTTCAACGGCTCCGACCGGTTCACCGCCGTGCTGGCCCGCGCCCAGAGCGCCACCAGCTACTACTACCTTTCGCTGCGCTCCAGCAACACCGCCCAGCTGAAGAAGCTGGTCGGCGGCTCCTCCACCACGCTGTCCAGCGCCTCGGTGCCGGTGACCACCGGGACGTGGTACACGCTGCGCATCGAGGTGTCCGGCACGACGGTGCGCGGCTTCGTCAACGGCAGCCTGGTCGGCACCGCCACCGACACCCAGTTCAGCGCCGGCCGCGCCGGACTGGCCACCTTCAACGCCAGCGCGTCCTTCGACGACGTGCTCGTCGAGACCCTCACCGGCACCCCACCCACCACGACGACAACCACCACCACCACGACCACCACGACGACCACCCCGCCACCCCCGCCGGGTCCGCTGGTGGGTTGGGCGACGCAGGCCGGCGGCACCACCGGTGGTGCGGGCGGCGCCACGGTCACCGTGAGCAACTTCGCCGATTTCCGGACCCAGGCGCAGGCCTCCGGTGCCAGGACCATCCTGGTCAACGGCATGCTCAGCGGCTCGGGCACCGTCGAGATCAGCGCCAACAAGACCATCCGCGGCGTCGGGGCCAACTCCGGTGTCTCCGGAACCACCCTCAACATCGAGGACATGGACCCCGCCAACGTGATCATCCAGAACCTGAACATCCGCGGGGTGCCCGGCAACGACGCGATCCAGATCGAGAACGCCTCCCACATCTGGATCGACCACAACACCATGTCCAGCACCATCGAGGACGACCCCGACTTCTATGACGGCATGCTCGACATCACCCACGCCGGCGACTACATCACCGTGTCGTGGAACATCATCCGCAACCACTGGAAGACCTCGCTGGTCGGCCACTCCGACGGCAACGAAAGCGAGGACCGCGGTCACCTGCGGGTCACCTACCACCACAACTGGTTCGACCGAACCTTCGAACGCAGCCCGCGGGTACGCTTCGGCGAGACGGTCCACGTGTTCAACAACTACTATTCGAACGTCCTCAACAACGCCGACTCCTACGCCATCGCCTCCACAATGGACGCCGGACTGCTCGTCGAAGCCAACGTCTTCGAAAACGTCCAGCAGGCATGCTGGTCGGCAAGCGGCTACGCCGACTCCGATCCCGGCCGTCTCGTGGCCCGCAACAACTCCCTCACCAACTCCGGCCCCTGCGAAACCAACGGCACAGTGGCCCCCATCCCCTACGGCTACACCGCGGAGAACGTCGGCACCGTCAAGGCCTCCGTCACCGCAGGCGCAGGCGCAGGCAGACTCTAACTCGCGTCCTGTTAGGACATACCGGGCCACCTCCGCCGTCAGGCGGAGGTAGCCCGGTCCGTGTGCCGGAGACGGCCCGGGGCGTTTCCCTGAGCGGAATAGCCATGGCCCTACGGCACGCCATCACCCGGCCACCGTTAGCCCAACGCGACCCGGCGACTTGCCCCTGGGCGCAAATCCACCAACGGCCACCCGTGCACGACACCGCGGTCCCAACGCCTCGCCCCCTACGACACAGCAGCCCCGCGGCGCCCGACCATCGGGTGCGTCAATCCCAGTCGCCCTCGGAACGGAATGTCACGTCGCTGCCCAGCCACCTTCGCGGTCAGGGGGTGGCTCGGTTCGCGTTCCGGGGAGACGATCCGGAGAGGCGGCGGGACAGCCGAACAAGATCGCCATGGCCGAACGGCGGCCGCGCCGCACGGCCGCCGTTTCGCCACCCCGATCTCCCCCGGCCATCCACCACGACACCCGAGCACGCCGCCACGCGGGCGTCATTTCCGCCACCCCGATTCCCCCGGCCGTCCACCACGACACCCGAGCACACGCCATCACCCGGCCCCCTGGTCAGGCGGGGGTGGCTCGGTTGGTGTGCCGGGAGATGAGCTGGGTGGCGGTCGCTGCGGGGGTGGGTTTGCCGAACAGCCAGCCTTGGGCGCCGTCGCAGTGGAGCAGGCGGAGGCGGTCGGCTTGGGCGGTGGTCTCGACGCCCTCGGCGACGACGTCGAGGTCCAGGGAGTGGGCGAGGGAAATGGTGGCGGCGACGATTTTGTCGTGGGCGGGGTCGGGATGGGCGGCGGGGCGGCCGGTGCGCAGCAGCGACCGGTCGATTTTGAGCTGGTGCACGGGTAGCCGGCCGAGGTGGGCGAGGTTGGAGTATCCGGTGCCGAAGTCGTCGATGACGAGCCGCACTCCGGCCGCGGCGAGCTCGCGCAGGGCGGTCAGGGCGCCGTGGGTGTCGCCGGCGACGGCGGTCTCGGTGAGCTCGAGCTGCAGGCGGTCGGCGGGCAGCCCGACGTCGTCCAGCGCGGCGAGCACCTCCGCGACGAAGGTGGGTTGGCGCAGCTGGGCGGCCGCCACGTTGACGCTGACGTAGACCGGCGGCTCGGTGAACTGGTCGTACCAGCATCGGGCCTGGCGGCAGGCGGTGGCGAGGACCCAGCGGCCGAGGCCGACGATGTGGCCGGTCTCCTCGGCGATCGGGATGAACTGGTTGGGCGGCAGCTGGCCGAGGCGGGGGTGCTGCCACCGCGCGAGGGCCTCGAAGCCAAGCACGGCGGCGTCGGACAGGCGGACGATCGGCTGGTACTCGAGGTAGAACTCGCCGCGGGCCAGCGACGCCGGCAGCGCGGTGGCCATGCTGCGCCGGGTGACCTCGGTCGCGCCGTGTGCCGGGTCGTACCGCGCCCACCGGCTCCGGCCGGTGGTTTTGGCCTGGTAGAGCGCGATGTCGGCGGCCCGCATGAGCATCGCCGGGTCGGTGCCGGTGAGCGCCGAGTGCACGACCCCGATGCTGGCGGTGACGGTGAGGTCGTCCTCGTCGAGCCGGATCGGCCGGGCGAGCGCGTCGAGGATGTTGTCGGCCTGCCGGCAGACCCGGTCCGGGCTGCCGCATCCCTCGACCAGGATGACGAACTCGTCACCGCCGAGCCGGGCGACAAGGGCGCCGTCCCCGGCGATGCTTCGGCGCAGCCGGTGCGCGACGGCGACCAGGAGCCGGTCGCCGGTCTCGTGGCCGAGGCTGTCGTTGATGTTCTTGAACCCGTCGAGGTCGAGGTAGCACAGCCCGACCGGTTCGGTCGCCTTGCTGAGGCGTTCGAAGAACAGCGTCCGGTTCGGCAGATCGGTCAGCGAGTCGTACCGCGCCTCGTGCCACAACCGGTCCTGCAGCCGGCGGCGCTCGGTGATGTCGACGGCGACCCCGATGACGAACTCGGGAACGCCGGCGCCGTCGCGAACCACCGACATGGACAGGTCGATATGGGTGATCCGGCCGTCCGGCCGGGTGTGCGCCGTCTCCATCCGGAACCGGGCCGCGGCGCCGCTGAGCAGATCCGAATAATTGGCGAAGGCCTCGCCAAGATTCTCCGGACCGATCACGTCGGCAATCGTGCGCCCCCGCATGCCGTCCCGGTCCACGCCGAGCATGTCCGCCATGGCGGTGTTGACGTCAAGAATGATGCCGTCCATTCCGACCACGCCGATGCCGACCGCGGCCTCGGCGAATACGGCCTGGAATCGCGCCTCGCTGGCGCGCCGGCGTTCCTCGGCGGCGTGCGCGGCGGCCAGCGCCGCGCGCTGGGTGGCCTCCTGCTCGAACAGCACCCGCTGGCGCACGGCGGTCACGAATCCCTCGGCCACCGCGCCCTGCAGCGAGGCAACGCGGTCCGGCCCGACGCCACCCGCCAGCTCGCCCAGATCGGCAAGGAGATGGCTGCCGAGCACGTCCATCGTGTGGTTCATCACCGCGGCGTCGCGGTAGTTGGCCGCGACCAGCTCCGCCCCCACCGACCGGCCGAGCTCGTGCCCGCGCTCGCCGCCGCGCGCCGCCTCGACCAGCCGGACCGTCAGCCGGCGCAGCGTCACCTCGACGTCCAACGTGGTCATCGCCGGGAACACCGCGCCCCTGAGCGCCGCGGCCCACCGCCGGGCGAACCGGCGGATCTCGGTCGTCGTGGTCGTCGTCGGCATCGGCCGTGCCTAGTCCCGCCTGCCCACCCCGGCCAGACCAAGGGACCGTCCGGGCTCCTCGTAGATGTCCTCGGCGGATTCCGGCCGCCACAGCGCCAGCTCCACCACGCCGGGCGCGACGACGGTCAACCCGTCGAACAACGCGGTGATGTCCTCCCTTGACCGGAAGTAGATCCCGACCCCGGACCCGGCCTTGGCCTGCTCGCCGAGCCGCATGGCATCCTCCGGCCGCTGCGCGCTGGTCAGGTGGGAGATCGCGATATAGCTGCCGGGCGCAATGGCGTCCCTGATCGCGGCGACCACCCCGCGCGGGTTCTCGCCGTCGCTGAGCAGATGCAGCACGGCGACAAGAAGGACGCCGACCGGCTGGCTCAGGTCGATCATCTTCCGCAGCCGGGGATCGGCCAGCAGCTCCTTCGGCGCCCGCAGATCGCCCTCGATCGCGGCGGCCCGCTCCTGCCCGGCCAGGATCGCCCGGGAATGCGCGACCGCCACCGAATCGAGGTCGACATATTGGACCCGGCATTGCGGATCGGCTTCCCAGGCCACCTCGTGGACATTGCCCGACGTGGGAATCCCCGATCCGATATCGAGGAATTGCCGGATGCCGGCGGCCACCATGAAGCGCACCGAACGACGCAGAAAGGCCCGATTGCTCCACGCCACCTTCGGCAGATCCGGAACCTTGGCGACCGCCATCTCCACGGCCCGGCGATCGACTGCGAAATTGTGTGATCCACCGAGCAGTGCGTCGTACATCCGCGCCGGGCTCGGCATATCCACGTCGACCCCCTCGGGCGCCCAACTCGGACGATCCACCGCCACGCTCAACGCTCCTGTCGCACCACCGGAACCAACACGCGGAGCGTACCCGGCTCCGCACCGGATTGGACGTTCGAACTGCACGCCTATGTCGTGGCTATGCCACGAAAATGCCGGCGATGTAGAAAAAGACCGGGCGACGGCGCCCGGACCGTGCAACCGGCACACGTTTGCTTGACGCGGCGGCGGGGTATGGTTCGGCCGAGCGGTCTAATGCCTTGCGTACGTCCGGGGTCGATGGAGGCGGCGATGGGGCGGCACTCGCCGGCCGACCGGCGTGGGACGCGGACGCCGGTCCTGTTGCTGAGCGTCCTGCTGGTGGCCGTCCTGGTCGGCTGGTTCACCTTCGACCTGCTGCGCGACCAGCTCGCGGCGACCAGCTGCGACTCGACGACGACGCTGAACGTGGCCGCCGCGCCGGAGATCGCGCCGACCGTCACCCAGATCGCGCGGGCGTTCGCAAAGCAGGCCTGCTACGCGGTCGCGGTGTCGAGCCGGGAGTCGACGGCGATCGTGGAGGCGCTGGCGGTCTCGGACGGCACCGAGCGTCCGGACGTGTGGATTCCAGAGTCCACGATGTGGCTGCAGCGCGCGCAGGACAAGGGCGCCTGGAACACGCCGGTCTCCGGGTCCTCGATCGCCACCTCGCCGGTGGTGCTCGCGCTGACCGACGCCGCGGCCGGCCAGCTCGGCTGGCCGGGGACGAAGCTGACCTGGGCCCAGGTGATCGGGCCGGACGCCAGGTCGTTCACGGTCGGCATGCCCGACCCGGCGCGTGATCCGGTCGGGATGTCCCTGCTGTTCGGGCTGCGCGAGCTGATCAAGGGCACGCCGGATCCGGGCGCGGCGAGCACGGCCGCCATGCGCCGGCTGTCGCCGAACACCGAGTCCGGGCAGTCGGAGCTGTTCGCCCGGCTGCCCGGCGGCAGCAGCCCCGGCGAGCCGCTGGCGGCGTTCCCGACCTCGGAGACCGCGCTGCTGCGGCAGAACGCGCGGCAGAGCGAGCAGCTGGTCGCGGTGTACGCCGAACCGGCCGTGCCCGCCCTCGACTACCCGTACGTCGTGCTGCCGGAGTCTTCGGAGAGCAAGCGGCAGGCGGCCGGGGCGTTCCTGGACCGGCTGCTCCGCGGGGACAGCGCCGACCAGCTCGCCGCCGCCGGCTTCCGCACCCCGGACGGCAAGGCGCTGCGGGACCGGTCGCGGAGCGGGCGGGTCTCCGCCGCGCCGATGCCGCCGGCGCCGGTGCCCGACGTCGCCGAGGTGGAGCAGGTGCTCAACGCCTGGGCCGCGGTCAACCTCAGCGGCCGGCTCCAGGTGCTGCTGGACGTGTCCGGGTCGATGAACGAGACCGTGCCCGGGACCGGGCAGACCCGGATGGAGATCACCATCCAGGCCGCCACGGCCGGGATCGGCCTGTTCAAGCCGACCACCCGGCTGGGCCTGTGGCTGTTCTCCACCAGGCTCGACGGCGACCGGGACTACAAGGAGCTGCTCGGCATGCGGACGGTGAGCGAGCACCTGGCCGCCGGCGGGCTGGACACGCTGCGCTCGGTCCGGGCCGCAGCCAGGGGCTCGACCGCGCTGTACGACGCCGTGCTGGCCGCCTACCAGGACGCCAGGCAGAACTGGGAGGCCGGGCGGATCAACACGGTGATCGTGCTGACCGACGGCAAGGACGACAACGCCAGCGACATCGGCCTCGACCAGCTGCTGGCGGAGCTGGGCCGGCTGCAGGACGGCCGGCGCCCACTGAAGATCATCGGTATCGGGATCGGCCCGGACGTCGACCCGGCCGAGCTGAAGACGATCGCCGAGGCCACCGGCGGCGAGGCGTTCACGACGCCGGACCCGACCAAGATCCCGGACGTGTTCTACGCCGCGCTGAGCAAGATGCTCTGCCAGCCGCCGCAGTGCCAGCCGGGGGCCGGCGCCAACTGAGCACGGGCAGATGGCGGTATGCGGCGTGCGGACGTGCGGGTTACGGTCGAAGTACCGCGTGGAGGTGACCATGAGAAGGTTCAGCACGTTCGTGCTCGTCGCCGCCGCGGCCATCACGGTCACGGCGACCACCGCCGGCTCGGCTTATGCGGGCGAAGCCACCACCACCCGGCTCGACTCGCCCGCGTCGCTCGTCACGCCGACCAGCACCGACTACGAGGACGACCTGTACGGCGGCTGCAGCTCCCGCCACAAGGGCGCCGTCAGCTCGGCCGAGTCGATCAAGCGGTAGTCCCGCCGGCGTCGCGGGGCACGACCGGTGCCGCGTGCCGCCGGATGCGGACGTACCCGCCGGGCGGAAACGGATCGGTTGGTGCCCTAGGGGATACCGTTCACCCTAGGAAGAATGGGCCATGTTCGGGTAGCGAATCGCGTCCTACGGTCGGAAACAAGGGACGCGCCGAAAGCCGTTTTCGCCGCGTTCCGGACCTCGGGCGTGACTCCGGGGGCCGCTTCTGGGGAAGGCATTCGAGCTAGAAACGCTGGTCGAGGATGGTCGTGCGGGCAGTCCGGGGCTTGGAGGCACGGCGCCCAATCGCGATTTCTCCCGATACCTAGGTAGACAAAAGGAACATTTTCCGGCAGCGGAAATCTCGGCCCCGGGAGGGCGATGGCATGCGCACAGCCAGTCGGATTCGTACGTTACGCTTCATATGGAGCCTGTCGTCGGTCGGCGACAGCCTCCGCCGGTCGAAGGCGCTGACGACGCTCAGCGGGGCGCCGGACGTCGAAGGGCATCTGGAGTTCTGCCGGCAGGCGGAGGCCAGCGGCATCGAGTCGCTGCTCATGGCGTTCGGGTTCACCAGGCCGGATCCGCTTGCGTACTCGGCGGCGCTCGGCCAGCACACCGATAAGATCAAGTTCCTGGTCGCGGTGCGCTCCGGGATCGTCTCGCCGACCTACTTCGTCCAGCAGGTCAACACGCTGTCCCAGCTGACAGGTGGCCGGGTGTGCATCAACATCGTGGCCGGGCGGGCGCCGGACGAGCTGAAGTACTACGGCGACTTCCTGACCCACGACGAGCGGTACGAGCGGACCGACGAGTTCTGGGACATTTGCCACGCGCTGTGGCGCGGCGAGGGGCCGGTGGACTACGCCGGGCGGCACTACCGGGTGGAGGGCGCGCGGATCAACACGCCGTTCGGCGGCGACGGGATGGGCCGGCCGGAGATCTACATCGGCGGCAGCTCCGAGCAGGCGATCGCGCTGGCGATCCGGCACGCGGACTGCCTGCTGACGCTGCCCGACGCGCCGGAGCGGATGGCCGAGCGGATCCGGCCGGTGCTCGACAGCGGCACCGAGGTGGGCCTGCTGGTGTCGTTGATCTCGAAGCCGACCAGGGCGGAGGCGATCGACGCCGCGTACGAGCTGGTGGCGACCGCGGGTGAGCAGGCAAAGGAGCTGCACGGAACGCTGCGGGGACGGTCGGACTCGGTCGGCTACCGGCGGACCTACGACCTCGCGGCCCAGGAGGACAGCTGGGCCAGCCCGTACCTGTGGACCGGCGCCGTGCCGTACCTGGGACCTCCCGGCATCTCGCTGGTCGGCTCGCCGGAGGACATCGTCGAGGCGCTCGAGCAGTACCGGGACATCGGGGTCAGCCAGTTCCTGTTCATGGGGCACCCCGACCTGGAGCAGATGACCTTCTTCGGTCGCGAGGTGCTTCCGCTGGTGCGGGAACGGGAGCGGGCCACGGTGCGCTGACGGTCAGGCGTACGGATCGGTGATCTCGCGGAGCTCGGCGAGGAGGCGCCGCAGCTGGGCCATGCGCCGCGTGCCGAGGTGGGCCTCCCACTCGGCCTCGGCCGCCTTGACCGCGGCGGTGGCGACCGGGATCGCCTCGAGCCCGCGCGGGGCGATGTGCACGAGGCGGGCCCGCCGGTCCGTCGGGTCGGGCACCCGCTCCACCCAGCCGGCCTTCTCCAGCTGGTCGACCAGGAAGCCGGCGGTCTGCTTGGTGACCTGAGCCTGCTCGGCCAGCTCGGTCAGGCGGGTGCCGTCCGGCCCGATCCGCTGCATGATCTTCATCTGGGCCGTGGTGATGTCGTCGAAGCCGGCCTCGGCCAGTGCCTGGAACACCCGGTTCTCCAGCCACCGGTACGGGATGTAGAGCAGCAGGCCGGTGTTCAGCTCGCCGTCTGGCACGCGGGCTCCTTGACATTAGTCAGAGTCTCTGACTTAATACCGTCAGTGTATCTGACTAATGCTAGCAGGATCGACATGGATCGCGAACAGATCTGGCTGGCGATCGAGCGGGACCGGCGCAGCCTGGCCGACCTGCTGGAGACGCTGACCGAAGCGGAGTGGGACAGCCCCTCGCTGTGCGCCGGCTGGCGGATCCGCGACGCCGCCGCGCACGTCGCGCTGGCGCCGCAACCACCCGCCCGTGGTCGATGCTGGTCGAGGCGGTCCGGGCGCGCGGCAGCTTCCACCGGCTCAACCACGACATCGCGGTGCGGCACGCCAACCGGCCAGGCGCCGACCTCGTCGCCGAGCTGCGGGAGCACGCCGCCTCGCGCCGGCTGCCCCCGATCACCAACTGCCGCAACATCCTTCCCGACATCCTGGTGCACGGCCAGGACATCGCCGTTCCGCTCGGCCGGCACCGCGCGATGCCCATCGACGCCGCCCGCGCCGGCGCAGCAAGGGTCTGGACCATGGGCTGGCCGTTCTGGGCAAGGCGCAGGCTGTCCGGTTTTCGGCTCAGTGCCACCGACATCGAGTGGACCGCCGGCGCCGGCGCACCCGTGCACGGTCCGGTCGCCGCCCTGCTGCTCCTGCTCACCGGCCGGCCGGCCGCCCTCACCCGGCTGTCCGGCGACGGCCTGCCCGAGCTGACCGCCCGGATGACCGGCCGGCCCTCACCCGTCGCCGAGTAGCTGACCGCGCGCCTGCTCGACCCAGCGCAGCACGCCGCGGGCCCCGTCGGCCTCGGCGAGGGTTGCGGCCTCGTCGAGCAGGGGCCGGACGTCCTCGCGGCGCCGCTCGTCGTTGGCGAGGTAGGCCAGGCCGATGAGGTTGGCCGCGACGCCAGGCAGGAAGCCGAGCTCCCGGCGAAGCTCGGTGGACGCCGCCAGCTTCTCGCGGGCGGCGCC
>NZ_DASZCQ010000304.1:0-12864 GCF_035942955.1 Actinophytocola sp. | reverse complement strand
GCTGCGCAGCAGGGACTTGACGATGTGCGATTGTGCCCGGCCGGGACCGTCGAAGTCGTGCCGTACCAGGACCATCTCAGGGGAGGGGGAGGAGCCGGCCGTCAACGCCGTCTCTGACCTGAGCTCGGTGGAGGCCCGTGCTGTGCGCCAGCGCCAACAGGGCCTGATCATCGCCGAATTCCCGCGCTTCAAGAACAGCCGTCCGGGCGCGGCTGGCGCTTGACGGCGGGGGTGGGTCAGGTGGTCACCGGCGCGGTGGCGCGCCAGGCGCGGCGGAGGGCGGGGATCATGACGAGGACGGCGATGAGGGCGCTGACGCCGGAGAGAATGTAGACGGTGCCGGGGGCGAGCATGCCGACGACGAAGCCGCCGACGCCGTAGGCGCCGAGCGCGGCCGCCCGGTTGAGCGCGTGGAAGCTGGCGAGGGCGCGGCCCATGGTCGACTCGGGGGTGCGCAGCATCAGCATGGTGCCGACCGAGACCGACACGACGCTGGCGCCGACGCCGGCGAGGACGTAGAGCGCGAACACGGCGGGCAGCACGCTGACCGAGCCGATCAGGATGATCGCCGTGGACATCACGACGGCGAAGATCGGGTTCATGAGCACGATCCGGCGGGCGGTGTTCAGCCGGCTGGCCAGCACGGTGCCGGTCAGCAGCCCCACCGTGAAGGTCGCCTGCAGCAGGCCGAACGCCAGCGCGCTCGCGCCGAACGTCTCGCGGACCAGGAACACCTGCGCCACGTAGGTGAGGTGGGTGACGAGCACGAGCAGGAACGCGAGGACGACGACGGTGGCGAGCGGGCTGTCGGTGAACAGCGCGGTGATCCCCTCGCGGGCGCGGGGCATCGGCCCGCCGTTGGACTGCCGGCGGGTGGTGATCAGCAGGGCGGCGACGGTGATCAGGAGGAACAGCCCGGCGTCGAGCAGCAGCGGCACCCTGGCCCCACCGGTGAGACCGGTAAGCAGGCCGCTGACCGCGGGCCCGGTCAGCATCGCGAGCATGTGGCTGCCCTGCTGCAGGCTGTTGGCGGCGGCCAGCTGCTCGTCGGCCACCATCAGCCGGGTCAGGGACAGCAGCAGCGGGACGGCCAGCGCGGTGCCGATCGCGTTGAGCGTGACGAGGGGCAGCACGAGCACGGGGTCGGTGAGGAAGGCCAGCACCGCGCAGGTGCCCGCCTGCCACATGCCGCACGCGATGAGCAACGCCCGGCTGTCGTACCGGTCCACCAGGATCCCGATCACCGGACCGAGCAGGACGATCGGCAGCGTGCCCGCGGCCAGCACGCCGGACACCGCCCAGGCGCCGGCGCCGCGCCCCTGCATGTCGAGCAGCAGCGCGGTCACCGCGACCATGCTGCCGAGCATGGTCATCGCCCGCGCGCCGCAGGCGATGTAGAGGTCACGCGGCAACCGGAGCGCGACATCACCCTTCATATGCGTGCCATTTCTATCGGGCCATACTCACGCACTTAGGGGATGCTTTACTCAGGTACGCCATCCCTAAGTGGTTCTGGCCATTCCCGCCTTATCCCCAACCTGAACTACTCTCGAAGAACCCTGCCCCTACGTTACCCCGAAACCCCTGCGACGACGGCCGCTGTGCCCGTAGTTTCGGCACGCATTATTCCCAGTTGCCCACAGTTATGGGTCACCTGCGGCCGTACATATGAGGTGTACCCCCGATGCCTCGTGTTATGCCTCGCGCCCGCATTCTGGTCATGCTCGTCGCCGCGGTCGGCCTCGCCGTCTTCGGCGTCAGCAGGTTCCTGGCCGCGCTGGACACCCCGCCGGCGGCCGGCGAGGTCGCCAGCGTCGACGGTCTGACCGCCGCGGTCACCACGGCCAGCTGGACCAAGATGGACCACGACATGTCGAGCAACGCCGCACCGGGGTTCCAGATGCCCCCGGCGATGATGCCCAACATGCCGCAGGGCGACGACCAGCGGCTCGCCCTGTCGGTCACGGTGACCAACACCAGCGGTGACACCCGGCCCATCCGCGCGACCGAGGAGTTCACGCTCCGTGCCGGCAAGGACGGTCGGCAGTGGACGCCCACCGCGGACACGTTCGGCGACCTACCCCGCCTTGCCCCGCGCAACGCGGTCACCGGTGTCCTGTTCTTCGACCTGCCACCCGCCGAGCTGGCCGCCGGGCCCGCCTGGGTCGAGTGGTCGCACGGTGACGCCACCACCCGGCTCACCATCCCGCTGGACGGCGTCAACGCCGGTCCCGGTCATTCACACACCCCGTAACGGATCCACCAAAGAGGGGGTCGCCACGGTTTTCCCGCTGGCGGGGCTCCACGCCGCCAGTTGATCGGAAAGGGGAAATTGATGCACTGGTCCCATCATAATACCCCCAAGGGTGTTATGTCACGCTACGGCGGCTGGAGACCCGGCCGCCATTTGGCGCGCGCTGGAGATACGAATGCGCCGCATTCCGGTCAGATTGGGCCGGAAGGCGGCGTCATGCTCACGGTAGTCCTCGCGGTGGCGGTCACCCTGTCCCGGCACGCCGACGCGATGCTGTCTTCGGGCGCGCAGGGCAGCCACATGTTGGGCGTTCTGCTCGACGTGATGCTCACGGTGCCGGTCATCGCGGTGGCCGTGTTCCTCGGCGGCCGGGCGGTGACCCTGCTCGGTCTCGGAGCACCGGCCCGGACCGCCGCCCTGGCGACGGCGACGGCGGTGTCGCTGCTGTTCGTGCCGGTGTTCGCGCCGCTGGCGGCGGTGCTGACCCCGCTGCACGAGCTGGTCGGCGTGGCCGGCGGCGAGGCGCACGCGGCGCACCATGCCGTGGGCCTCGACCTGGCCGGTCTGGCCGGACACGGTCTGGCCAACGCGATCGCCGCCCAGCCGGTGGTGCTCGTGGTGAGCGTGGTGATGCTGCTCATTGTGGCCAGGCAGCCCGATCCGGAGCTCATCCCGACGCCCCGGCGGCACGGCCCGGCGTACACCGCCGCGGCCGTCGGTCTGGTGCCGGTGCTGATCGCCGGGATGTTCCTGGCGCCGACGGCGGTCAACGCGCCCTCGGCCGGCGCGGCCGAGGACCCCGGGATCGCCGCGTCCGTCGGCGGCTGCCTGACGGCGCCGGTGCGGACGTTCAACGTCTCGGCCATCAACATCGACATCACCTACAACCGGTTCGGCGATCATGACCCGTTCGCGTTCATGTTCGTGCAGAACGAGAAGCTGAACGAGGTGCGGGCCCAGGAGGCCGCGCTGAAGGCCAACGCGGCGGTCGGCTCCGACGGCAGCGGCGCGAAGGTCTCCACCGGTCTCGGGCAGGACCCGATCCAGCCGCTGGTGCTGCGCGCCCGGCTGGGCGAGTGCGTCCAGATCAACCTCACCAACCGGCTGACCGCGGCGCCGGTCGGCGGGCCCGGCTTCACCGCAACGCCCACCTTCACCCAGCCCGGCGGGGTGCCGTCGGTGTCGATCGACATCGCCGGCGTGGCCCACGACGCGGCGGCGGGCGCCGGCGGGCAGGCGATCGGGAACAACCCGACCAACGTGATGGTGCCGCCCGGTGGCACGTACACCTACCGCTACTTCCTCGACCCGCTGATGGGCGAGGGAGCCAGGGTGTTCCGTAGCGGCGGCGACTCCACCCAGATGACCCTGCACGGGTTGTTCGGCACCCTGGTGGCCGAGCCGCAGGGCGCGACGTTCCACGACCCGGACACCGGAGCGGACCGCACGAACGACCGGACGTTCAACAGCTTCGCGGCGATCATCCGGCCGCCGAGCGGGACGGCGTTCCGCGAGTTCAACATCATGTACCACGAGGTCGGCGACGAGATGTTCAACCTGCGCCGGCCGCCGCGGGAGAACACGAACCCGCCAAGCTGTGTTCCCACGACGGACGGTCTCGGTGTGGGTGACCCGCACGTCATGCTGGACGAGGCCGCAACCATCGCCGCGTGTGGTTTCAGCACGCACAGCTACCGGCCGGGTACCCGGGCGCTGAACTACCGCAGCGAGGCGTTCTACCGCCGCCTGGAGTTGCAGGCGCGGCGGGGCATCCTCACCGAAGCCACGCTGGACGCGGCCGAGTCGCAGACCTACGGCTCGTACGCCAACGGCGACCCGGCGACCCCGCAGCCGCGGTCCTACCTCGGCGAGCCGACGAAGTTCCGCACGGTGCACGCCGGCGGTGAGACCCTGCACGTCCACCACCTGCATGGAGGTGGGGACCGGTGGCCGATGAACCCCAACGCGGTCGCCAACAACTTCGCCGGCGGCCTGCAGAAGAACCCGCCGAACAACGCCTCGTCGGTCATGCTCGACTCGCAGACCATCGGCCCGTCCGAGGGTTACGACATGCGGATCGAGTGTGGCGCCGGCGGCTGCCAGCAGGCGGCGGGTGACTTCCTGTTCCACTGCCACATCGCCCACCACTACATCGCCGGCATGTGGTCGTTCTGGCGGGTGTTCGACACCAGACAGCCGAACCTCGCCGTGATTCCGGGGCGGCCGACCCCGCCGACGGCGGTGAACTCGGCGGGCCTGGTCGGCAGGACCATCGAGGGCCGAACGGTCATCGCGTCGGGCACCCCGACGAGTAGCCAGGTGCTGCTGTCCGACCTCGTCGAGCGGCAACTCCCACCGCAGGGTGTTCGGCTCAACCGCGAAGACGCGACGGTGTGGGACTGGCAGCGGTCCGGCAACGTGTACCTCAGCGAGCCGGAGACCACCGAAGTCTGGCCGGACTACCAGTCGCCGACACCCGGCCAGCGACTAGAGATCCAGTTCAACCCGAACAACGGGAGGCCGGCCTGGCCGTTGCTGAGACCGCATCTCGGCATGCGGCCGCCGTTCGCGGGATCCGGCCATACCGGTGCGGCCTGGCTCGGCGAGACCGGCTCGTCGACCAGACCCGACGGGCTGTGCCCGCCGACCTCGCCGGTACGGACCTACAACGTCACCGGCATCAGCGTGCCGATCAAACAGACGCTGCGGGAGACGGCCCCGGACGGCACGATCTTCGTCCTCAACGAGGACAAGGATCGGGTGATCGCCGACGCCAGGAGCGGCGCCAAGGCGCCGGATCCGCTGGCGATCCGGTCCAACGTGGGCGACTGCGTGGCGCTGACCCTGACCAACGAGCACGATCCGTGGGTCCAGCCCAAGGTGAACATGCACACGCACTTCGTGCAGTTCGACCCGCAGAGCTCCGACGGCGTGATCACCGGCCTGTCCTACGAGCAGTCGGTGTACCCCAACTCGTTGGAGAACCGCACGATGACGGCGGCCTCGGCGGCCAACGCCACTCGGGTCACCGTGTCCAACGTGACCAACCTGCGGCCGGGCATCTTCATCGCGGTCGGCAGCGGTAGGGCGAACCTGGAGATCCGGCGGATCACGGCGATCAGCGGCACCACGCTGACGTTCGACCGCGCGCTCGGCTCGGCGCACGCCGTCGGCGAGCCGGTCTCCGTGGAGTTCGTGCAGTACCGCTGGTACTCCGATGTGGACAGTGGAACGGTGTTCTGGCACGACCACGTGAACGGGATCGAGTCCTGGGCGCGTGGCCTGTTCGGGGCGCACATCATCGAGCCGCGGGGATCGAGGTACCTCGACCCGCGGACCGGCGCCGAGGTGCGCAGCGGCACCATCGTCGACATCCAGACCACCAACCTGGTCGGCGGTGGAGTCCGCAGCTCGTTCCGGGAGTACATGATCTTCCTGTCGAACGGACGGCGTGGACGAGCGGAGGTGACCGCCCCCGCCGACCAGCGTCGTGCCCTGGGCCGTACAGATCGCAACTTCGGGCAGGAATGCGAGGAATCGGCGATCAACCTGAGAGCGGCGCCGATCGGCGAACGAACACCACCCGGTACCGGCACACAACAAAGACAGGAGTTCAACGGCCAACAGGCCTGCCGCAATGCGACCAGCCGGGTCAATGATCCGACCGCGGCCAACACGGTCAACGCGACGGTGACCACAGTGGACCCGTACGTGTTCTCGTCGGTGAAGTACGGCGACCCGACCACGCCGCTGTTCCGGGCGTACGTCGGGGACCCGGTCGTCATCCGCACGATCGGGGTGAGCGACCGTGTCGAAGCGCTGCGGTTCCAGGGCCACCGGTTCGCCAGGGAGCGGTTCAACTCCAGTGGTGAGCTGGTCGACGCGGCCACCACCGGTATCTCGGAACGCTTCGACTACGTGCTCGACGGTGGTGCGGGTGGTCCACGCGGGTTGCCGGGTGACTACCTGTACTACAGCACCCGCAACTTCGCCTTCGAATCGGGCGGGTGGGGCATCTTCAGGGTGCACGACCGGCTGCAGTCGGATCTCCGGCCGCTGCCGGGCCGTACGGCGCCGCCGAGCGGCACCGGGTTCCCGATCCTGCGGCCGGCCACCGGCGACACGCAGACGACCCCCGGGCCGAACCCGCCGGCACCGTCGAGCAGCAACGTGTCGAACTCGACCAACCCGTGCTCGTCGACCGCTCCGGTTCGCCGGTACGACGTGACGATCTTCAACCAGTCGCTGCCGCACGCGCCCACCGCGGACGCCAACGGCATCATGTACGCGTTGACGAACGACGTCGCGGCGATCAGGGCCGGCACGAAACGGGCGGAACCGCTGGTGCTGCGGGTGAACAACGGCGACTGTCTGGAAGTGACACTGCGCAACCAGATCGCCGCCGGCACGCAGTTCGGCGGCACCAGAGCCGGGTTCGATCTCGGGAAGCTGCTGTACAACCCGCAAACCTCGGCGGGCACCGCGGTCGGGCTCAACCCCGACACGACGGTGGCGGCCGGGCAGACGATCACGCTGCGGTTCGCCGCGGACAAGGAGCTCGGCACCTCGCTGTTCCAGAACCTGGGCAGCCCGGCGTCGATGCGTCACGGTGCCCACGGCATGGTGGTCGTCGAGCCGAGCGGGTCGAGCTGGTTCCACAGTGTGGACGGTGGTGCGCTCGGTGCGACGAGGACCAGCAGCGAAGCCATCATCCGGGCCTCGTCGGGGAACTTCCGTGAGTTCACCGTCAACATGGGCACGGGCGACCAGCAGTTCTCGCGCAGCATCTTCCAGTACCAGGATGTGGTCGCCGGCGCCGGTCTGAACAGCCGGTTCCCGATCTTCAACACCGTCAATGCCGGAACCGCGCCAGTGTTCAGCCATATCAACTACTCCACCGCGCCACTGACGACGCGGCTGGGGTTGACGACGAACAACCCGGATCCGGCATGGGAGCACGCGTACAGCTCGAGGGTGTTCGGAGACCCGGCAACGCCGGTGTTCCGGGCCTTCGCCGGCGATCCGGTCGTGTTCCGGTTGGGCATCGGCGCATCGGACAACCTGCATGTGTTCGGTGTCGGTGGGCACGTGTTCCCGCAGGAGCCGAACATGTGGAACGGCGGCACCGACCGGCGGTCCCAGCTGCTGATGTCCCGGACGTTCACCGCCGGGGAGACGGGCGAGCTGGAGATGGTCGGCGGCGCCGGCGGCACGATCCGGGCCACCGGTGACTACTTCTACGGCGACCTGCGCAACTCGTTCGCCGAGGCCGGTTTGTGGGGCATCTTCCGGGTGCTCCCGAGCGGCTCCGGACTGTCCCCGCTCTGACAGGAGGTGTGCACCGCTATGGCGTGGTGGGCTTCGGGATCACCGGTGTCGCGGTGGTGGCCGCGCTCTGGACAGTGCTGATCCCCATGCCCGCCACGCGGCGCCGAGGAGGTGATCAACCAGCCACCTAGCGATCACCCTTGGCGCGCTGGGGCCCCGGGTCACAGTCCCCGGGGCCCCGTCGCGCGTGTCACGACCCCTAGCGGCTGGTCGGCTTGATGTTCTGGTTCAGGTGGAACACGTTGTGCGGGTCGTAGGCGTCCTTGAGCCCGGTCAACCGGGCCAGCTTGGCCGCGGGGTAGGCGCGGCGCACCCCGTCGGCGCCGTCGTCGGACAGCGCGTTGACGTACACGCCGCTGGCGAACGGGGCCAGCGCCGTTGCGGCCCGGCGGGCGGCGGCCATCCGGTCGGCGTCCTCGGCCGGGTCGGCCCAGCTGATCCCGGTGCCGTACTCGAACATGGTGCCGCGATGGGCGAACGCCGCGTCGTCGTCGGGCACGTCGGCGATCGCCCCGCCGTACGCCTGCAGCCCGACGTTCGGCAGGTTCTCGCCGCCACCGTCGACGGTGCCCCTGCGCAGGAACGCCTCGATCGCCGCGTCCGGGAACTCCCGCAGGTAGTGCCCCTTCGAGTAGCGGCGCAGCGCGTGCCGCCCGACGACGTCGTCCATCCGCTGAAGCTCTACATAGGACGGTTCGATGACGCGGTGCGCCACCGGCCGGCCGAGCGCGGCGAACTCCGGGAGCAGCCGCCGGCCGCGCCGCGGGTCGCCGACCCAGACGAACCCGACGGTGGCCAGGCCGTCGCGACCGATCGACGCGGTGAACGTGGCCTGCCGGGGCGCCTGCGCGTTGAGTTCCCGCCACCCGCGCAGCACGGGCAGCGCCGACTCGAGCGGGAACGAGTACTCGGCCAGCAGGGCCCGCGTGCCCACCGGGTGCAACCGGAACTCGAACTCGGTGACGATGCCGAAGTTCCCGCCGCCGCCGCGCAATCCCCAGAACAGGTCCGGGTGCTCGGTCCGGCTGGCCCTGATCACCTGGCCGTCGGCGGTCACCAGCTGGTAGGAGAGCACGTTGTCGCACGCCAGCCCGTACTGCCGGGCCAGCCAGCCCATCCCGCCGCCGAGGGTCAGCCCGCCGACGCCGGTGTGCGAGACGTTCCCCGCGGTCGTCGCCAGCCCGTGCCGCTGCGCCGCGCGGTCGAGCGCGCCGAGCAGCGCGCCGCCCTGCACCGCGGCGACCCGGCGGACCGGGTCGACCCGGACGCCGCCGAGCGGGGTGAGGTCGATCATCAGACCGCCGTCGGGCACCGCGAGGCCGAGCACGCTGTGCCCGCCGCAGCGCACGCCGATCTCCAGGTCGAGCTCGCGGGCGGTGCGCACCGCGGTCACCACGTCGCCGACGCTCGCGCAGCGGATGATCATCCGCGGGTGCCGGTCGACCATCGCGTTCCAGACCGTGCGGGCCTCGTCGTAGGCCGCGTCGCCCGGCAGCAGCAGCTGCCCGTCGAGCCGGTCCCTGGTGGGGTTCGTCGTCGTCATGGCTGAGAGCCTCACAGGAATCGGTCCATGCGGTAAGGTCCGATTCGATGCGTGATTTGAGGACCAATTCTCTCGCCGGGGAGCTGCTGATCGCCCTGGACCGGGCCGGCTCCGTGCCGATGCACCGGCAGGTCGAGGCCGCGATCCGGGACAACATCCGGTCCGGCCGGCTGCGGCTGGGCACCGCGCTGCCGGCCACCCGCACGCTGGCCGCCGACCTCGGCGTCTCCCGCGGCGTGGTGGTCGAGGCCTACCAGCAGCTCGTGGCCGAGGGCTACCTGACCAGCCGGGCGGGCGGGTACACCCAGGTCGCCATCGGCCCGGGACCGGCACCGGCCCCGGCACCGGCCGAACCCGCGCCGGCGCCGCGGATCGACTTCGGCTACGGCCGGGCCGACACGGTGCACTTTCCCCGGGCCGCGTGGCTGCGCTCGGCACGCCGCGTGCTCACCGAGACCCCGCACGAGCGGTTCGGTTACCTCAGCGGGCACGGGATGCCCGAGCTGCGCGCGGCGCTGGCCGACTACCTCAACCGGGTGCGCGGGACCGCGGCCGAGCCGGCCAACGTGCTGATCTGCAACGGCTACGCCCAGGGCATCGCGCTGCTCATCCAGGTCCTGGCCAAGTCCGGCGCGAAGCGGCTGGCCGTCGAGGACCCGTCGGCCGACGACGACTGCCGCCCGGCCGCCGCGTCGGCCGGGCTGGAGCTGGTCGGCATCCCGGTCGACGACGGCGGCATCCGGGTCGACGCGCTGGAGCGCAGCGACGCCGACGCCGTGATCCTGACCCCGTCCCATCAGTGGCCGACCGGCGCCGTGCTGTCGGCCGAGGCGAGGGCCGCGGTGCTGCGTTGGGCCACCCGGCGCGGGACGCTGATCGTCGAGGACGACTACGACGCGGAGTACCGCTACGACCGCGCGCCCGTCGGCGCCATGCAGGGGCTGGCGCCGGACCACGTGGTCTACGCGGGCACGGCCAGCAAGACCCTCGCGCCGGGGCTGCGCCTCGGCTGGCTCGTGGTTCCGCCGCGCCTGGTCGACGGCGTCGTCGCGGCCAAGGTGCTCGCCGACCGCGGCTCCCCGGCGCTGGACCAGCTGGTGTTCGCCGACTTCCTGTCCCGCGGCGAGTTCGACCGGCACCTGCGCCGGATGCGGCCGATGTACCGGCGGCGCCGCGACGCGCTGCTGCACGCCCTGCGCGAGCACCTGCCCGAGCTGCGCCCGGCCGGGATCGCCGCCGGTCTGCACCTGGTCACCCGGCTGCCACCCGACCTCGACGAGGCCGCGGTGGTCGCCGCGGCGGCCCTGCGGGGTGTCGGCGTCCACGGCGTCACCCCGTACCGCATCGGGAATGCCGGCGACGGCGGCCTGATCTTCGGCTACGCGACGCTGAGCGAGCGCACCATCCGGGAGGGCATCGGCCTGCTCGCCGCCGCGATCGTCGAGGTGCGCTCCGGTCGCCGGTAGTGTGATCGGCTGTGAGCCTCGAGTTCCTGCTGACCTCGTTGATCGTCGTCGTCACCCCGGGCGCGGGGGTGCTCTACACGATGGCGGCCGGACTGTCCCGCGGCGGCCGGGCCAGCGTGGTCGCCGCCTTCGGCTGCACGCTCGGCATCGTCCCGCACATGGTCGCGGCGATCACCGGCCTGGCGGCGTTGCTGCACGCCAGCGCGGTGGCGTTCCAGGTGATCAAATATCTGGGCGTGGCGTACCTGCTGTACATGGCATGGAGCACGCTGCGGGAGCAGGGCGCGCTGCGCGTGGAGCGGGACACCGCGCCGCGCCCGGCGCTGCGGGTGATCGCCTCCGGGGTGCTGGTCAACATCCTCAACCCGAAGCTCACGATCTTCTTCCTCGCGTTCCTGCCGCAGTTCGTCACCGCGGGCGAGCCCAGCGCCCTGCTGCGCATGGTCGAGCTGAGCGCGGTGTTCATGCTGATGACGTTCGTGGTCTTCATCGGCTACGGCCTGTTCGCCGCCGCGATCCGCAACCACGTGATCTCCCGGCCGAAGGTGCTGTCCTGGATGCGCCGCACCTTCGCCGCCGCGTTCGTCGCCCTCGGCGCCCGCCTCGCTCTCGCGGATCGATGAGGTTGGCTCAACCCCGAGGCGTGTGTGAACGAACCGATGAGGTTTGCTCAACCACCAGCTGGTCCAGCGCCCCTGAGGCGTGTGTGAAAACTGCGCTGAGGTCGCCAATCTTTGGCGAGGGCGGCCGCCACACGACGACAAGGGCAGGGCGAGGAAAGAGCCCTGCCCGCAGGCGTCGTCAGCCGACCACCCACGCCACCCAACCACCCACCCCGGCCCGCAACCCACTACGCAACCCGACCCCAGGCCGCTCGCCGAAGGCGACCGGCGGCCTTGCCCGAGCTAACAAGCACAGCCTTGCCCGAGCTAGAAAATACAGCTGGGCGGGATCTGGGCGGTGCGCACGAGACCGGTGTTACTGAGCCAATCCTCGCGGCGATGTGAGCTCTGACCGCCACTGGTCGGCGATGAGGCCGTCCAGGGTGGTGTGGGTCGGGCCCCAGCCCAGCTCCCGGCGGATGAGGGTGGTGTCGGCGCGAAGGTCGGGGACCTCGTGGGGGTGGCGGTCGTGGTGGACGACGGGGACCGGGCGGGCGGTGACGCGCTCGGTGGTGGCGATGATGTCGGCGATCGTGGCGGGGATGGCGCCCACGTTGTACGCGCGATGGCGGCCGGGTTGGACGGCGGCAAGGGCCAGGGTGAAGGCGTTGGCGACGTCGGCGACGTGGACGAAGTCGCGGACGGCCGAGCCGTCGCCGTAGACGTCCACATGGGACAGTTTGCCGGCGGCGGCGGACACGGCGCGGGGAAGGATCCGGGTGCCGTCGGGGTCGCCGTGGCCGTCGACGGCGCCGGCGACGTTGAAGATCCGCAGCGTGGCGGCGGCAAGGCGGCGTGCTGGGGCGTACCAGCCGAGCGCGGCCTCGGCGGCGGCTTTGGTTGCGGCGTAAGGGTTCTGGGGGTTCAGGGCGGTGGACTCGGTGATGGGCTGGGTCGGCGGGGCGCCGTACACGCTGGCGGTCGAGGCGAGGACGAGACGGGTGCCGGGGGCGAGGCGGTCGAGGAGGGTGAGCGTGCCGGTGACGTTCGTCCGGTAGTACACGTCAGGCCGCTCGAACGACTCGCGCACGTTGCTGCGGGCCGCGAGATGAATCACACCGTCCACATCGGAGACCGCGGCGCCGACCGCGTCCCCGTCGAGCAGATCTCCGGGCAGGGCACGGACATCGTGGCCGGTGGTGTGCAGCGCCCGGACGACGGCGTGGCCGACGTATCCCGAGGCGCCGGTGACGAGAACGCGCATGGCGGCATTGTCGCTGATAGGTTGCGGCCATGGATTACAAGCTCGAGCTCGTCATCGTGCCCGTGTCCGACGTGGACCGGGCGAAAGCCTTCTACGCCGAGAAAGCCGGGTTCACCGTCGACCACGACCACACGGTCAACGAGAACCTGCGGTTCGTGCAGCTGACCCCGCCAGGGTCGCCCTGCTCGATCGCCATCGGCAAGGGGGTCACCGACGCCGAGCCGGGCACCGCGGCCGGCTGCCAGCTGGTCGTGCGGGACATCGACGCGGCACGGGCCGAGCTTGCCGGGCGGGGCGTGGAGGTCAGCGAGGTCCAGCGCGGCCCCGGCGGCGCGTTCGTGTTCTTCACCGATCCCGACGGCAACCGCTGGTCACTCCAGGACACCTCGGGCTAGGTGCGCCGGGGG
>NZ_DASZCQ010000303.1:0-15742 GCF_035942955.1 Actinophytocola sp. | reverse complement strand
GCCGCGTCCGGGACGGGCTCGTTGCTGCCGGCCGCCGCCGCGCGCCGAGCCGAGGACGCCGAGCACCGCTCGCCGGATTTCCTGCGGGGCTACCACGACGAGTTCTGGGACGCCGGCGGCCCGCCGGTGTCCCCGCCGGTGATCGGCGACGACCCGGATCCGGAGGCGAGCTGACGGGTCCGCGTCGTGGGGCAGACGATCACGCTGTCCGCGCTGGAGTACGACGTGTTGTGGGAGCACCTCCAGCTCGGCCCGTTCCCACCGATATTCGAGCTCGACTCCCACGGCGCCACCCTCGAGGAGCGTGCCGAGCTGACCGCCGAGGCGTGGGAGTCGTTGGCGGACAAGGAACTCGGCTGGCCCACGGCGGTGGACGGCCGCGTGGTCTTCCGGCTGCGCATGCTGGCCCGCCCGGAATGGGAGGTCGACGCCCGGCTGCGGCGGCCGGACGGCCGGACGGTGAGCGCCCTCATCGCGGCGAACCCCGCCACGACCACCACGGCCACCATCGCGATCCGCGACGAGGATCGCCTGACCCTGCGCACGTTCCCGGCCGGCGAGATGATCGGGGCGGCGGTGTCGCTGCTGCCGCCGCACCCGCCAGGCACCGGCGTGTCGATCACCCTGCCGGCCGAGACCCTGGACGCCGCCGTGGCCCGCTCCGGCCGCGACCCCGCCAGCCTCGCGCGCACGCTGATCTCCTCGGGCCTCGGCAAGTCCGAGGCCTACAAGATCGCCGACCTTGCCGCCGGCACCGTGGGTTTCGCCCACTTCGGCGCCGCCCGCACCCGCACGTTCGACCGCCGCCGCCGCGCCGGCCACGTGGTCAGCGTCTACGACACCACCGCCGGCCGCTACCTGTTCACCCGCAAGCCAACCGGCGCCCAGCGCTGGGTCACCCTCGTCCCCGGCACACCCTCCGCCCTCACCCGCCAGCTCGATGAACTGCTCGCCGAACTCAGCTGACCACGCACAACCGCACCCCTCGATCGGTGCCCCCGCACCGCAGATCGCCGTGCCAACAACGGCCGCGCGGCGCGGGCGCCTTTGTCGAAACCGTTGCTGGGCGCGGTGCCGCAGATCGCGGTGCCAGAACCGAGGGCCGCGCCGCACTCAGTGCGCGCAGCGCGCCGCGCGGCCCTCGGTTCTCACCTGGCGATCTTGGTGGAACCCAGGGGTTCAGTGCTCACCACGCGCTCGAGGAGCTGCTGGCCGAGCCGAGATGATGACGCACAGTTCGCACCCCATGACCGGTGCCCGGCGCCGTCGTCGGCTCATGTCTACATAGTTCGTGTTCCGGCGAACGTCCGGAATCGGGGTCGGGGGCGTGGCCGGCTTTGTCGAAACCCGCTGGGGCGCGGCCCTCGGTTTCAGGGCTCACCCCCCCGCGCGAGGAACTGGTCGCCGGGCCGAGCTGACGAGGTCGGGACACGGCTGCCGGGAGGCGGGACACGGCTGCCGGGAGGCGGGACACACCGGCATTTTGCCGGAACCCTAGGGTCGGGTTGGGCGATATCCATACTGTGCGCGCGGTGTGGGTGGTTGTGCTGGCGGTGCTGGTGACCGGGTGCGGGGATGAGCAGCCGGCGCGGCCGCCGATTCCGCGGCAGCTGGACGCGGGCGCCTTTGCCTGGCGGGCGTGCGACCTTCTTCCCGGCGCGCGGGCGGCGGGGCTGGGGTATCCGGGCCCGGGGATGCCCGACGGGATTCCGTCCGAGAAGCACTGGTCCTGCTCGTGGCTGCCGCCGGTGTCGCCGCTGCTGCTCATCGATTTGTACCTGGGCCAGGATCGGCTCGGCTACGAGTATCGGACCGGCGCGGGCGCGTCGATCGGGAGCACCGGGGAGCCGTGGCTGGAGCCGCTGACCATCGGCGGCCAGCCGGCCGCGGCGCTGGGGCACAGCCACGAGCTGCCGAGCGCGACCTGCTCGGTCGTGGTCGGGCTGACCGACACCCAGAGCGTGCGCGTGCACGCCGGGCAGCGCGCTGGCGACGGCCGGGCCTGCGAGCACGCGATCGAGGTCGCGACCGTGGTAGTGCACAGCATCTGACCGGTCACCTGCGGCGATATACAGTGCCATGATGCCGACCGAGTCGCCGCTGGAAACGTTGAACGAGGCCGAGCCGGAGCACGCCGAGCGCGAGCTGCTGGCCTGCTGCGCCGCCCGGCGCTGGGCCGACGAGCTGATCGTGCACCGGCCGTACCACGATGTCGCGACGCTGGAGCAGGTGTCCGACCGGGTGTTCGCCAAGCTGGACTGGGCGGACATCGAGCAGGCCCTTGCCGCGCACCCGCGGATCGGCGAGCGGGTCACCGGGGAGAGCCGGGAGGCGAGCTGGTCGCGCGACGAGCAGTCCGAGGCCCGCGGCGACCTCGAGCTGCAGGAGGAGCTGCGGGCCGCCAACGCCGAGTACGAGCGGCGCTTCGGCCACCTGTTCGTGATCAACGCCACCGGCCGGTCCGCCGAGGAGATCCTCGCCGCCCTGCGCGCCCGGCTCGGCAACGACCCGTCCACCGAGCGCGAGACCGTCCGCGAGGAGCTGCGCCAGATCGCCAACCTGCGGCTGCGGAAGCTGGTCGGGGCATGAGCGGAGCTTGCGGAGCGAACCATTCGATGCTCCTGCGTCTTGGAGGAACGAGAAGACGCAGGCTTGGCGGAGCTTGCGGAGCGAACAATGAATACTGTTCCGCCGCCGGGGGACGAGGCGGCGGGCTGGCCGTCACCGAAGCTTGCGAGGTGATGGCGTGAGCCTGTCCACCCACGTCCTGGACACCAGCCGGGGTTGCCCGGCGGCCGGCATCGCGGTCCGGCTGGAACGGCGGGATCCCGACGGAAGCTGGACCATGCTGGGGGAGCTGCAGATCGGTGCCGACGGGCGGGCCAAGGGGGAGTTCGACCAGCCGGCGGTCTACCGGCTGACCTTCGGGACCGGCCCGTACTTCACCAGCCTCGGCCAGCCCGCCTTCTTCCCCGAGGTGACCGTCGCCTTCCGGATCACCGACCCGACCGAGCACTACCACGTGCCGCTGTTGATCAGCCCGTTCGGCTACTCGACCTACCGGGGGAGCTGATCATGGGTATCGTGCTCGGCGACAACCGGTACGGCAAGGCCGAGACCCGGCTGGTCCGGGTGGACCGCGGCACCGACCGGCACACCATCACCGACCTCAACGTCACCACCACGCTGGCCGGCGACCTGGCCGCCACCCATCTCACCGGGGACAACAGCGGGGTGCTGCCCACCGACACGCAGAAGAACACGGTGTACGCGTTCGCCCGCGACGGGGTGGGCCAGATCGAGGACTTCGGCCTGCGGCTGGCCCGGCACTTCGTCGACGAGACGCCGACGATCCACCGGGCCAGGGTGCACATCCAGCAGTACACCTGGGACCGGCTGGGCCACCACTCATTCAGCCGCGGCGCCGGCACCCGGACCGCCACCGTCTGCTACGACGGCGAGCAGGCCTGGGTGGTGTCCGGAGTGGAGGATTTGGTGGTGCTCAACACGACCGGGTCGGAGTTCCACGGCTACCACAAGGACCGGTACACCACGCTGCCCGAGACCACCGACCGGATCCTGGCCACCGCGGTTACCGCCCGGTGGCGGCACGTCGCGGCCGAGCGGGCCGACTGGGCCGCCTCGTACGCCGGGTCGACGCGCCACCTGCTGGCGGCGTTCGCCGACACGCACAGCCTTTCGCTGCAGCAGACCCTGTACGCCATGGGCCAACGGGTGCTGTCCACACGGGACGAAGTGGTCGAGGTGCGGCTGGCGCTGCCCAACAAGCACCACTTCCTGGTGGACCTGGCGCCGTTCGGGTTGGACAATCCCGGCGAGGTCTTCTACGCGGCGGACCGGCCGTACGGCCTGATCGAGGGAACCGTGCTGCGCGACGACGCGCCGCCGGCCGGGCTGGCCTGGTGGTGAGTACACAATGGACTTCCTGAGGCCCGGCTCGCTGGCCGAGGCGCTGGCCATGAAGGCCGAGCGCCCGGACGCCGTGCCGATCGCCGGCGGCACCGACGTCATGGTCGAGCTGAACTTCGACGTGCGCCGGCCGGCCGCGCTGCTGGACCTGACCAGGGTCGCCGAGCTGTCCGAATGGGACACCGACGACGGCGCGATCCGCATCGGCGCCGGTGTGCCGTACACCCGGATCATCACCGAGCTCGGCGCCCGGCTGCCGGGGCTGGCCATGGCCGCGCGCACGGTGGGCTCGCCGCAGATCCGCAACCGTGGCACGGTCGGCGGAAACCTGGGCTCGGCGTCGCCGGCCGGGGACGCCCACCCGCCGCTGCTGGCCGGCCAGGGCGTGGTCGAGATCGCCTCGGTGCGCGGGTCGCGGACGCTGCCGGCCGAGGAGTTCTTCCTCGGCCCCAAGCGATCCGCGCTCGACCCCGACGAGCTGGTCACCGCGGTGCTGGTGCCGATGGCGCCCGGCCCGCAGCAGTTCGCCAAGGTCGGCACCCGCAACGCGATGGTCATCGCGGTGTGCTCGTTCGCCGTCGCCATCGACCCCGGCCGCCGGGCCGTCGGCACCGGGATCGGCTCGGCCGGGCCGACCCCGCTGCGTGCGCCGGCCGCCGAGGCGTTCGCCGCCGCCGAGATGGCCGGCCGCTGGGAGTCGCGGGCGCCGTTGCCGGACACCGTGCTCGGCCGGTTCGGCGAGCTGGTCGGGGCGGCCGCCCGGCCGATCGACGACGTGCGCGGCACCGCCGCGTACCGGCGGCACGCGCTGTCCGTGCTGGCCCGCCGCACGCTGGCGTGGGCCTGGCGGGACTACTGCTCGGGAGGGTGGTCATGATCAGGGTGACCGTCGAGGTGAACGGGGAGCCGCGCACCGCCGATGATGTCTGGCCGGGCGAGAGCCTGCTCTACGTGCTGCGCGAGCGGCTCGGCCTTCCCGGCGCGAAGAACGCCTGCGAGCAGGGCGAATGCGGATCGTGCACGGTATATCTGGACGATGTGCCGGTGTGTGCCTGCCTGGTGGCGGCCGGACAGGCCGAGGGCCGGCGGGTGCGCACCGTGGAGGGGCTCGGCTCGGGCGACGAGCTCGACCCCATGCAGGAGGCGTTCGTGCGCACCGGGGCCGTGCAGTGCGGGTTCTGCACGCCGGGCCTGGTGGTCGCCGCGCACGACCTGATCAACCGCAACCCGCACCCGTCGGACGCCGAGATCAGGGAGGCGCTGGCCGGAAACCTGTGCCGCTGCACCGGATACGAGAAGATCCTGGACGCGGTCCGGCTCGCGGCCGGTGGCGGATCATGAGGATCGTGATCGACGGCGCCGCCGTCGCCACCGTGGACGCCGAGGGCACCGAGCACCCCACCGGCCACGTGATCGTCCACGATGGACTGATCGAGGCGGTCGGGGCCGGCCCGGCGCCGACCGCGGGGGACCGCCGGGTGGACGGGCGGGGCTGCCTGGTCACCCCGGGTCTGGTGAACACCCACCATCACCTGTACCAGTGGGCGACAAGGGGCCTGGCCCAGGAATCCACCCTCTTCCAGTGGCTGACCGCGCTCTACCCGGTCTGGGCGGGCATCGACGAGGAGATCACCCACGCGGCCGCGACCGCCGGGCTGACCCGGCTCGCCCGCACCGGCTGCACCACCGCGGCCGACCATCACTATGTGTTCCCCCGCGGCCGGGGCGACCTGCTCGCGTCCGTGGTGGAGGCGGCGCACCGGGTGGGTGTCCGCCTGCACGCCGTCCGCGGGTCGATGGACCGCGGCGAGTCGAAGGGCGGCCTCCCGCCGGACTCCATCGTGGAATCCATGGACGACGCGCTGGCCGGCACCGAGGCGGCCATCGACCGCTACCACGACCCGTCGCCTGGCGCGATGGTGCGCGTCGCGGTCGGGCCGTGCTCGCCGTTCTCGGTGACGCCCGAGCTGATGAGCGCGGCGATGGAGTTGGCCCGCTACAAGGGAGTTCGGCTGCACACCCACCTCGCCGAGACGGCCGACGAGGAGGAGCAGTGCAGGGCCGAGTTCGGCGCCACCCCGGCCGAGTACGCCGAGAAGCTGGGCTGGCTGGGCGGGGACGTGTGGCTGGCCCACGGAATCCACCTGTCCGACGGCGCGGTGCGCCGGCTCGGGGCGGCCGGAACCGGGGTCGCGCACTGCCCGACGTCCAACGCCCGGCTCGGCGCCGGGATCGCCAGGGTGCGCGACCTGCTCGACGCCGGCGCCCCGGTCGGGCTCGGGGTGGACGGTGCCGCGTCCAATGAGGACGGGGGGTTGGGTGTGGAGCTGCGTTGGGCCACCTACCTGGCTCGGCTGCGCGGCGGGCCGGACGCGCTGACCGCGCGGAAGGCGCTGTGGCTGGGCACGATGGGCGGCGCCCGGTGCCTCGGCCGGCAGGAGGAGATCGGCTCCCTCGAACCGGGCAAGCAGGCCGACCTCGCGCTGTGGCGGCTTGACCGGCTCGAGCACGCCGGGATCGCCGACCCGGTGGCCGCGCTGGTGCTCGGCGCGCTGCCGCCGCTGGCCCTGCTGCTGGTCGGCGGGCGGACCGTGGTCGAGGACGGCGAGATCGCCGGAGTGTCCGAAGTAGACGTCGCCGCCGAGTTGCGGGCGGCGAGCGAGCGGTTGGAGGCGGGTCGATGACCACGGCATTGACGACGACCGTGACGGGTCGCATCGGCGACAGCCCGGTCCGGCCGGACGGCGCGCTGAAGGTCCGCGGCGAGTTCGCGTACTCCTCCGACCTGTGGGCCGACGAGATGCTCTGGGGCGCCACCCTGCGCAGCCCGCACCCGTACGCCACGATCAAGTCGATCGACATCTCGGCCGCGCTCGCCCTGCCCGGGGTGTCCGCCGTGCTGACCCACGACGACGTGCCCGGTGACAACATCTATGGGCTCGAGCATCCCGACCAACCGGTGCTGGCCGCGACCGTGGTCCGCTACCAGGGCGAGCCGATCGCCGTGGTCGCCGCCGACCACCCGGAGACCGCGCGCCGGGCCGTCGACCGGATCGTGGTCGACTACGAGGTGCACGACCCGGTCACCGACCCCGAGGTCGCGTTGACCGCCGCGGCCCCGGTGCTGCACCCGGACAACCCGGCCGGAAACGTCGTGCGGCACGTGCGGATCCGCCGGGGCGAGCCGAACCCGACCGCCGACGTCGTGGTCACCGGCGAGTACACGGTGGGCATGCAGGACCAGGCGTTCCTCGGGCCGGAGTCGGGGCTCGCGGTGCCGGCCGAGGACGGCGGCGTCGACCTTTATATAGCGACGCAGTGGCTGCACGTCGACCAGAAGCAGGTGGCAAGGGCGCTCGGGCTGCCGGCCGAGAAGGTCCGGCTGCACCTGGCCGGCGTCGGCGGGGCGTTCGGCGCGCGCGAGGACCTGTCCATGCAGGTCCACGCGTGCATGCTGGCCCTGCACACCCTTAAACCGGTAAAACTGGTGTACGGCCGGGAGGAGTCGTTCTTCGGCCACGTGCACCGGCATCCGGCCGTGCTGCGCTACGAGCACGGCGCCACCTCCGACGGCGACCTGGTGTACGTGCGCGCCGAGATCCTGCTCGACGGCGGCGCGTACGCGTCCACCACCTCGGCCGTCTCGGCGAACGCGGCGACCCTCGGCGTCGGGCCGTACCGGGTGCCCAACGTGTCCGTGGACTGCCGCGGCATGTACACCAACAACCCGCCGTGCGGGGCCATGCGCGGCTTCGGCGCGGTGCAGGCGGCGTTCGGCTACGAGTCCCAGATGGACAAGCTGGCCGCGGCGCTGCGCATGGACCCGGTGGAGCTGCGCATCCGCAACGCCCTCGCCGAGGGCGACACCATGCCGACCGGGCAGGTGATCGACTCGCCGGCACCGGTCGCCGAGCTGCTCGAGCGGGTGCGGGACAAGCCGCTGCCGCCGCCGGTCGCCACCCCGGTGGACCTCCGCGAGATGCCGGGCGGCGTCTCCAACACCACGCACGGCGAGGGCGTGGTGCGCGGCGTCGGCTACGGCGTGGGGATCAAGAACGTCTGCTTCTCCGAGGGCTTCGACGACTACTCCACCGCCCGGGTGCGCCTCGAGGTGATCGGCGGCGAGCCGGTGGTCTCGGTGCACACCGCCGCCGCCGAGGTGGGCCAGGGCCTGGTCACGCTGCAGGCGCAGATCGCAAGGACCGAGCTGGGTGTGCAGCGGGTGACTATCCAGCCTGCCGACACGTCGATCGGCAGCGCCGGGTCCAGCTCCGCCTCCCGGCAGAGCTACGTCACCGGCGGCGCGGTGCGCGCGGCGTGCGAGGCCGTGCGCGCCGAGGTGCTCGAGCTGGCCGGCGCCGCCTCGCTCGACGAACTCGACCTTGTTGAGGTGCTGGGAGATCGGGTCGTCGAGCGGACCGTCCAGTGGCGGCACCGCCCCACCGAGGGGCTGGATCCGTTGACCGGTCAGGGAAACGCGCACGTCCAGTACGCGTTCGCGGCGCACCGGGCCGTGGTCGACGTGGACGTCGAGCTGGGCCTGGTGCGCGTCGTCGAGCTGGCCTGCGCGCAGGACGTGGGCCGGGCGATGAACCCAGACGCCGTGCTCGGCCAGATCCAGGGCGGCTCGGCGCAGGGCCTCGGGCTCGCCGTGATGGAGGAGATCCAGGTGGTCGACGGCAAGATCCGCAACCCGTCGTTCACCGACTACCTGATCCCGACCGTTCTCGACATGCCCCCGATGTCGATTGACGTCCTCGAGTTGGCCGACCCGCACGCTCCGTACGGTCTGCGGGGCGTCGGCGAGCCCCCGACCATCTCCTCCACCCCGGCCATCGTTGCCGCCATCCGCGCCGCCACCGGCCGGGCGCTGACCCGGATCCCGGTCCGGCCGGAGCACATCGTCGGACACGTGGGTTAACCCAGGAGCATTACGACCCTTCCGGTCCTGATCGGCGGATGGTACTCAGTAGTCTGCTCGTTACTGTCCGACAACCGACTGGAAGTGCGTGGTGGTTTTGACTTCGAGCTGGGTTCCGGAAACCGTCAACGTGGACCGGCCCAGCGCTGCGCGGGTATACGACTATCTGCTGGGAGGAGGCCACAACTTCGCGGGGGACCGGGCGATGGCCGAGCGGCTGGCCAGCGTGCTGCCGGCGCCCGACATGGCCAGGATGAACCGGGGGTTTCTGCGCCGGGCCGTGCTGTTTCTGGTGGAGCAGGGGATCCGCCAATTCCTCGACCTCGGCTCCGGCATTCCGACCGTCGGCAACGTGCACGAGGTGGCGCAGCAGGTCTGCCCGGAGACCCGGGTGGTGTACGTCGACTACGAGCCGGTCGCGGTGGCGCACAGCGAGCTGCTCCTCGAGGGCAACGACCTGGCCGCGGTCATCCAGGCCGACATGCGCGAGCCGGAGGCGGTCCTGGGATCGCCGACGACCAAGCGGCTCATCGACTTCAGCGAGCCGCTGGGGCTGCTCATGGTCGGCGTCGTGCAGTTCATCCCCGACTCCGACGACCCGTGGGGGATGGCCGCCCGGTACCGGGACGTGCTGCCCGCCGGGAGCTATCTGGCGCTGTCGGCGATGACGTCCGACAGCGCGCCCGCCGGAATGGCCGACGCGGTGCGGATGTGCGGGTTCAGCCAGGATCCGATCCACCCGCGCACGCACGCTGAGATCGTCCGGATGTTCGACGGGTTCGAGCTCGTGGCGCCCGGCGTCGTGTACACCCCGCAGTGGCGCCCGGAACGCCCGGACGACGGCCGCGACGACTGGAAGCGTTCCAATATGTACGCCGGGGTTGGTTACAAGCCGTGATTCACTCTTTTGGGGTACAGCCCGGGCCACCGGATGTGCGTGTCGAGGGTGGCGCTTCGTGCCCGATTAGGTGCAGAGTGGTCTCTCCACCCACTAGCACCACTTAAACGGCAACTGTTAACGTTTTCTCCTGGCTCGTTGAGAAGGACAGCGCGATGACGTGGCCCATGGACGGCGCCGGTGGACCGAGCTGAGCTGGCCAGACAGTGGGCTGGGGCGCTGACTCAGGTCATCTACGTGGCGCGGTCTCGCGACGAGATCGAGGGCGCGTTGCTCGGGTTCGTCGACCGGCTGACCACGCTCATCCGAGCCGGCGACTTCACCGCCGACCCGGCCGCCGATCTTGGCGCCGAGATGGTCGAGTTCGGCATGACCAAGCCGGTCTGCCTGCGCTGCTCGGTCGACCTGCTCGCCGCCGCGCTGCCGGAGCTTCCGGAACTGTGCGGCGTGCAGCGGCTGCCGGTGCGGGTCGCGGCCGTGCTCGGCGCGCTGTCCGGTGGGTTCGCCAACGGGATGCGGGCCCGGTTGTTCGCCGAGCAGGAGGACATCAAGCGCGCGCTGACGCACGCCAAGGAGAACGTCGAGCGCGACCTGCAGGCCAGCGAGGCGCTGTTCCGCGAGATCTTCACGTCGTCGTCGGTGGGGATGGCGATCAGCGACCTGAACGGCTCGCTGGTGCGGACCAACCGGGCGCTGGCCGACATCCTGGAGTACCCGAGCCGGGAGCTGGCCGGTAAGAAGCTGCAGGAGCTGTTCCACCCGGACGAGACCGAGTACCTGACGCTGCGGTACCGGGAGCTGCTCGATGAGGACACGCTTCCGTTCCGGGAACGGCGAAAGCTGCTGCGCAAGGGTGGCGACGAGGTGCTGGTGTACCTGTCCTGCTCGGTGCTGCGCCACCCGGACGGCACGCCGCGGCACTACGTCACCACGGTGGAGGACATCTCCGACAAGTACCTGCTCGAGGACCAGCTGCGGTTCCAGGCCACGCACGACGCGCTGACCGGGCTGGCCAACCGGCAGCGGTTCATCAGCAAGATCGAGGAGGCGCTGGCCGGCAAGCACGCCGTCGAGTCGATCACCCTGTTCCACATCGACCTCGACGGCTTCGCCGCGGTCAACGACGGCCCCGGCCGGCACGTCGGCGACCGGCTGCTGCAGGTCGTCGCGCAGCGGCTGAACTCGGTCGTGGAGGAGGAGTCGGCGCTGGTGGCCCGGCTCGACGCCGACGAGTTCGGCATCATGATCGAGACCACGCCGTCGACGCCGGCCGCGGCGGCCATCGCCCAGCGGATCAACGACGAGCTCGGCGAACCGTTCTACGTCGCCGACAACGGCGTCGCCACCACCGCGTGCATCGCCGTGCTCGAGTCGCCGCCGGCCGACGCGAATCCGACGGAGCTGTTACAAGCCACGGACATCACGCTGCGCCGGCTCAAGGCGTCCGGCCGCCGGCAGTGGGCGATGGTCGACCGCGAGTTGGGGGAGCGCGACCGAACCCGGTACAACCTGGCCGCGTCCATCCCCGGCGCCTGGGAGAGCGGCGACATCGAGCTGGAGTACCAACCGCTCGTCTCCGTCGAGGACCGTACAATCGTTGCGGTGCAACCACTTCTGCGTTGGGACCACGCGACCCAGGGTTTGCTGGACCATGACCGGGTCATCGAGGTGCTCGAGGAGACCGGGCTGAGCCTGCCGATCGGCCGGTGGGTGCTCAGCCGCGCCTGCGAGCAGATCATGTCCTGGAAGCACCGGGTGTCCGGCGATCTCCCGCAGCTCTACGTCGAGCTGAACCGGCAGCAGGCCGCCGATCCGGATCTCGTGTCCACGGTTCAGGCCGCCCTGCTCGATACCGGCATGCCCAACAAGCAACTGCGCCTCGGCATGCCCGTCCAGGCCCTGTGCATGATCGACGGCCTTGCCGAGGACAACCTCGACATCCTGGTCGACCTCGGAATCTCCGTGGTACTGCACGAGTTCGGCACCACCCGCGGCGATCTGGCCTGCCTTGAGGACCTTCCGGTCGGCGCCGTCAAGATGGCCAAGCGCGTGATCAGCCGGGTCACCCGCGGCATGGACAAGGACACCCTCTTCGTCCGCGCCATACGCGACCTCGTCCCGCTCGTCGGCAGCACCGACGCCTCGGTCATCGTCGGCCACATCGAGACCGAGGACCAACTGGCGTGGTGGCGCGACATCGGCGCCAAGACCGCCAGCGGCCCGTTGTTCGGCGCCGCCGGCCCACCCGGCGAGATCGAGCGGCTCTTCGTCTGACCCGGGATCCGGGTCGGCCGGCGCTCGCGTCGGGTCAGTCCAGCAGCAGGGGCAGAGCGCGAACGCCGGTCATGTTGGGGTGGGGCATGAACTCCGGTGGCGATTGCGGGTCGGTGCGCAGCGTCGGGTAGCGGTCGAGCAGGACGTTCAGGGCGACCCGGCCCTCCAGCCGGGCCAGTGGCGCCCCGATGCAGAAGTGGATGCCGCGCCCGAACCCGAGGTGTGGGTTGGGATCCCGGGTCACGTCAAAGGTGTTCGGGTCGGTGAACTGGCGTGGATCCCGGTTGGCCGCGGCGATCCACACCAGGAGGATCTCGTTGGTGGGGATGGCGTGGCCGGCGAGCTGGACCTCGGTGTTGGTGACCCGGCCGAGCGCGGCGAACGGGGTGAGGAACCGCAGCGACTCCTCGATCGCCTGCGGCAGCAGGGAGCGGTCGGCGCGCACCAGTGCCGCCTGCTCGGGGCGGCGGTCCAGGCAGAGGATCGTGTTGCCCAGCAGCATGGTGGTGGTGATGTGCCCGGCGATCAGCAGGATCATGGCGAAGTTCACGATCTGCTCGTCGGTCAGCCGGTCACCGTCCACTTCGGCCTCGACGAGCTTGCTGAGCAGGTCCTCGCGCGGGTCGCGCCTGCGGCGCGCGGTGTGCTCGCCGAGGTAGCTCTTGAAGTGCTCGACTTCTTGCAGCGCCACCTTCATCCGGCGGTCCTGCTCTTCGTTTTTCTCGCTGAGGGAGAACTGCTGTGGGTTGGCGAGCAGGTTGTCGACCCACTGCTTGAACAGCGCCCGGTCGCCGCTCGGCACGCCGAGCAGCTCGGCGATGACGATGACCGGCAACGGATAGGCGAGGTCGGCGACCAGCTCCAGCCGGTCGCGGCCGGCGACCGCGTCAAGCAGCTCGTGCGTGAGCTCGGCGATCCGGGGTTCGAGGTTCGCGACGACCTTCGGCGTGAACGCGTGGCTGACCAGGGTGCGCAGCTTGCGGTGCTCCGGCGGGTCCAGCTGCATGATGTTGCCTGCCGTGACCCCCTCCGCCTCGGCGACCTTGCGGTTGGTGTTCGACGAGAAGGTGGCGGGGTCGCCGAGGATGCGTACCGCCTCCGGGTAGCCGTAGACGTGCCACAGCCCCAGATCCGGCTTGTGCTCCACCGGATCGGCGGGTACCTGCCCGCGCAGCCAGAACTGCTGCTCGTGAACTCCCCAGGTGTCGGTGATGGTGCTCATGACGTTTCCCCATTGTCAGAGTAGATCCACTTGCGATAGCTGCCGATGATGTCGTCGCTGACCGCAGCCACCTCGGCGGCCGCGGCCGCGAGCGCCCGCCGGCTCGGCCGACCGGCCGGCTCGAACGCGACCCGAATGGTGTGCGCCAACGCGTCCGCCTTGGCCTGCGCATCCAGGCTCGCGCTCGCCGGATCGCCTTCGATCAGGTAGAAGCCGGTCGACACCGCGGTCATCGCGTACCGCAGGTTCGGCACGTCCGTGCGGATCAGGCCGTGCCGCGCCCAGATGTCGTAGATCTGGTCGGTCGCGACCAGGTCCTGTCCCGCGTGCGGGCTGTCCCGCAGCTGACCGAGCAGCTCGCTGTCCCCGGTGACCAAGGCCAGCATCAGCGGCGCGTCGAGGCAGGCCAGGAAGGTGCCGCGGCTCATGCGATGCGGCCGGACCTCGGCCGGATCCGCGCGCAGCCGCTCGAGCAGCCGCACGATGAGGGCGATGGACTCCCGCCGCAGCAACGCCTCGAACAGCTCCTGCTTGGTGCGCCAGTGCAGGTAGACGGTGCCCTTGCCGATGCCCGCCCGGCGGGAGACGTCCTCGATGGTGACCTTCCGGTACCCGAACCGCAGCAGCAACTGGCCCGCGGCATCGAGGATCCGGTCGGTCCGGCTCACCGGTTCCCGCATGCGCCACCTCGTTTGACCGGCTGAACATTTGACCAGAAATGTCGATTCGGTCAACTCGACCGTAGCACCGTCGGCGGCAGCCGGCAACGGCGCGAGCGGCCGCGCCGAAATTCGGGTGACCGTGTCGGCGGGCGGCTGGCATCCTTGCCGATCGTGTTCATCGTGGCCGTGACCGATCTGCCCGCGGGCTTCTGCCTGCCGGGCTCGGTCGCGGCCGCCCTGGCGGGCGCCCGACGCTGACCCTTCCCCACGCTCCCCTCAGGACCGGTGGGGGAGGGTGGACCGCTTTGCGAGGTCCTGAACGTCAGCCACAGACCAGGGAAACATCGATGAGCAAGCCGCAATACGTGCGGACCAAGCCGCACCTCAACATCGGCACCATGGGTCACGTCGACCACGGCAAGACCACGCTGACGGCGGCGATCACCAAGGTGCTCGCGGAGCAGGACCCGGCCGCGACGAAGTTCGTCGCGTTCGAGGGCATCGACCGGGTGCCGGAGGAGATCGCCCGCGGGATCACGATCAACATCGCGCACGTCGAGTACGAGACCGCGACCCGGCACTACGCGCATGTGGACATGCCGGGGCATGCCGACTACGTGAAGAACATGATCACCGGAGCGGCGCAGCTGGACGGCGTGATCCTCGTGGTGTCCGCTCAGGACGGTGCCATGCCGCAGACCCGCGAGCACGTGGTGCTGGCCCGGCGGATCGGCGTGCCGCACATCGTGGTGGCGCTGAACAAGGCCGACCTGGCCACCGACCCCGAGCTGCTCGACCTGGTGGAGCTGGAGATCCGGGAGCTGCTGACGCGGTACGGGTTCGACGGCGCCGCCGTGCCGGTCGTGCGGGTGTCCGGGCTGCGGGCGCTGGCCGGCGACCCGGTCTGGACTCGGGCCGTCCTCGAGCTGCTCGAGGCCGTGGACGAGCACGTGCCGTGCCGCCGCGGGCGCTCGACCTGCCGTTCCTGATGCCGATCGAGAACGTCCTGACGATCACCGGGCGGGGCACCGTGGTGACCGGCGCGGTGGAGCGGGGCACGATCGGCGTCGGCGAGCCGGTCGAGGTCGTCGGGCTCGGGCCGACCCGGTCCAGCGTGTGCACGGGTCTCGAGACCTTCGGCAAGACGCTGGAGCGGGCGCAGGCCGGGGACAACGCGGCCATGCTGCTGCGCGGCGTGCGGCGCGAGGAGGTGCGGCGCGGCCAGGTGGTCTGCCTGCCGGGCAGCGTGCGCCCGGTGCGCCGGTTCCGTGCCGACGTGTACCTGCTGTCGGCCAAGGAAGGCGGCCGGCGCACCGGGTTCGCCGGCAACTACCGGCCGCAGTTCTACTTCCGGACCTGCGACGTGGTCGGCGTCGTCAGCCTGGATGAGGCGCCGATCGCCCTTCCGGGTGACACCGTCGCGATGACCGTCGAGCTCGGCAAGCCCGTCGCGATGGACCGTGGCCTCGGCTTCGCGATCCGCGAGGGCGGGCGCACGGTCGGCGCCGGCGTCGTCACCAGGATACAGGCCTAGGTGACAGGTGACAGGGGACAGGGAGAAGGAGCTATCTTCCTATAACCTGTAACCTGTAACCTGATATATAAGGAACGCGGATGTCCGTCGTGAGAGAGAAAGAAAAAGAGCCGCGCGAAAACGTGATCATACGCACGTTTCGCGAGGTGCGCTCTGAGATGAGGAAGGTGGTCTGGCCGACTCGTGAAGAGACGATTCGGCTCACCATCGTGGTTATTGCGATTTCCGCTGTCATCAGCGTACTTCTCTTCGTGGCGGACACGATATTCGCAACTCTACTGGCGTTGCTTCAAAGCGCGGT
>NZ_DASZCQ010000302.1:0-15118 GCF_035942955.1 Actinophytocola sp. | reverse complement strand
GGCCCGCGCCACAGCCCCAGCGCGGCCAGCAGGTCGGCGCGGGCGCGCGCCGCCGCCCCGTGCCCCAGCGCCGCGACGCCCGACGCGACCAGCCGCTCGAACCGTTGCGCGTCAACCCGATCAGGGTCCACCCGGAGCAGGTAGCCGCCGTCGCGGGTGAGCAACTCGGGCCGCCCCTCGCGCAGCGCCGCCCGCAGCTCGGACATCCGGACGTGCACCATCGCCGAGGCGCTGCGCGGAGGCGTACCACCCCACAACGCCTCGATCAGCCGGCTCACCGGCACGACGTGCCCGGCCCGCAGCACCAGCACCGCCAGCAGCCGCCGGTGTCTGGGCCCACCGAGCCGTAGCTCAACGCCTCCGTGCAGCGCCCGCACCGGGCCAAGGATCTGGAACTCCACCCGAAACCCCCCCTCGGCCGAGCTCCTAGGCACAAACCCAGTAGTAGACCTGGTTGCTGGAGTTCAGGTGCCAGGCACGGCCATCCCGGTCGACGCTGATGTCCCTCCCCTCGCCCTCCACGAACACCCAACCCCTCGTGAGATCCAACCGTTGAATCGGATGGTCGAGCCCGACACCGTCGTAGGCGATCCGCCAGAGCTGTTCTCCGTATACCGGGTTGTTGTACCCGCCGATGTCAAAGCTGAGGGTCCACCATCCGCCGGTGCCGACGTCGCCCCAGGAGCCGCCGCCAATGCCGGTCTTGCGGCGGTACATCTTGTCGTGGTTGGTGACCCACGGGGTGCCGTAGATGTCCACGGTGACAAAGTTCGCGCCGGTGGGACGAGGCGGCTCGATCTGTTGCCATTCCGTGCCTCGCCACACGTGCAGGCTGAACCCGAAGTCGACGATCTCCGGCCCGGTCTTCCAGATGGTGCCGAAATGGCCGATATCGAGGTCCACGGCCCGCCCGGGAACCTGTTCCCAGACGGTGCCGACGAGGCGGTAGATGTTGGTGTCGCCGGCGACCACCCACGGCTGGCCGGCGGGCGTCACGGCCAGGGCCGTCCCCGCGGAGACTCCGGGGAACATCGTCCACCCCGAACCGTTCCAGCGGCCGACCCCGCCCAAGTGGGACATGGACGCCCAGATCGAGCCGTCCCCGCCGTGCGCCAGTTGGTGGATGGCGGGCTGCGCCGGCACCGGGAACGGCTGCCAGCACCCCGCCGTGCCGTACCCCGGCCCGGAATCCGCCCGGGCGACCCCGCCCGGCAACGCCAGGGCGAGCACGGCGATGACGATTCCCCATCGCGACAAGAGAGATCTTCGCATCGGTCCTCCCGCGGATAAAAGTGCCCGGCGTGGCGAAAAGACTGGGCGGCGAACCCTGTGAAAACCTTGTCGCTCCCGGTACCCTCGATCCGCTCAACGGCGAGCACCGACATTGGGGCGGGTGTCGAGGGGGACTCACGGTGTTTGGGCTTCTGGGGCCGATGCGACTGGGCGTGGCCGAGCCGTTCGTGGATCCGGGGCCACCTCGCCAGCGGTGCGTGCTGGCGGCGCTGCTGGTGGACGCGGGCCGGCTGGTCACGTGGGACACGCTGATCGACCGGGTGTGGGGCGACGCCCCGCCCACCGGGGCGCGTCATTCGCTCTACTCGCATATCGCCCGGGTTCGGCGGGTGCTCGAGCAGGCCGCGGTATCCGATGCGCGGCTGGTCCGCCAGAGCGGCGGATACCGTCTCGAGGTCGATCCGGATCTGGTGGACGTGCACCGGTTCCGCGACCTCGTCGGCCGGGCGCACCGCCTCGACCGCACCGATCCGGCGAAAGCGGCGCTGTTGCGGGAGGCGCTCGCGTTGTGGCGCGGCGAGCCGCTGGCCGGATTGGACGGTCCCTGGGTCACGCGGACCCGAGCGGCATGGCGCCAGCAACACCTGGACGCGACCGTGGCGTGGGCGCGGGCGGAGCTGGGCACCGGCCGCCCGGACCCGGTGATCGGACCGCTGACCGATCTGGTCCGCGAGCACCCACTCGTCGAGCCCGCGGTCGCGCTGCTGATGCGCGCGCTGTCGGCCACCGGGCGCGATGCCGAGGCGCTGGAACACTATGCGCAGACGCGCCGGCGGCTGGCCGAGGAGCTCGGCACGGAGCCCGGCGCCGAGCTGCGCGGCGTGCACCAGGCGATCCTGCGCGGAGACGGGAACCGGTCCGCGCCGGGTCCGCCTGCGGCCGGGACGCCGCGCCAGTTGCCCCTCTCCGCGCGGGGATTCGTGGGCCGGGTCAAGGAGTTGGCGCGGCTGGACGCGGTGCTGGCCGAGGCGGGCGCGGTGCCGATCGTGGCGCTGTCCGGTCTGGCCGGGGTGGGCAAGACCGCGCTGGCCGTGCACTGGGCGCACCGGGTGGCCGACCGGTTCCCGGACGGGCAGCTGTACGTGAACCTTCGCGGGTTCGACCCGGCCGGCCCGGCGGTGAGCCCGGCCGAGGCGGTGCGCGGGTTCCTGGACGCGTTCGACGTGTCACCGCACCGGATCCCGGCCCGGCCGGACGCGCAGATCGCGCTGTACCGCAGCCTGGTCGCCGGCCGGCGGGTCCTGGTCCTGCTGGACAACGCGCGCAATGCCGACCAGGTTCGCCCGCTGCTGCCCGGCTCGCCGGGGTGCCTGGTGGTGGTGACCAGTCGCGACCAGCTGTCCGGCCTGTCCGCCGCCGAGGGGGCCCACCCGGTCGTCCTGACTCCGCTGTCGGCCGCCGAGGCCAGGCAACTGCTGACGCACCGGCTGGGCCGCGGCCGGGTGGCGGCGGAGCCGGACGCGGTCGACGAGATCGTCTCCCGGTGCGGGCGGCTGCCGGTGGCGCTGGCCGTGGTGGCCGCGCGCGCCGCGACGCATCACGGCTTCCCGCTCGCCGCGATCGCCGAGGAGCTGCGCGACGCCGCGGCGATCCTGGACGTGCTGGGCTCCGGGGATCCCACCACCGACATCCGTGCCGTGTTCACCTGGTCGTACCGCACGCTCAGCCCCGCGGCCGCGCGGCTGTTCCGGCTCCTCGCGTGGCACCCCGGGCCGCAGATCGGCGTCCCGGCGGCGGCGAGCCTTGCCGGTTCACCCGTGGCCCAGGTGCGCCCGCTGCTGGCCGAGCTCGCCAGGGCCCATTTGCTGATCGAGCACCTCCCGGGCCGGTTCGCCTTCCACGACCTGCTGCGCGCCTTCGCCGCCGAGCGGGCCCGCACCCTGGACACCGGAGCCGAGCGGCGCGCGGCGACCCGCCGGATGCTCGACCACTACCTGCTGACCGCGCACGCCGCCGAGACGATGCTGCGACCGCACCGCGTGGCCGTCGTCCCCGCCCCGGCCGCCGCCGGTGTCAGCCCGGAGGGTTTCGCCACCGCACCGCAGGCGCTGGACTGGTTCGCGCGCGAGCACCCGGCACTGCTCGGGGTGTTCCAGCTGGCCGTCACCGCCGAGCCGGACACCCATGCCTGGCAGCTGGCGAGGACCCTCACCACGTTCCATCTCTACCGGGGTCACTGGCACGATCAGATCTCCACGCAGCGCACCGCCCTGGCCACCGCGCAACGGCGGGGCAACCGGCTCGGGCAGGCGCACGCCCACCACGACCTCGGGCACGTCTACGCCTGCCTCGGGCGGTACGCCGAGTCGCACGCCGAGCTGACCCGTGCCGTGGACCTGTACGGCGCGGTCGGCAACCCCAACGGGCAGGCCAGCGCCCACTACCTGCTTGGCTTTCTGGCCGGCGAGCGGGACGACACCGACGACGCGTTGCACCAGGCGCGGCGGTGTCGGGACCTGTACGAGGCGGCCCGCGATCCGGTCGGTCAGGCCAGGGCGCTCAACGCGCTCGGGTTGGCCCTCGCCAAGAACGGGGAGTATCGCGAGGCGCTTGGCTTCTGCGAGCAGGCGGTCACGCTGCATCGCGAGCTCGGAGATCAGCGCGGCGAGGCGGCCGCCATGGACAGCCTCGGGTTCGTCCACTCCGGACTCGGGCACCGGGGCGAGTTCATCGCCTGGTACCGGCAGGCACTCGCCCTGCTGCGCGACGTCGGCGACCGCTTCGGCGAGGCGCACACCCTCACCAACCTCGGCGAGGCGCACCGGTCCCACGGCGACATCGCCGCCGCCACCGGGGCCTGGTCCCGTGCACTGTCCATCCTGGACGAGCTGGACCATCCCGACGCCGAGCAGATCCGCGCCAAGCTCCGCGCCGCCGCGGCGACCGTGGCCAGCTGATCACGGTCGCGTCACAGCAGGCACACGCCCAGGCTGGGGGCGACCGAGCGGACCGTCACGGCAAACGGGGATCGCTCCCACGGCGGCAGGCCGAAGCTGATCGGGGCCGCCACGACGCAGTACTCGACCGTGGTGCCGTTGGTCATCCCGACGACCGGCAGCCCGTCCGGATAGGTCCGGCTCTCCCCCGCCGGTATGAGTTCCGCGGGACCGATGGGCCGGGCCAGGCATACGTAACCCAGGACCAGCGGGCAGGTCTGCGCATGGGACGCCGGGGACGCCGGGGCGGGCGTCGTCGAAAGACCGGTCATGGTCAGCGCGGCGACCAAGGCCAGGACGAGCCTCACCGCGATCCCCCCTCGGGAGTCGTTGTGCCGCCGGCATGCCGCCGGCGACGGGAACCCCCGCAGCCTTGCAACCCGGCGAGCCGGCGTCTTCGTGTCTCAACACGAATCCGTCGCGCCGGCCCGACCGGGTCTTGTCATTCTCCGCAACGGCGCCTTCGGCGCGCCTGGCCTCACGAACAGCTCACCTGGGCGTTGGCCCAGTCGGCGTGGTCGAAGTTGATGTTGTCACCCCCGTTCCCGACCGCGAGCCGCAGCACGTTGCGACCGGTGACGTTGACCGACAACCGTTGCGCCGCTTGGCCTCCGCGCAGCACCGCGGTGGACGCCAGGGTGACGCCGTCGCCCAGCACGGTGAACGTCACGCTGCCGTTGGCGCCGACCTCGGCGTCCACCCCGACGTCGGCGGTGAACGTGGTGCACCGCCCGCCGAGGTTCACGTCGACGGTGCCGGCGGCGTGCGCGCCGATTCCCTTGGCGTACGTGGTTCCGGCGATGGTGAGGGTGCGCCCGTCGGTGGCGCCCTGCTCGCCGTTGGACCGGTCGCGCTCGGCGGGGCCCCAGCCGTTGGTCGAGGCCTGCCACGCCATGTCGCTGACGAACGTGGCGCCGCCGGTCGTGCCCGGGGTGATCCGGTAGGCGACCGTGCCGTGCGCGGGCACCGAGGCGCTGATCGTGCCGGTGGTCGTGGTGACCGCCTTGGACCACAGGTTGAACAGCCGGTACGACGACGCCGCAGGCAGGCCGGTCTCGGTGGGGTTGGTGGTGATCGTGGCCGTCGAGCTGGTCTCGTTGAACAGCGCCACCGCGTAGTCGCCGTTGGACAGTGGCCGGGACAGCACGTGCAGCCCGTTCGCCGAGCGCACCTCGCGGGCCTGGACGCCGCGCGGGTCCTGGTCGATCGCGATCACGTCGCGGTTGCCGAGGATCGTCAGCGTGGCGGCGCTGGCGTTGCGCAGGTCGGTGCCGATCAGCAGCGGCGCGGCCATCATCGCCCAGAGGGTGAAGTGGGTGCGGTACTCGGTGTCGGTCATGCCGCCGTTGCCCACCTCGAGCATGTCCGGGTCGTTCCACGCGCCCGGCCCGGCGAACTGGGCGAGCGGCATGTTGCTCCGGTAGATGGACAGCATGCTGGAGAAGCTGTCGGTGATGTCCCCGGTGGTGCGCCACAGGTTCCCCACCGGCTGGGCCCAGGTCCACGGCTGGTTCTGGCCCCACTCGGTGATGCTGTACACCATCGGCCGGCCGGTCGCGATGATCGCGTCGCGCATCCGGGTGTACCGGGTCCGCGCGTCGACGCCCTGGTTGTTGCAGTTGTCGTACTTGAGATAGTCGATCCCCCACGACGCCCACAGGTTGGCGTCCCGCTGCTCGTTGTTGAGGCTGGCCGGGAAGCCGGCGCAGGTCAGCGTTCCGGCGCTGGAGTAGATGCCCAGCTTCAGGCCGCGGGCGTGCACGTAGTCGGCGACCGCCTTCATGCCGTTGGGGAACTTCACCGGGTCGGCCACCAGGTTGCCGGAGGCGTCCCGGTTGCGGGCCATCCAGCAGTCGTCGATGTTGACGTACTGGTATCCGGCCTCCCGCAGACCGGTGGACACGAAGGCGTCCGCGGTCGCCCGGACCAGCGCGTCGTTGACGTTGCAGCCGAAGGCGTTCCACTGGTTCCAGCCCATCGGCGGGGTGCGGGCCAGCCCGTTCTCCCAGGCGGAGGCGGGTGGGGCCGCGGTGACCGTCGTGATCGCGGTGAGCATGCCGGTCGCGAGGGTGGCCGCGGCCAGCAGGGAAAGCATGCGTCGCATGTGGACTCCTAGACCGCCAGGGCGCTGATCTCGGATGCCGACAGCGCCCGGCTGTAGATGCGGAAGTCGTCGAGCTGACCGGACAGGTACGGGTCGCCCGCGTACTGCGAGCGGCCGAGGTAGTTCTGCGTACCGCCAAGGCTGGCCGGCCGCAGCGTGATGTTGGCGTTGCGGGCGACCTCGGCGCCGTTGACGTACAGCACGCCGGTGTTGCCGGACAGCGTGACCGCCACGTGGGTCCACGCCCCGGCCGGCAGCGCGGCGGGCGCGTTGATCTGCTGCTCGGCCCCGGCCCCGCCGGTGGTGATGGCGAACCGGGCGGTGCCGGCGCCGCTGCGCGGGCTGAGGAACATGTAGCTGCCGGTGCCGGAGCCGAAGTCGAACACCCGCGACCAGGCGCCGACCGTGGCAAGGCGCACCCAGCCGGCGACGGTGAAGTTGGTGACGCCGGCCATGATCCCGTTGGGCAGCCGGACGTGCCCGTCGGTGCCGTTGAGGCTGACCGCGCCGGCGTTGCGGCCGGCCACCCAGGAGGTGCCGCCGGCCAGCGTGGCGGTCCGGCCGTTGCCGGTGGCGTCGGCGGCCGTGGTGCCGCCGGTCTCGTTGAACGGGTAGTGCGCCACGAACACCTGTGGCGGCGGCACGTTGGTCATCCAGTAGACCGTGTACCGCTGGCCGTGCATGCGGAAGAACGGGATCAGCGACACGGTTCCGGTGCTCGCCGTCCCGGTGAACCGCAGCGGCACGGCCGGGTCGGGCCGCAGCGACGCGGTGTCCAGCGAGGGCATCGTGGCCAGGTTGTTGCTGCCGTACTCCCCCGCCAGCACGATCCCGCCGTAGCGCACCGCGCGCATCGCCGAGTTGTCCGGAGTGGACTCGAAGTTCAGCGCCGGCGTCACCGACACGTCGACCACGTCGCCGGAGGCCCAGTTGCGGTCCAGGGTCAGGAACGTGTTCGGGGCGACGGCGACGTTCTGCACCACCCCGTTCACCCGCACCTGGGTGCCCTGGCTCCAGGACGGCACCCGGATCTTCAGCGCGATGTGCCCGGCGCCGGTGATGGTCAGCCGGGTGCTGGGCTGGTCGGGGAACGTGGTGTCCTGCCGGACGGTGATGCCGCGCTGCGACCAGTTCAGCACCGACGGGATGAACAGGTTGACGTAGAGCGTCTCGCCGGCGAAGAAGTAGATGCTGTCGGCGAACTTGGTGTGGCTCTCCATCCCGGTGCCGTGGCAGCAGGTGAAGTTGTTGTAGTCGTTGCTGTAGGTCTTGATGGCGCCGGCCCGCATCGGCACGTAGTAGGTGTGCTGGTGCCGTGGCGCGTTCGGGTTCTGCCCGGCGAGGATGTGGTTGTACAGCGCGCGCTCGTAGAAGTCCAGGTAGTCCACTCTGGACGGATTGGTGAAGAACAGCTGCCTGGTCAGCTTGAGCATGTTGTAGCTGTTGCAGGACTCGCAGGTGTTGTCGGAAAGCTGGCTGGCGATCTGGTCCGGTGGGCGGAAGTACTCGCCGTTGCTGTTCCCGCCGATCACGTACGAGTGGTGCTGGGTGACGATGCTCCAGAAGTTCTCCGCGATCGTGCGGTAGCGGGTGTCGCCGGTCTGGTGGTACTCGCGGATCGCACCGATGATCTTCGGGATCTGCGTGTTGGCGTGGTAGCCGTTCAGCCGGTCCTGGTTGCCGGCGAGGGGATCGAAGATCTCCGCGTGGTCGAACCGGCGGGCCACGGTGAGATGGTCGGGGTTCTCGGTCACCGCGTAGAGGTTGGTCAGCACCTCGTTCATGCCGCCGAACTCGGTGTCCAGCATGTTCTGGATCTGTGTGGTGGACAGCCGGTCGGTGCGGAGCTTCACCCAGGCGGCCTTGCGGACGAGCACGTCGAGCGCCTGGGCGTTGCCGGTCAGCAGGTGCATGTCGAGCAGCCCGGCCATGATCTTGTGTAGCGTGTAGTACGGCGCCCACACCGCCTGGCGGGCCTCGACCCGGTCGATGAAGCTCTCCGGGTACGCCGACAGGTAGCCGGTGTTGAACCCGGCCGCGCCGGCCCGCGCCTGGCACTGGGCGAGCACGCTGACCAGGTAGTCGCCCTTGGTCTTGTACGCCGCGGTGCCGGTGTTGGCGTACGCCATCGCCAGCGCCGACAGGAAGTGCCCCATGGTGTGGCCGCGCAGCTCGACGGTCGGGGCGTCCCAGCCGCCGACGGGTTGGGCGCTGGACGGCAGGCCGACGTTGACCCGGAACGTGTGCAGCATCCGGTCGGGGTCCAGGAACGACAGGTAGGCCAGGATCCGGTTCATGTTCGCCCGGAACGGGCTGTCCAGCAGCGACACCTGGGTCAGCGGGAACGGGAACGCCGAGACACCGATGTCCGGCCGCAGCGCGACCTCGGCGCCGGCCGGCGTCCAGCCGCCCAGCGGCAGGGTGGTCCCGACGACGGTGCCGCCGGCGAGTTGGAGGAGTGTTCTTCGGGACATTCCATGCGGGGCCACGGTGCCCACCTCCGGAAAACTTTCCGAGATATCGAACAGAGTTCTAAATTTCGCACACCAACGGTAGAGTGCGGACAGTGGTAGTTCAACTACCGGGACGGTGACCCATGCGACGACGCACCCGCCTGCTCCCCGTGCTCTTCGCCCTCACCCTGGTGACGGGGATCCCCGTCCAGCTAGGCAATCCACCGCCGGCGGCGGCCGCGGTGACCTTCTCCTCGACCGTCGTGATCCAGAACGGCGGCCGCTGCCTGGACGTGTTCGGCGCCCAGACGGGCGACAACGTGAACCTCATCCAGTGGAACTGCCACGGCGGCACCAACCAGACGTTCACGTTCACCCCGATCTCGGCGACCTCGGACGTGTACACCGTCAACACGTTCGCCGCGGGCAAGTGCGCCGATGTCGCCGGCGGGTCGACGGCCGACAACGCCAACGCCGTCCAACTCGCCTGCAACGGCGGCACCAGCCAGCGGTTCCGGCTGGTCCCGGTGACCGTCGCCGGCACAGACAGGACGTTCAACCTGCAGGCCGTGCACAGCAACAAGTGCCTGGTGGTCAGCGCCCCGGCCACCAATGGCGCGACGATCCTCCAGCTGCCGTGCTCCACCGCCACCGACCGGGTCTGGCGGCTGCCGAGCTTCACCACCGACCCGCCGCCGGGTGGCAACTTCGAGGTCCTGCCCACCCTGCCGACCAACGCCTGCAACAACTCCAGCCTGCCGCGCAGCTTCGGCACGAACTTCCCCACCCCGCGCGACCCGTTCGCCTTCGGCTGGTTCAACCAGTCGGCGATCGGCTGGCAGGGCAACTGGTACCCGGCCTTCTCCTACCTGTCCGGGTCCTACTTCGCCCGCGGCGTGCCGACCACGTACACCGCGGGCGGCACCACCCTCTGCGGCGCCATGTACTCCTTCGGCGTGTTCACCTTCGGCCTGGCGGCCGGGCAGTCCCCGCCGGCGCAGTCGATCCAGTGGACCATGGAGCAGGGCTACCTGCCGGCGCTGCGCACCTCGTTCACCCGCAACAACGTGGCGATCTCGATCACCAACCTCGCCAACCGGGCGGTGATCAACGGCACCCCGTTCGTGCTCGCCCACACCAGGATCACGGTCACCAACAACGGAACCGCCACGGTCACCGTGCCGCCGGGTGCGTCGGGCCTCAACCTGGTCCGGCAGACCCCGGTGAACGACGGTGTCGCGCCGGGGACGACCCGGGTGCACGACTTCGTCTCGGCCATCGACCGGTTCGGCGCCAACGTCGCCTACCCGTCGGCCGCGACGCTCGCCTCGGCCGCGCCCAGCTATGACACGGCGTTCGGTCAGATGGCCGCGTTCTGGAACGGCCGGATCAACGCGACCGCCCAGCCGTCGCTGCCCAACCTGCAACTGCCCAACACCGGCCTGGCCAACCCGGGCACCGCGCTGACCAACGCCTACAAGGCCGGTACCGCCTACCACCTGATGATGCAGGTGGGGAAGTCACCGTTCTCCGGGGCCAACAACTACGCCTGGCTGCTCAACCACGACGTGCCCGGCGAGCTCGTCGCCCGGTTCTCCACCGGTGACTTCAGCGACGCGCGCAACCTGTTGCTGATCGGCCGAACGTCCGAACGCAACGGTTTCCCCAACTTCGGCGCGAACTGGTACTGGGACGGCGTGTGGAAGACCCCGTGGGCGTGGGCGATCTACCTGGCCAAGACCAACGACACGGCGTTCGTGTCGCAGTTCTTCAACGACAACCAGACGCAGTTCGGGCCGAGCCTGCGCACCATGATGCGGACCAACTTCCCGGCGCAGCTCGACACCGACGGCACCATGCGGACCAACTTCGACAACGACTCCACCGGCAAGTGGATCCTGTCAAACTACTCCGCGCTGATCGGTTTGGCCGCGTACAAGTACATCGCGACGCGGATCGGCCAGACCGCCGAGGCGACCTGGGCGCAGGGCGCGTACACCAGCCTGCACAACGCGTTGAACACCGTGATCGGCCAGAACCAGGCCGCCAACGGGTTCAACTTCCTGCCGTGCGAGGTGCACCGGCCCAACAGCGCCAACCGGTGCAACACGTTCAACGACGCCAATTGGGCGCAGGCCGGCTGGTCCGGGCAGAACCAGTGGGACACCATGCTGATGGGCGGCACCCCGCTGTCCGGCATCATCGGCGACCCCGGCCAGCTGGACCGGATGTACCAGTGGGGCTTCGACCGGCTCGCCGGCCGGGTGCCGTTCCCGTCGTTCGGCGCGTTCTCCGGCTACTCCACCGCGTACAACACGGCCTACTCCGAGGGCGGCCTGTACGGCAACAGCTTCCGCGACCTGGCCATCACCAGCTACGCCTGGCAGATCCAGACCACCACCGGCGGCCCCAACGCCTGGTGGGAGGCCAACGGCTCCGGCCCGTCGGCGTCCAACATCTGGGCCGGCAGCCACGCCGGCCCGCAGTTCGGCGCGGTGCCCTACGCCTGGCCCATCGCCCACCAGCAGCTGGCCCTGGTCCGCGCCGTCGCCGCTGAGGGCCTCACGTCGTCGGGCACCGGCCCGTTCACCTACACCCGCCCGCTGTACGTCGGCCGCGGCATCCCCAACACCTGGATCGCCCCCGGCCAAACCGTGGCGGTCAACAACATCACCTCGTCCATCAACATCGACTCCGGCGCCCGCTCAACCTACGGCGTCTCCCTGTCCACCACGAGGCCGGGCACCGGCCGGGTGATCACGGTGAACCTGACCGGCACCCTCCCCGGCGGCCCGGTCCTCGTCCAACTCCCGGTGTTCGCCAGCTCCACCGTGGTCAGCGTGACCGGCGGCGCCTACAACTCCGCCACCCGGACGGTGACCCTGAACTCCGGCGCCACCCAGGCAACGATCACCCTCAACAACTGACCACCAGTCGCAGTCCGCATCCAGGGTCTGACGGTCGGCAATCATTGCTGGTAGATAGCCGACCGTTAGACTGTGCACGGACAGCTCTGCACGTCGGAAGAGGTGCACGATGACGACCCGACGACACCCGATCGAGTAATGGCCACGGACCGCCCCGACAGGAAGGATCGAGCCATGGCACTGCCGGCATCCGATTACGCACCGCCGGCCCCGCGAGATGTGCTCGAGGCCTTCCTCTCGATGGAGACACCGCCGGGGTACCGCGCCGAGTTGATCGATGGGGAGATCATTGTGACACCGCCGCCCGACGGCAACCACGAGACGGCGTCCAGCAAGATCATTCAGCAGATCGTCCGCCGATCCTCGATGGACCTTGATCTCTCTGCCAACAAGGGCCTGATCACCCCTTCGGGGCGGTTCATACCCGACCTCACCGTCGGCCCGGAGGGCGCATTCGCGGACAAAGAGCCGTGGATGTCCACGGAGGGTGTGCTCCTGGTGGTGGAAGTTACCTCGGCCCACCCGGTCCGGGACCGCACGGACAAGCGCAAGGGTTATGCGGCGGCGGGGATCCCGCTATACCTGCTGGTCGACCGGCAGCAGCGAGCTGTTGTGCTGCACAGCGATCCCGACACCGAAGCCTGCGACTACCTCATCGTCCACAACGCTTCCTTCGGCAAGGATGTGCCGCTCCCCGAGCCGTTCAACTTCGATCTCGAGACGTCCAGCCTCTAGCTCAGACGAGGGTGGTGAGGAAGGCCGACCAGCCGGAGGTGGGGAAGGCGAGGGCGCCGGTGGCCGGGCTCTTGGAGTCGCGGACCGCGACGGCCGGGCCGGTGTAGGCGACCTCGACGCAGGCAGTGTTGCTGTCGCCGCTGCTGCGGCTGCTCTTGCGCCAGGCCGGATCGATGTGGGCGACCTCGACGCAGTTGGCATTGCTGGCGCCGCTGCTGCGGCTGCTCTTGCGCCAGGCCGGGCCGATGTAGGCGACCTCGACGCAGGCGTCGTTGCTGCCGCCGCCGCTGCGGCTGCTCTTGCGCCAGGTCAGTCCGGAGACGTCCACAATGGACAGGCGCATCGCCCTCTCCCGTCTACGCGCCGTACAGCTCGGCGCTCACCCGTTCGATCAGCGCGAGCGAGTCGGCCGGGCCGAGCGCCTCCGAGCGGAGGCGGTCGAACAGCAGTCTAGCCGCGTACACCTCGGTCTGGTCCTCGATGTGCAGGGACCCGGTGGAGTAGGAGACGTACTGCATGTCCGGCTCGTCCGGCTCCGGGAAAGACAGCAGGACGAACGCTCCCTGCACGGCTCCGTATGGCGCACCGCGCAGCGGCAGCACCTGAACGGTGACCGTCGGCAGGGCCGCCGCCGCGACCACCTGGCGCAGCTGGGCGCGCATCACCTCCGGGCCACCGACCTCACGGCGCAGCGCCGACTCGTCGATCACTATGGCCAGCTCAAGCGGTTCGTCGTCGCCGGATAGACGCCGTTGGCGAATCAGCCGAACTTTGACGTCGTTCTCGAACTGTTCCGGCGTTCGCCGCAGCCCACTTGTCCGGAACAGCTCGCGCATGTAGGCCTCGGTCTGCAGCAGGCCGGGCAGGGTGAACACGGCGAACTCGCGCACCGAGACGGCCTCGGTCTCGAGGTCGACGTAGCCCATGTCCCGGGGGCTGTAGGTCTGGTACCACCGCGGTTTGAGGGCCTCGCGGACGTCGTCGAGCAGGTCTCCGTCCCACTGGTCGTAGAGGTCCATCATCGAGCGGGCCAGGTGCACGTCGACCCGGCTCTTGCCGTGCTCGGCCCGGTGCAGCGAGCTGCGGGTCTTCTCGAGGCGGAGCGCGGCCTCCTCCAGGCTGAGCCCGGCCGCCTCGCGCATCCGCTTGAGCTTGCGGCCGAGCCGGCGGCGCAGGATCGACGGCGTCCTGGTTGTGGTCACGGAACACCCTTCATTGGTCACGGTGAGTGTCGACATGATTGCATGTGGGAATCCCACGCGTGGGATGTCCGCCGGTCAGTCGGCGCCGCTCGGAACCGGATCCCCGATGTGGACCACGCGGTTGCGGCCGGTGGCCTTGGCCCGGTACATCGCGGAGTCGGCGGCCTGCAGCAGCCGTTCGATCGTGGCGCCCGTCGCCGGGTAGGTGGCGATTCCGATCGAGGCGGACAGGCCGCGCACCGGCCGGCCGTGGTCGAGCGTGACCTCGAGCCGGGCGATCGACCCGCGAATCCGCTCGGCGACGGCGCGCGCGTCGGGCCCGGTGATGCCGGGAAGCAGGACGACGAACTCCTCGCCGCCGAACCTGCCGACGGCGTCGCCGGGGCGGAGGACGCCGGAGATGGTTGCCGCCACCGCTTTGAGGATCGTGTCGCCGGCCAGATGGCCGTGCGTGTCGTTGATCCGCTTGAAATGGTCGAGGTCGATCATCAGCACGCTCAACGCGGCGCCCACCCGGCGCTCGGCCCTGGCCAGCTCCTCCCGGGCGATGCGGTGCCAGCCGGCGATGTTCCAGATTCCGGTCTTGTCGTCCTGGCGGGTGGCGGATTCGAGCTGGTCGATCAGAACCGCCCGGTGCAGGATGACCACCGGCAGGACGATCAGTGTGGCCACCGGCGGCAGGACCACGAGGGCGACCGCGGTGAGCGCACCGAGGCACAGCGTGGCGAGCTCGAGCAGGTTGTCCGCCCAGCCGCCGATGAAGCTCTGAATGCTCCGGTCGGTGATGTTGAGAAAGGGAATGACCAGGATCGCGTCGACCACGAAATAGGTGGCGATGCACACGACAATGGTGGCAACGCCGTGCCAGCCGGCGGCAACGGCCTCATGAATGCCATGAACACCCATCGCGTCCGCCGCGGCGCGGGTCGCATAGCAGGTCAGCAGGACGGTGGACATCACGGAGAACGTGCGGAATTCGGGCACCTGCCGCAGCCGATACCAGCAGCGAAAATGCAGGTGCCAGGACAGCGTCGCCACCAGGATCGCCACCAGCGCGGGCGGCAGGAGCAGCGCGGCGGGCAGAAACCATACCGAGGTCATGTTGATGCTTATGGTCCCGGTGATGCGCCGGCGGACCCGCTCGACCTGGCGGCCCAACTCCGCTTGCACAATGCCCATGCCGGCGAGCACGGCGAGGACGGACCAGTCGGATGCCGCGACCGGCACGGTGATCAGAGCGCACCACGTTGCCACAATGGTGATCGCGGCAATCAGCAGCCAGTAGGCGATCAGAACCGGACGCTGCGCCCACAGCGCCCACCGGCGCGGCGACGTGAACAACGATGTGCCGTCGACCTGCCGTGCATGTTCCCCATCCATGCGACGCACCCCAGAGCTTGGCCTTGTGGCAGGCCAGCTTACGCCATGGGCTGCCCTGATCGGCATGGAAAGGCGGCCCGCCGGATGC
>NZ_DASZCQ010000301.1:0-41883 GCF_035942955.1 Actinophytocola sp. | reverse complement strand
CTCCGGCGCACCATCCGCGATGACCCTTCCCCCGGCCAGCACGAAGATCGGGTCGCAGAGGTCGAGCACCATCGGAATGTTGTGCTCCACCACCAGGAACGTGACCCCTTGCCGGTTCACCGCACGGATGATCTCCATCATCCGGTCGACAAGGCCGGGGTTGATGCCCCCGGCCGGCTCGTCGAGCAGGATCATCGTGGGCGACAGCATGAGCACCTGGGCCAGCTCGACGAGCTTCTGCTGGCCGTAGGACAGGGTGCCGGCCCGCTGGTCGGCGAACCGGCCCAACCCGACGAACGACAGCAGCTCGCGGGCGCGGTCGGCCTCGGCGCCGTTGATCGCCCCGGCTGCCAGCACCCGCGGCGCGAACTCCGGCAGCGGGGCGACCACGTTCTCCAGCACGGTCATGGTCCTGAACAGCCGGGTCACCTGGAAGGTTCGGCCGAGCCCGCGATGCGCCCGATCCCACGGCGCCGACCGGTCGATGCGCTCGCCGCCGAGCCGGATCTGCCCGGAGTCGGCCCGCATGGTGCCGGTGACGAGGTTGAACAGCGTCGTCTTGCCCGACCCGTTGGGACCGATCAGCCCGGTGATCGCCCCCCTTGGCACGACCAGGTCGACCCCGTCGACGGCGCGCAGGCCGCCGAATGCCTTGCGCACGCCGCGAATCTCGAGCAGCGGCCCCGGCGCCGGGTCCGGCCGGGCGGTGACCGTGACCGGCGCGCCGGGCCCAACGGCGGTGTGGTCGATGTACTCCACGGCGGTGGCCCGGCGGCGGGCCAGCAGCCGGCCGAGCGTCGGCAGCAGACCGTCCGGCAGGAACAGCACGATGATCACCAGGGCCGGGCCGAACAGCAGCAGCCGGCTGCTCGATCCGCCGCCGTACACGGTCGCGGCCTCGCCGGCGAACGACACGATGAACGCGCCGATGACCGGACCCCACAGCGTGCCGCGGCCGCCGACCAGCGCGGCCAGCACCACCATGACGCTGGTGAGGATGTTGAACGCGCCCACCGGGTTCAGGAACGTCAGGAAGTAGGCGTACACGCCGCCCGCGACGCCGATGAAGAACGCGCTGGCCGCGTAGGCGAGCACCTTGTACAGCGTGGTGGGCACGCCGATCGCGGCCGCCTTTCCCTCGTCCTCACGGATCGCGACCAGCCCGGTGCCGAACTTGGTGCGGCGGATCCACGCGCTGAACCCGAACGTCAGCACCAGCAGGGCGAGGAAGATGAAGTAGAACGGGATGTTGCCGATGTCCGGGTCCCAGAACGGAAGCTCGAGCGTGATGCCGTCCGAGCCGTTGGTCACCCCCGGCAGGTTGACGGTGAGCACCTGGAAGATCAGCAGCAGCGCGATCGTGATGATGACGAACGCCGGGCCCTTGGCGCGCAGCACCACGCTGCCGACCAGCGCCGCGACCGCGACCGCGACGACCCCGCCGAGCGGCGCCAGCAGCAGTGGGTTGACCTCCCATCTGGTGGACAGGATCCCGGCGGTGTACGCGCCGATCCCGAGGAACACGCTGTGCCCCAAGGAGATGTAGCCGGCGAACCCGGAGATGATGTTCCAGCTGATCGCCTGGATGGCGAGTAGGAACGCCAGCAGCAGGACGGTCTGCTCGTAGGTCGCGCTCGGGTCGACCACGGGGAAGGCGATCAGGGCCAGGAAAACGGCCCCGATCAGTCCGAACAGGACGCGACGGTTCATGTCACCACCGCGTCCTCGCGCAGCTTGGTGCCGAACAGGCCGTGCGGGCGGACCAGCAGGACCAGCAGGATCACCGCGTAGAACACCAGCGTGGACCAGCGCAGCGACCCGTAGGTCGCGGTGATCGTCTCGGCGAGCCCGAGGACCACCGCGCCGACCGCCGCGCCCCGCAGCGATCCCATGCCGCCGAGCACGATGATGCCGAGCAGCCGGGCGATCCACTCGTAGTGCGACGCCGGGAAGAACGGGTAGAGCACGGACAGGATCGAACCGCCGGTGCCTGCGGTCGCCGTGCCGATCGCGAACGACAGCGCGGCGACCGAGCCCGAGCCGATGCCGACCAGCGCCGCCCCGGACGGGTTCTGCGCGCACGCCCGGATCGCCCGCCCGGTCCAGGTCTGGTTGAGCACCAGGTAGAGCAGGCCGAGCACGAGCACGGCGGCGAGGCAGCCGTAGACCTGCGCCTTCGGCAGCACCAACGGTCCGATGTGGAACGACTGGTTGAAGTAGACCGGGGTCGCGGACCGGAAGTAGTTCCCGGCAGTGATGTTGAGCAGCCCTTCGACGGTCAGCGCGACGCCGAACATCAGCAGCAGCGACATCGCCGGCGACGCGCCGCGCACCCGCACGATCACGAGCTTGTAGAGCAGCCAGCCGAGCCCGAACATCGCCGGCGTGGTCGCCACGGACAGCAGGATCGGGTCGAACCCGCTGAGCTGCCATGCCTTCCAGGTCACCATGGCGACCAGCACCAGCAGCGCGCCCTGGGCCACGTTGACGATGCCCATGATCCCGAACACCAGCGTCAGCCCGGACGCCATCAGCGCGTAGACCCCGCCGATCAGCAGGCCGAGGATGATCGTCTGGAGCAGCTGGATCATGGCTAGCGCCAGGCGGGTTTCGGGAAGACGATCTTGTCGGTGGTCGCTGCCTCCTTGGGGGCGACGATCTCGACCTTGCCGTTCTGCCACTGGCCGAGCATGAACGCGCTCTGCGGCTCCCCGGTCTCGGCCCAGCGCAGCGTGCCGAGGATCGTCTGCACCTGGTTGCCCCGCAACCAGTCCGCGAGCGCGACCTGATCGATCTTGCCCACCGCGCTGACCGCGGCCTGCAGCACCTGCGCGGCGGCGAACCCGTCGGCGGCGTCCTCGGTCGGCTCGGAGCCGTGGCGCTTGCGGTACTCCGCGGAGAACTCGGCGTTCAGCGGCGTCGAGGCGTTCTCGCTCCAGCTCGTGCTGTAGAAGACGCCCTCGGTGTTGCTCGCCCCGATGCCGTCGGTGTACTGCTTGCCGAAACCCGGCGCGTTGGTCTGGAAGAACACCTTCGGGGAGAAGCCGACCTGCTGGAGCGCGCGCGCCGCGCCGATGCCGTCCTCGAACTGCGCGCCGTGGCCGACGAGATCCGGCTTGGCCGCGGCCACCGCGCTGGCCACCGGCTGGAAGTTCGCCGTGTTCGCCGGATAGATCGTCGTGTACACGGTGCGCACGCCGGCCTGCTCGAGCTGTTGCTGCAGCGACTCGATGGCCGGGCGGGTGAACGGGTCGTCCTGGGTGAGGTACGCCGCGGTGGCCGGCTTGTCGGCCGCCGGCAGGCTCTTGATCCACTCGACGATCCCGTCGGCGTGGTGCGGCGCGGTCGCCGGCTGGGCGAAGAAGAGCATCTTGAAGCCGCGGCTGAACATGTTCGGCGCGCCGCCGGCCGGCTCCACGAACAGCATCCGGTTCTTTTCCGCAACGGCCGACGCGGCGAAGTTGAGCAGCGAGGAGAAGCTGCCCAGCAGCAGGTCCACCTTCTCCTGTGTGATCAGCTTGGTGTAGTCGGCGACGATCGTGTCCTGGTTGCTCGCGTCGTCGGTGATCCTGAGCTCGACCTGCCGGCCGAGCAGGCCGCCCTGCCCGTTGACCATGTCGCGCCAGATCTCGTACCCGCGCTTGGCTTCCTCGCCGGGTTGGGAGAACTGTCCGGTCAGCGGCAGCGAGGTGCCGATTACGATCGGGCCGGAGCCGTCGCCGCCTTCCGCGCCCCCGCCGCAGGCGGCCACCGCGGCGGTGAGGCAGGCGACCACCAGGATGGCCAACCGCGATCGGACCGGATTCGCTCGCATGCGCGTCCTCCTCACCGCCGGGCCGGCACTGGCCGCAAACGATTGCAAGAGGACTATCCTGGCGCCGCGCCGCTCGGTCTGTCAATGCCGCCACCCTGGCTTGACCGCACATGTGCGCTGGTCAAGGATGGTCAACAAACGATTGCAGGAAGTTGACCACATGCGGATCAGGGTGAACGGGCAGGAGGTCGACGTCGACGCCGACCGGGACACTGCCCTGCTCTACGTCCTGCGCAACGATCTCGGCCTCAAGGCCAGCCGGTTCGGCTGCGGCGTCGGGCTCTGCGGCGCCTGCTTCGTCCTGCTCGACGGCCAGCCGGTGGCCTCGTGCGACACCCCGCTGTGGGCCGTGGCGGGCAAGGACGTGACCACCGTCGAAGGACTGCGGGCGCACCCGCTGCTCGAGGCGTTGACCGAGGAGCAGGCCGCGCAGTGCGGCTACTGCATCTCCGGCATGATCATCAGCGCGGCGGCGCTGCTGGCACGCTCCCCCCGGCCGGAAGAACGGGAGGTGCGCGTGGCCCTCGAGCGCAACCTGTGCCGGTGCGGGGTGCACAACCGGATCGTGCGCGCGGTGCGGCGGGTGGGCGCATGAGCGAAGCTTGCGGAGCGAACCATTCGATACTCCTGCGTCTTCGAGGAACGAGAAGACGCAGGCTTGGCGGAGCTTGCGGAGCGAATCATCGAACGCTGCCCCATCGCCGAGGGACGAGGCGATGGGGTCACCATCACCGAGCTTGCGAGGTGATGGAATGACGGAACTGCCCCGCACGCTCGCGGCCAACCCCCGGCTGTCCACCTGGGTGAGCCTGGACGTGCCGGGCGTCGTGACGGTCCGGGTCGGCAAGGTCGAGCTGGGCCAGGGCATCCTCACCGCGCTGGCGCAGCTCGCGGCGGCCGAGCTGGACGTCGGGCCGGGCCGGGTGCTGATGGCCGCAGCCGACACCTCGAGCGGTCCCGACGAGGGCGCCACGACCGGCAGCCTGTCCGTCTCGGTCTCCGGGGCGGCGTTGCGGCAGGTGTGCGCCGAGGTCCGGGCCGTGCTGCTGAACGCGGCGGCGGCCAAGAGCGGCGTGGACCGCGACCGGCTGCGGGTCGCGGACGGGACGATCCACGACGAGACCGGCACGGTCGCCCTGACGTACTGGCAGCTCGCGGAGCCGGGGCTGCTCGAGCGCGACGCGGACGGCTCGGCGACGCCGAGGAGCCTCGGCCCGTTCCCCGTGCTCGGGATCAGCCCGCCGCGGCTCGACCTGCCGGACAAGATCGCCGGCCGGCCCCGGTTCATCCACGACCTCGTGCTTCCCGGTCAGCTGTTCGGCCGCGTGGTCCGCCCACCGTCGCCCGGCGCCAGGCTCGCCGATCTGTCCACTGTAGACCTCCCCGGCGTGGTGGTGGTTCGCGACGGCAGCTTCCTCGGCGCCGTGGCGCAGCGTGAGGAGGACGCGGTGCGCGCAGCGGCGGCACTGGCCGAGGCCGCCAGCTGGGTCGAGCGCGACTGCCTGCCGGACCTCGACGACCTGCCGGCCTGGCTGCGCACGGCCGATGCGGAGCCGATCGAGGTGGTCGCCGACCCGCCGGCCGAAGGCGTGGTGCGCGAGGTGTCCGCCAGCTACCACCGCCCCTACCTCGCGCACGCCTCGATCGCGCCGAGCTGCGGCGTGGCCGTCTGGCACGGCGACGAGCTCAGCGTGTGGAGCCACAGCCAGCACGTGCACGGCCTGCGCCGGGCCATCGCCGCGGCCATGGCCATCCCCGCCGAGCGCATCGTGGTGCGGCACGTCGAGGGGGCCGGCTGCTACGGGCACAACGCCGCCGACGACGCCGCCTTCGACGCGGTCCTGCTCGCCCGGTCGGTGCCCGGCCGCCCGGTGCAGGTGGTGTGGAGCCGGGCCGACGAGCTGGCCTGGGCGCCCCTCGGCCCGGCCATGGCCGTCGACGTCACCGCCGGCCTCGACGCCGCCGGCCGCATCGTCTCCTGGCGGCACGACGTGTTCAGCCCCGGCCACACCAGCCGGCCCGGCTACGGCGGCGGAAACCTCGGCCTGCTGGCCGCCACGCACCGGGCCGGCGGCCAACCGCTTGCCCCCGCCGTGGATCCGCCTCCGCCGGTCGGCGGCTCGACCCGCAACGCCGTGCCGTACTACGACATCCCGAGCCGCCGGGTTACCGGGCACCGCGTGCTCGACATGCCGATCCGGACGTCGGCCCTGCGCTCCCTCGGCGCCTACCTCAACGTGTTCGCCATCGAGTGCCTCGTCGACGAGCTCGCCGAGCTGGCCGGCCGCGACCCCGTCGAGTACCGCCTCGCCCACCTGACCGACGAGCGCGCCCGCGCCGTCATCGCGCGCGCCGCCGCGGCGTCCGGTTGGGACGGTCGGCGGCCCGGCGATTCCGTGGGGCACGGCATCGCCTTCGCCCGGTACAAGAACGCCGGCGGTTACTGCGCGGTGGTCGCCGAGGTGGAGGCCGTGCACTCGGTTCGGGTCCGCCGCCTCACGCTCGCCGTCGACGTCGGCCAGGTGATCACGCCGGACGGCGTGCGCAACCAGATCGAGGGCGGCGCGATCCAGTCGACCAGCTGGACCCTGTTCGAGCGGGTCGGGTTCGACCGCCGCGCGATCACCAGCACCGACTGGGAGAGCTACCCGATCCTGCGCTTCCCCGACGCCCCTACCGTCCACATCGAACTCATCGACCGCCCGGCCGAGCCCTCGCTCGGCGCGGGCGAGGCCGCCCAGGGGCCCACCGCCGCCGCCATCGCCAACGCCGTGCGCGACGCCCTCGGCGTCGGAGTCCGCACCCTTCCCCTCACGCCGGACAACATCGTCGCCGCGCTCAACGCGTGACCCTGGCCGGCGGGATGTGCGAGGTGAACGAGGTGCACAGGATGCCACGGCGCGGGCCGGCGGGGAACCAGGCGGCGAGCGAGGAGTCGGCCTCGACGTGGACGTCGACGCGGGCCGGGCGGAAGCGGGCCAGCCCGCGGGCCCGGACCGACCAGCGGTCGCCGTCGGGCCCGATCTGGACGACGGGCGTGATCGGCAGCAGCGGCCCCGGCAGCGCCGGTCCGTAGCCGCGCGGGGTGGCCCGGATCCGCCAGCCCAGCGCGTGCGCGGTCACCTCGGCGCCCTCGGCGGGTGCGCCGTCGAACTCGGCGAGGGTCTTGGGCAGCGCCCAGTTGGCCCGCCCGCCGACCACGCTGGCCGGGGAGTCGACGGCGATGAACGGCACGTGACCGAGGACCGTGGCCCCGTGACGCAGCACGACCATGGCCAGGATCTCGGAGTACGGCCCGACCGGGGTGTCGGTGTAGCCGACAAGCGCGCCGATCACCAGCAGCGGCCGGGCGCCGGCGCCCACGGCGGCGGGCAGCACGTCCCGCAGCGCGGCGCGGGCCCGCTGGTCAGGGCGGGCCCACCAGAAGACGGCCCCGGCCCGGACCCGCCACGGCGCGGCCGGCGCCTCGTCGGGCAGCAGGGCCAGCTGCTCGGCCGTCAACGTGGTCTCGGCAACCCCGGGAATGCGGGCGAGAGCGGTGTCCATGGACCTCCACCCTAGCGCCCCCGAAGCCGACCTCCCCTGGCCAAGCCGCGCAGCCCAGTACGGTGAATCGGCACGCCGCCGCCGGTGGGAGGACGACAGATGAGCAGCACGCCCGAGCTGGCCATACCGGAGTGTGTGGACAGTCCGGTGCGGCCGGCGGCGCCGTCGGGGCCGGTGGCGAGATGGCTGCTGCAGCACCGGGTGGCGCCGGTCGGGCCGGAGGCCGCGGAGGCGCACGCCGAGCCGCACGCCTGGTGGAAGATCATGTGCCTGACCGGGGTCGACTACTACTCCACGCTGTCGTACCTGCCGGGGATCGCCGCGCTGGCCGCGGGGGCGCTGTCCCCGCTGGCGACGCTGCTGATCGTGGCGCTGACGTTGCTCGGGATGCTGCCGATGTACCGGCGGGTGGCGGCCGAGAGCCCGCACGGGCAGGGCTCGGTGGCCATGCTGGAGACCCTGCTGCCGTTCTGGCGCGGGAAGATCTTCGTGTTGGTGCTGCTGGGTTTCGTGGCCACCTCATGGATCATCACGATCACGCTGTCGTCGGCGGACGCGTCGGTGCACCTGGTGGAGAACCCGGCGTTTCCCGGTTTCCTGCACGGTCAACAGGTCGCGATCACGGTCGTGCTGCTGCTGATCCTCGGCGGGGTGTTCCTGCTCGGGTTCAGCGAGGCGGTGGGGGTGGCGATCCCGCTGGTGGCCGCGTTCCTGCTGCTCAACGCGATCATCGTGGGCGCGGGCGTGGTGGAGGTGATCGGCGAGCCGGACGCGGTGTCCCGGTGGGTCGACCGGCTGACCGCGGGCGGCGGTGGGGTGCTCGACATCCTGGGGCCGGCCGTGATCGCGTTCCCGCTGCTGGTGCTCGGCCTTTCCGGCTTCGAGACCGGCGTGAGCATGATGCCGCTGGTGGCCGCGGACGGCGAGACCGCCGAGCGGCGGCTGGCCGACCGCATCCGCAACACCCGCACGATGCTGACCACCGCCGCGCTGATCATGTCGGTGTACCTGATCGCGACCAGCTTCGTCACCACCGTGCTCATCCCGGCCGAGCAGTTCGAGGAGGGCGGCGGCGCGAACGGCCGGGCCCTTGCCTACCTGGCCCACGAGCACCTCGGCAACGCCTTCGGCACGGTCTACGACATCAGCAGCATCCTGATCCTCTGGTTCGCCGGTGCCTCGGCGATGGCCGGGCTGATCAACATCGTGCCGCGGTACCTGCCCGGGTACGGCATGGCGCCGGAATGGGGCCGCGCGGTCCGCCCGGTCGTGCTGGTCTACACGCTGATCAGCGTCGGCATCACGATCGCGTTCGGCGCCGACGTCAACGCCCAGGCCGGCGCGTACGCCACCGGGATCCTGGCGATGATGACCTCGGCGGCGGTCGCGGTGACGATCTCGGCCGTGCGGCGCCGGTCCCGCGGTCAGGCGATCGGCTTCGCCGTCGTGACGCTGGTCTTCCTGTACGCGCTCGGCGCCAACGTCGTCGAGAAGCCGGACGGGATCGCGATCTCCGCGGCGTTCATCGCCGGGATCGTCCTGGTGTCGCTGATCTCCCGGGTGTCCCGCACCACCGAGCTGCGCGCCGACCGGATCGAGTTCGACGAGGCCGCCCGCCGGTTCGTCACCGACTCGCTGGCCCACGACGGGCGCCTGCACATCATCGCCAACAAGCGACAGGCCGGCGACGACGCCGAGTATCGGTCCAAAGAGGACGAACAGCGCGGGATGAACCCGGTGCCCGGTCCCGCCGACATCCTGTTCCTCGAGATCGACGTCGTCGACCCGTCGGAGTTCAGCAACGCGCTGCGGGTCCGAGGTGTCGAGATCGGCGGCCACCGCATCCTGCGCGCGCAGAGCCCGGCCGTTCCGAACGCGATCGCCGCCATCCTGCTGGCGCTGCGCGACAGCACCGGCGTGCGACCGCACTGCCACTTCGAATGGTCCGAGGGAAACCCGCTCGGCCACCTGCTCCGCTACCTCATCCTCGGCCAGGGCGACACGCCGCCCGTCGTCCGCGAGATCCTGCGCAAGGCCGAGGACGACCCCGCCCGGCGCCCCGGCATCCACGTCGGCGGCTGAGCCCGTGCGGCCGGGCGTGATCAGGTTGTGCCACCTATAGTCGTGGTGTGCTCAGGCGTCGCCGGGCGACCGAGGTACCCGACGTTGTCGGATTCGGCGCAAGTGAGGCGTGTGCGATGGTGCAGGCCGCCGGGCTGGTCCCGTCCGGCCCGGACCACACCCCCGCACCGGACACGGGCGTGATCACCGCGCAGCAACCGCCCTCCGGTGAGCGGACCGAACCGGGAACCCCCGTGTTCCTGTGGACCAGGGGCGGCCCCGGCTCGGCCGTGGAAGCCGGCCCGCCCCCGCTCGAACCGGCCGTCCCGGAGCCGGTCTAGCCGTACGGGGTTACCGCGCCGGACGGCGGGTACGTCCGGGGTGTGACGCGAACGGACCCCGAGGGACCCACCGACCTGTCGAAACGGTCGTGGTGGGAGGTGCTCAAGCGGACGGTCACCGAGTTCCGGCGGGACAACCTGACCGACTGGGCGGCGGCGCTGACCTACTACAGCGTGCTGTCCATCTTTCCGGCCGTGGTCGTCGTGACCGCGGTGCTCGGGATGCTCGGCCCGGCCGCGACCCAGACGCTGATCGACAACATCAACCAGGTGGTTCCCGGCCAGGGCAAGGAGATCCTGAGCAACGCGATCCGCGAGCTGCACCGCTCCCAGAGCCTCGCCGGTCCCCTGGCGATCGTCGGCCTGGCCGCCGCGCTGTGGTCCGCGTCGGCCTACGTGGCCGCGTTCATGCGCGCCGCCAACGCGATCTACGAGATGCCCGAAGGGCGGCCGGTGTGGAAGACCTGGCCGCTGCGGGTCCTGCTCACCCTCGCGGTAGTGATCATGCTGGCGCTGTGCGCGGTGGGCGTGGTCGCCACCGGCGGCCTCGCCGACCGCCTCGGTCACCTCCTCGGCATCGGCGGCACCGGCGTGCAGATCTGGGACATCGCCAAGTGGCCGGTGATCGCGTTGCTGGTCAGCCTCGCGTTCGCCCTGCTGTACTGGGCCGCGCCCAACGTCCGGCACCCCGGCTTCCGCTGGCTGAGCCCCGGCGGCATCCTCGCGGTGCTTCTCTGGGTGATCGCCTCCGCCGGTTTCGCCGTCTACGTGGCCAACTTCGGCTCCTACAACAAGACCTACGGCTCCCTCGCCGGCGTCATCGTGTTCCTGGTCTGGTTGTGGATCTCCAACATCGCCATCCTGCTCGGCGCCGAGCTGGACGCCGAGCTGGCCCGCGGCCAACGCATCGAAGCCGGCCACCCACCCGACCGCGAGCCCTTCCTTCCACCCCGCGACACCCGGTCCCTCGACGAGGACGACATCGAGCCGTGAATCGTCCTATGGCGAGGCATGCTCCACCGCCGAGTCATAGACCGGCTTCATCGTGTCCCACCTGTCGAGCCGGCGCCGAGGAGACCCATGGCGGGAGCGGCCACGGCGGTCAGCCGGTCGCGGGCGGCTTGTGCGCTGGTGCGGGGCTGGATGGACAGCAGGGCCATCGCGTAGGTGTGGCCGGTTCGGGTGTCGTGCACGACGCCGGCGCTGTGCAACAGGTGGCCGGCCGGGGCCCAGGGCACCCAGGCCTGCTTGGCGTAGCGCTGCGCGGACGGTCCCGGCCCGAGCAGGCCGTAGTACTGCGCGAACCCGTCGGTGGCGACGGGTTGGGCGGCGGCGAGCGCGGCGACGACGGCGTCGCGGTCCGCGGCGGCCATGTCGCGCAGGATGTGTTGGTAGATCCGGACGATGTCGCCGGCCGTGGTCGTGGTGTCGCCCCACTCACCGTGGTCGTCGGGTGGCCTGGTCGCGGTGAGCCCGAGCTGGCCGGCGACCCGCCGGACGGCGCCGAGGCCGTCGTACCTGCCCCACAGCGCGCTCATCGCGCCGTCGTCGCTGCTGCTCAGCGCGCGGTCGACGAGCTTGAGGTCGGCCTCGGCGATCTCACGTCCCTCGCTACGGCGGCGGTCGAACATGTCCACCACCACGATCAGCTTGCTCAGCGACGCCGCCATGAACTGCCGCCCGCCGAGCCGGCCCTCCACCAGTTCCCCGGTGTCCACGTCGAGCACCGCCACCCCAAGGGTCATCCCCGGCGGCATCGCCCCCTCGGCCGCGTCGACGACGTCCCGGACGGCCACCACGGGTGCGGGCTCCGACGTCGCCGAGACCGACGGAGCCGTGCTGTCCACTGTGGACTCACTGGTGGGCGCGGGTAACGGTGGGGGTCCGGGCGCCGGGGAGCCGCAGGCACTCACCACGACGAGCGCGCCGAACAGCAGCGGCCCCGGTCTTCGCGCAGGCACGCCTGATCGTATGACCGGTGCCGTGAACGCCGGGTGTGCTCGGTCCGTATACCTAGACGTGAGGCTTCCACCCGCATCGATCCTGGCCGCCCTGCTGGTGGTCGGTGGGTGCGCCGGGGACCCCGCGGCCGGGCACGACGGGCACGGTGCGCAGCCGCAGGGCGCCGCCGCGCCCGCCAAGGTGATGACCGTGCAGGAGCTGGCGGACACGGTGGGTTGCCGGGCGAAGGTCACCGTCAAGGGGGCCGACTTCCGGCAGGCGACCTGCAGCGCGCCCGGCGCCGACGTCGTCCTCCTCGACTTCGACACCGCCGAGGGTCAGCGGGCGTGGGTGGACGGCGCGAAGTCGTACGGCGGCGTCTACCTGGTCGGCAACCGGTGGGCGCTGTCCGGGATGTCCGCCGACTTCATGAGGTCCATGCAGGGCCTGCTCGGCGGCGCGATCGAGTTCGGCGAGGAGCACTAGCGGGCCCTGCCGGCACGTCGGCCGGCAGGGCCCATCGGCTCAACCTCGGTACGGCGACAGCCGGTCGCGCGGATCAAGGCCGGGCAGCGCGGGCCGCCCCGGCGGGCCGGCCTGCTGTTGCGCGGCCACGTCACCCGGTTCGACCGCCGGGCAGTGCGTGCCCCGCGCCGGGAGGGTCAGCGAGATCAGGTAACGGTCGACGGCACCGGTGGTGCAGTCGCTGCGCCCGTAGACCCCGTGGCCCCAGCCGTCGTAGGTGAGCAGCACCGCCTCCCGGCCGAGCTGCCTGGCCGCGTTGGTCGCCCAGTTGTACCCGGTCGCCGGGTCGTGCAGGGCGTTGAGCAGCAGCAACGGTGTGGCTGCGTCCCGGACCCGCAGCTTGTGCTGCGGGTTGGCGATCCGCTCAGGGGAACCGAGGCAGCCGACGGTGATCGGGGTCGCGGCCGACGAGAACCGCATATCCGGCGCGATCCGCTCCATCCGGCGCAGGTGCGCGGCGAACTCCCGGTAGTCGCGGATCGGCAGGCTCCAGTCGTTGCAGAAGATGGCCAGCGGCGGGAAGTTGACCAGCTCCGGCTCCTCGCCGGGCGGCGGAGGCGGTGGGAACGGCAACGGGTCGCCGGCGTGCAGCGCGGCGAGCACCTCGGCGAGCTGAGCCCACGCCGGGTCGTAGAACGCGCCGAAGACGAAGCCGATCAGCTCCTCGGGCCGCAGTGTCCGGTCGGGGTCGAACGGATCGGGAAGCTGGCCCCGCTCGGCCCGGTCGAGCAGGTCGTGCCACACCGCCCGCACGTCCCGGCCGTGCAGCGCACAGCTTTCGGTGCGGTCGCACCAGGCGACGAACTCGCGCCAGGCGTCCTCGGTGGTGGCCGCCTCGGTGTCGAGGAACGCGCGGGTGCCGAGGCTGTGATCCATGTTGGAGTCGGCGACGATCGCGCGTATCCGGTCCGGGAACAGCTCGGCGTACTGCTGGCCGTCGAGGCTGCCGTAGGAGATCCCGTAGTAGGTGAGCTTCCGGTCGCCGAGCGCGGCACGCAGCGCGTCCATGTCCCGCACCACGCTGATCATGTCCAGGTGATCGATCACCGGGCCGGTGTGCCGCCGGCAGTCCTCCCGCAACCGCCGGTTGTAGTCCAGCCGCTGATCGAACTCCCGCTGGCTCGTCATCAGGAACGACGGCTCGGCGAGGATGAGATCGAGCGTGCACATGACGGGTGCGCTGCGGCCGATGCCCCGCGGGTCGAAGCCGACCAGGTCGAAGTGCCGGCGCAGCTCGGGGCTGAAGTACTCGGCGCCGAAGATGGCGAAGGCCCGGCCGGAGCCGCCCGGACCGCCCGGGTTGATCAGCAGCGAGCCGATGCGTGCCGCCGGGTCGGTCGCCAGCCTCCTGGCCACCCCAAGGTCGATCTTCGGACCGCGCGGGTGGGCCCAGTCGAGCGGGACCCGCAGCGTGGCGCACTGCAGCGTCGGGTCGTCCGGAATCTCCTCGCACGGCCCCCAGCTCATCGCCTGCGCGGGTTCCGCGGCGGCCGGCAGACCGGCCATTGTGGACAGTGTGACCGCGGCGACGGCGGCGAAAACCGCGAGCGTTCTTCGCATGGTTCCTCCCAGTCCCTCCAGCCCGTCCAGATTGACGGTGGCGACAGGCTACGGACGGGGACCTATGCACCGTGTAAAGACGGTGTGAGAACGGCTACTGCGCCTTGAGCTCCCTGGTGATCTCCGCGACCGAGGACTTGGCGTCGCCGAACAGCATGGCGGTCTTCGGGTCGTAGTAGAGGTCGTTGTCCACGCCGGCGAAACCGGGGCTCATCGAGCGTTTCAGCACGATCACCGAGCGGCTCTGGTCGACGTCGAGGATGGGCATCCCGTAGATCGGCGAGTTGGGGTCGGAGCGCGCCGCCGGGTTGGTCACGTCGTTCGCGCCGATCACCAGCGACACGTCGGTGCGGGCGAACTCCCCGTTGATCGTGTCCATCTCCTTGAGCTGCTCGTACGGCACGTCGGCCTCGGCCAGCAGCACGTTCATGTGGCCCGGCATGCGGCCGGCCACCGGGTGGATGGCGTAGTAGACCGTGACGCCCTTGGCCTCAAGCAGGTTTGCCATCTCGCGCACCGAGTGCTGCGCCTGGGCCACCGCCATCCCGTAGCCCGGCACGATGATCACCTGCTTGGCGAAGGCCATCTGGATGGCCGCGTCCGCCGCGCTGGCCCGGCGAACCGGGCGGTCCCCGCCGGCGTGCGCCTTGGCCGCCGAGCCGTTGCCGCCGAACCCGCCCGCGACGATCGCCGGGATGGACCGGTTCATCGCCTTGGCCATCAGGTTGGTCAGGATCGAGCCGGACGCGCCGACGATCATGCCGGCCACGATCAGCGCGGTGTTGTCCAGCGCCAGCCCCATGGCCGCGGCACTCAGCCCGGTCGCCGCGTTCAGCAGGGAGATCACCACCGGCATGTCCGCCCCACCGATGGGCAGCACGACGAGCAGGCCGAGCACGGCCGAGGCCACCAGCAGGCCGATCATCAGCAGCTCGGACTCGCCGCCCAGGATGATCGTCAGCGCGCAGGCCAGCGCGAGCAGCAGCACCAGCAGGTTCAGCGGCTGCTGCAGCCGGCCGACGCTGATCGGCCGGCCGGGGATGATCTCCTGCAGCTTGCCGAACGCCACGTTGGAGCCCCAGAACGACACCGAACCGATCAGCGCGGCGAACAGCGACGCGATCGACACGTACGCCGGCTCGTGCTCGAAACCGTTGCTGTGCCGGAACTCCACCCACGCGATCAGTGCGATCGCGCCGCCGCCGACCCCGTTGAACAGCGCCACCATCTGCGGCATCGCGGTCATCCGGACCTTGCGCGCCGCGGGGATCCCGATCGCCGTGCCGATCGCCACGCCGAGCAGGATCAGCCACCAGTTGCCCAGCCCCGGCCGCAGCAGCGTCGCCCCGATCGCGACCGCCATGCCGACCGCGGCGATCAGGTTCCCGCGCACCGCGGTCTTCGGCCCGGTCAGCCCCATCAGCCCGTAGATGAACAGCGCGAAGGCCACGATGTACATCGACTGGATGAAGGTCTCGCCGTGCACCCAGCTCATGGCTTCTCCACCCGCTCGGAGCCGTTGGCACGCTTGGTCTTGAACATGCCCAGCATCCGGTCGGTCACCAGGAACCCGCCCACCACGTTGATCGTGCCGAACGCGATGGCCACCACCAGGAGGACCTTGTTCAGCACGCCCTCGGCGCCCGCACCGAGCACGATGAACCCGCCGAGCACCACGATCCCGTGGATGGCGTTCGTGCCGGACATCAGCGGCGTGTGCAAGGTGTTGGGCACCTTGGAGATCACCGCGAAACCGACGAAGCCGGCGAGCACCAGCACCGCCAGGTTCTCCACCAGCATTGACGTCTCCTCCCCGTCGAGGCACCCAGGGCGGAGATTACGGCATGGCCCGCGCCCGCGATCGCCAGAGGAGCCAGACGAAGCACGGCGTGCCGATCAGCGCGGCGAGCAGCCCGGCCGGCACCTGGACCGGCGCGATCACCGTGCGCCCGACCGTGTCGGCCGGCGACACCAGCAGCGCCCCGAGCGGTGCGGTCACCGGGAGCACCCGGGCGTGCCGGCCACCGGCGAGGCACGCGCCACGTGCGGGGCGGCCGGGCCAACGAACCCGATCACCCCGACGGCGCTGACCGCGTGGCGGTGAGGATTCCCGCCCCACCCGGCACGACCACCCGCGGGCGGTCGAGGGCCATCCCGAGCACCCGAGGCGTGTCGTCGTGGCTCAACACGGGCTGAGGTTGGCTACCCCATTCCTTGTCGTGGGAACGTGAGCCACGCCTCAGCCGACCGTCTCCTTGAGAAAGTCGATGATCAGCGGGTTCACCGCCGCCGGACGCTCCACACTGGGCAGATGCCCGGCCCACGGCAGCTCGACCCGCCGCGCCGGCAGCCCCGCCGGAACCCTCCGAAAGTCCGGCAGATCATGCGCCCCCGTGATCACCAGGCACGGCGCCCGAACCTCCGCCACGTCGAACTCGACCGCGACCCTCGCCACCTCCCCGGCGGCCAACTGCACCTCGAACGCGTGCCGCTGCATGCCCCGCACCCGCTCGCGAGCATCCTCGTCGGCCTCCGGTCCGAGAAAGGTGTCCACACTCAACTCCACGGCGCCCGCGACGTCGCCCGCCTCGAGCAGCTCGGCCTCCCGCTCATTGAACGCCACCAACTCCGCGGACCGCTCGCCTCCGCGCAAAGCCGGACACAGCAGCACGACCGTCGTGACCCGGTCCGGCCAGCGCGCGGCCACCTCCACGGCGACCCGCCCGCCGAACGAGGAACCCACGAGGGCGGCACGCCGATGTCGAGGGCGTCCAGAAGGTCGACCACGTCCTGGGCGTCGTTGTTCGGTTCGCTCGGGGCGGGGTCTGGCCGAACCCTCGGAAGTCGGCGCGGAGAGCTTGGAATCCGGAGGTGTGAAGGGGTGGGAGTTGGGGGTCCCACATGCGGCGATCGCAGATGGCGGAGTGGAGGAGGAAGGTGGTGGGACCCCCTCCGGAGAGGTCATGGGCGAGGGTCATCGGGGGACGGTAGCGGGTTCAGCCCGCGGGGGTCCTGCCCGGTTTGTTTCGGGAACGCGTGGGGGTCGGGGTTGGTGGGGCTGATCTTGGCGTTCCGTGGCTTCCAGCCTTACCCGGCTGCGTCGGAACGCCGGGTGGGGTCGCCTTGTGCTTGCTGGTCTTGGCGTTCCGCGGCACGGCTGTGGACAGGTGCCCCGTGTGCTGATTGCGGGGCAGCCCTGTCCACAGCCGTGCACCGGAGTCGGTTCCCTCAGCTAGTTGGGCCGGTCACTTAGCCATGACCGGGCAGGTGTTGGTGCGCCTTGGGTGGGCTGGTCGCGATCGTGGGTCGCGCGCCTGTGGACGGGGCACCTGTCCACACTCGCGGGGCCCGCCCTGCCCACAGGCGCGCTGACCTTTTAAAGACTTTCAATATCAAATATTTAGGGATCGAGGAGTGATTCAGGGGTGACCTCGTGGCGTTGGCCGACCGGGCTGATCCAGACGTAGCGGCCGGGTTCGGGTTGCTGTAGCGACCACTGGCAGAGGTGCTTCAATCGGTGATCGCGCCAGCACAGGGGGCCGAGGTTGTCGTCGACGGTGCAGCCGCCGTTGGCCCAGTTGATCGTGTGGTCGGTCTGGCAGTACTGGGCGGGGCGGGTACAGCCGGGGCCGACACAGGTGTGGTCGCGTACCTGCACGAACTCGGCCAATCCGTCGGGTGGGCGATAGGTGCGTCGATCCACCTCTTTGACCGTGCCGGTGACCGGATCGGTGAACACCCGCCGCCACAAGGCGTTGCCTGAGGCCAGCTCCTGGCAGGCTTGGGCGGTTACCGGGCCGTAGCCGGCGAGGATGCCGGGGTCGTTGCCGATGCCGGCCAGGGTGGTGGCCGGGACGTGCAGGTAGGCGTGCACCTGCACCCGCTCATTCAGCTTGCCCAGGATCAGGTCGAGGTGGATGTCGTGGCGCAACTGAGCCAGCGTGCGGTCGTCGCCGGCGGCTTTGATCCGCCGGGCCAGGGTGTCCAGCACCAGCCAGGCCAAGTAGATCTGGTCGCCGGGGCCGGTCAGGGTGAGTTCGGCGGCGCCGTCGTCGAGGGGTTCGTAGGTGCTGGTGCGGTCGACCGTGGCGCGCTGGCGGCGGCGTTCGGCGGCCTGGGGGTCGATGCGATCCCGGTGATACCGCGCGGCGGCGCGTACCTGGGCCAACGTGCGGGTCTGGGCCTTGGGCAACACCTTGGCCTCCACCGCCCGCGTATCCTCGATCGACATCAGGGCGGTCAACTCCACCAATGCCCGTGCCTTGGCCAGATCGACTTGGCCAGCGTGCAGGGCGTCCCATGTGGCGGGCAGGCGCTCGGTCAGGTCGGTGGCCAGGTGGAGTTGAGCGGCGGCGTAGTCACGGCTGATGTGCAGGGCCAGGCCGATTTCGTCGGCAGTGGAGCGTTCGGCGATGTCGCCTTCCTGGGCACGCAATTTCTGGTACTCGGCCAACAAGCGCAGACGTTCCGCCTCGATCGCCGAGCGTTGCCGGTCGAGGGCTTGCAATTGGTGGAGGAGTTGCTGTTCTTTGGACAGAATCCCCAGTGTTGTGCTCACATGTTCGACACTACCAGCGGGGCGGAAATGGCGGCATCACTCGTTGGTGTCGTCTTAGGACGTACACGCATTGTGCTCACCGGGCATGACTGAGCTTCCCCCCGGATCGTGGAGGACTTCGAGCGACAAAGGACAGTCTCACAGTCGAAACACGACCCGGTCCGACCCATCGACTGCACAATGCCAAGCCGGTCACAGAGGCTGGTGAAGTCGTAGGCGGTGTAGGTCGAGCCACGGTCGGAATGGAAGATCACCCCGGCCACCCGATCCTTCCCGCCACGAGCCGTGACGGCCATCGTGATGGTCTGACCAGCCAGTTCCGCGTCCGAGTGGGCGCTAGTGGCGTAGCCGAGCAACCGACGTGAGAACAGATCGATCGCCGTTGACAAGTACAGCTTGCCCTCGTCGGTCGGGATTTCAGTCATATCACCGACCCACTTCACATTCGGTGCCGGCGCGGTGAACTCGCGTTTCACCAGATCCGGGAACGGCACCGCTCGCTTGTCCGGTCTCGTGAGATTCTTCCGCCGTTTCTTCGGTCGCGCCACCAAACCCTGCCGGGCCATCGACTTCGCCACTGTTTTCTCACTCACCACCCAACCGGCAGCGCGTAAATCGATGAGAATCCACGGCGAACCGTGCAGACCGTGCGCAGCCGCGAACGCCTCGGCCACCGCCGCGTCGAACTCGGCACGACGCTGCGCGCTCGGTGCCGGCTGGTGCTGGCGATGGTTCCACTTGTAGAACCACGACTGCGACACACCCAGCGCCCGGCACGCCACCGTGTGCGGCACACGGTGGCAGGTCCTCTGGTCGGCGATGAACACGGCCAGGCTCACCGCATCGCCTCCTTCACCCACAGGACCACCGAGCGCTTGAGCACATCACGCTCCATCCGCAACTCGGTCACTTCCTGACGCAGCCGGGCCAACTCGGCCCGCTCGTCGCTGCCCAGGCGCTCGACCTCACCACGGCTGATCTTGTCCTGGTCGACCCAGTCCCCCAACGTGCCCGAGTTGATCCCCAGGTCAGCAGCGACCTGGGCGATCGACTTGTCCGTCTCACGAACGATCCGCACCAATCCCTCACGAAACTCCCGGTCAAACCGCCGCCGCTTCTCCGGCATGACACATCATCCTCATAGTCCATGCCTCCACGGTCCGGGAGGAACCTCAGACCATGAGAGATCGGTGCCAGCCGGACACATCCCGGCTGGCACCGACTTGAGAAATCGGGGTTAGACGGTTGGGCGGACGAGGATCAGGCCTTGTTCTATTCCGCTGATGGCTATTGTGCCGCTGGCGAAGAAGGGGTAGGTGTTCCAGGCGCCGTTGAAGCCGTTGTTGTTGTTGGCGGGGTAGATGTCGAAGAAGGCGATTTCGCGGAGCGTGTTCGACGCGATTTGGGACGCGTCGAGGATGCGGAGGCCGGCGCGGTAGTTGGCTTGGTAGACGCGGGTGCCGACGATGTACTGGTTGTGGTCGATGGCGCTGCCGAAGGTCGGATTGTAGGTGCCGGTGTGGACGGGGCGGTCGAGGTCCGACACGTTCCAGATGAGGGTGCGCGGGTTGTTGTCGAGCTCGTCGTCCATGACCAGGCGGGCGTGGTCGGGGGTGAGCCAGCCCTGGTGGGTGTAGCGGGCGTTCGTGTACGTGGTGCGGGAAAGCTGGCGGGGGGACGACTTGGTGGTGACGTCGACGATGGTGAGGGTGTCGACGTTGTAGTTGAAGCAGATCTCGCGGCCGCGGTAGGTGGTGTCGGGGCCACGGTAGATCACGCACTGGTTCTCGTGGACGTAGCCGTCGTTGGAGACGCAGCCGGCGTTGCGCGGGGCGGTCGGGGTTTGGACGTTCACCATGTGGACACCGCCGTTGCACGTGTTGGTGCCGACCGCGTAGATGAAGCCGGTTTCCTCGTTCACCGCGAGCGTGTGGGAGTTGCCGAAGCCGGTGTAGCGGGCGTTGGGGGTGAACGTCTGCGGGGTGGTGACGTTGCGCAGGCGGGTGAGGTCGAACACCTGCATGCCGTGGCCCGATATCCCGTCGGCGCCGATGAAGGCGTGGTTGCGGTAGACCTTGATGTCGCGCCAGCTGCTGCTGGTTCCGTTGTGGGACGGGAGGTTGCCGAGGTAGCGCGGGGCGGTGGGAGTGCTCACGTCGACGAAGGCGGCGCCGTTGGTGCGGCCGAAGATGATGTATTCCTTGCCGGTGGCGGTGTCGGTCCAGCCCCACATGCTGTTTCCGTTGCCGCCGCCGATGCTCGACAGGGGCAGCACGGCCAGCAGGTCGATGTTGCGGCACGGGTACTGGGCGGCCATGCCGTTCTGGCACGGGGTCAGGGCCTGGCCGACGATGGGCGCCTGCCGGACGGCGGGCTCGTGGTCGCGGTTGAACGCCGCGGCCTCGGCCTTGCCCTCCGGGGTGTCCGGATCATGGGCGGACGCCGGGGCGGCCACGATGGCCAGTGCGGTGAGCGCGAGCGCGGTCACGCCGATCCATCGTTTCGGGATGCGCATGGGTCTACCACTCCCCTTCCGTGGGCAGGCGAAAGCAGGGGTTCGCCCTTCGACCACGTTAAGCGGCCGGCCCGGCCGCGCGCCCATCCCAAGCGGTGATGTCACGGGTTGATGGGTGTTGTGCCGGGCCGGGGCGGTCGGTAAAGGTTGAGGTGGCGTAAGGGAGTTTGTCATGGCGCAGCCCGAGTTTCCCGTTTTCCCGTTCGACACCCCACCCCAGCTCGACCATGACCCCAAGCAGGCGTGGCTGCGCCGCTGGGATCCGGTGCCCAGGGTGCGGCTGGCGCCCGGCGGTGAGGCGTTTCTGGTCACCCGCTACGAGGACGTCAAGCGGGTCTATGCCGATCCGGTGTTCAGCCGGGCGGAGGCCAGCAAGCCGGGAACGCCGGCATTGCGCCCGCAGCGGCACAACCCGCACCTGCTGATCAGCATGGACCCGCCGGAGCACACCCGGGTCCGGCGGCTGGTCGCGCGCGCGTTCACCAAGCGCGGGGTCGAGCGGATGCGGCCGCGGATCCGGCACATCGCCGACGAGCTGATCGACGCGATGATGTCGCACGGGGCGCCGGTGGACTTCGTCAACGCGTTCGCCGCGCCGCTGCCGGCGATCGTGATCTCCGAGCTGGTGGGGGCGCCGAGCCGGGACCACGCGCGGCTGCGCGAGTGGATGGACACCGTGCTGTCCATCACCTCGCACACGCAGGAGCAGATCCGCTCGGCTGGCGAGCACATGGTGGCCTACCTGGGAAAGCTGATCGCCGCCAAGCGGGCCCAGCCGGCCGACGACCTGCTGACCGAGCTGATCCAGACCCGGGACGGCGGCGACTCGCTGTCCGAGCCGGAGCTGCTGTTCACCACCTACATCATGCTGATCGGCGGGTACGAGACCACGGCCGGGCTGCTGGCCAACTCGATCCTCACGCTGCACCGGCATCCCGACCAGTACGCGCTGCTGCGCGACAAACCCGAGCTGATCGCAACCGCCGTGGAGGAGATCCTGCGCTACGTGCCGATCGCCAAGGCCAGCATGGAGCGGGTGGCCACGGCCGACGTGGAGCTGTCCGGCGTGCACGTGCCGGCCGGCTCGGTGCTGATCCCGTTGCAGTACTCGGGAAATCGCGACGAGGCGCTGACCGCGGACCCCGACCGGTTCGACGTGACCCGCACGCCGGCGCCGCATCTGGCCTTCGGGCACGGGATCCACCACTGCCTCGGCGCCCAGCTCGCCCGGCTCGAGCTGGAGGTGGCCTACACCACCCTGTTCGATCGCCTGCCCGAGCTGCGGCCCGCCGAGCCGCGGTCGATCGTGTGGAAGCGCGGCATGATCACCCGCGGCCCGGTCGCATTGCCGGTGACCTGGTGAGCCTGTAACGAAACCCGGACACCCGGCGACCACCGATCGGTACAGTGAGCATCTGGTGACGACGATGCGACGGGGGTGTGGGTGAACCTGGGGCACGCCGGGCGTATGGCTGCCGTCATCTGTACTGCATTTGTCGCCCTGACCAGCACCGCGTTTCCGGCCGCCGCCGATACGGAGGACGACGCATTGCTGGTGTACTGCCTGTCCGGCGAGCAGCGCGCCGCCTTGACGGATGCCGCGGTCGCGCTCGGCCTGGCGGAAACCGATTCCGGCGGCGCATTCCTCGCGTTCAGCGGCGGGCAGACCGAACCGTTGGAGTGGCACCGCAACCGTCCCGATGATTTCAACCGCACCTGCGCGGCATTGTCGGAGGCGCAGCGGCCGATGCCGGACCGGACGTTGCCCACCCTGGTGCCGTTCCTCACCGGTGTGGTGGGCGCGCTCCTGGCGTTCGCGGCCGCGTCGGTGCGCGACCGGGTCACCCGCGGGCGGACCCTCGCCGACGAGCTGCGCGCGGCGTTCCGCGGGTTCGAGCACGCGGCCCGGACCTACCTCGACAGCTGGACACCCACCCGCCCGCAGGAGCGCGTGCTCGAGCTCGCCGAGCACCGGGTGGCGCTGCAGAACCAGTTGGCGCGCACCAAGGCCGCGCACCGGCGGTGGACGACCGTGGACGCGCTCGAGACCGAGGTGCTCACCGGCGAGCTGGGCCAGGCGATGACCCTCGACTGGAAGGGCAAGGACGAGGACAGGGAGCGCCGGGACCGGCTCAGGGAGCGGCTGGCCGCCGCGCGCGACACGGTGTTCCGGGTGGCCCGCGCGCTCGAGCAACCGCTGTGGCCGCATCCGTCCCAGCGCGGAGGCCGGCAATGACCGAGGCGTTACCCAAGATCAACCCGTTCCTGCCGCCGGACTGGGCGCCGATGCGGCCGCTGTGCCCGTGGAAGCAGTCCTATCAGCGGGACTACTACGTCTCGGTGGACGACACCGACCAGGCATTCAAGGACTTCACCCAGGAGATGGACGACCCGACCACCCTGCTGCATGAGGGACGGCTGGCGCTGGTGACCGGGGACTCCGGCTGCGGCAAGACCGCGCTGGTGCACCGGTGCGCCGACGACGTGGCTCGCCGGCTCGACGGGATCGGCCGGACCACCGAGATCATCGACCTCACCGATGTGCTCAACGGCCGGCGGCAGCAGCCGACCATCGACGCCCGGATGGCGATCGTGTGCGACCGCCTGTTCGGCGCTCTGAAAAGCCGGGGCGCGCTGCGGTCCGACGCCGTCGAGGAGCTCGCCTCCGACCGCGACCTGCCGGACCGGGTCTACCCCTACCTGCCGGACGCGTTGGTCGACGGCATCGTGCTGGTCGTCCTGCTCCCCATGGTGGAGCTGGCCGACGAGGTGATGCGGTACGCCGCATACGCCACCGAGCGAATGCTGTTTCTGGTGGAGTCGTCGTTGCTGACCAAGGACGAGGTGAGCGGCGTCATCCGCGCGCAGGAGGCCTGGGGGCGGTTGATCGGGCTGCATGTCGGCCCGCTCAAGCGTGGCGACGTCGCCCGATATGTCAATGATCGACTGGACCGTCACTCCACGGACGGCGACTACCCTCTGATGAGCGAGGAAACCATGAGCCGGGTGGAGCCGCGGTTGCAGTCCGTAGCCCAGCTGCAGCGCGCGTTGTACGGAACGTACAAGGAACGGCTCCGCAAGGCCGTAAGGTACGACCGGAGCTCGTCGGTGACCGAACAGGACATCGTCGACTTCCTGAAGAGTCAGTATCGCGACGGCCCGGGGAGGCTGCCATGAGCACCGGCACACCACCACCGCGGCCGAACCCGTTCTCGCCGACGGCCGTCGCCAGGGTCACCGGATTCGAGCACTCCGACGCCTCCGAGCTGACCATCGAGACCGACGCCGTCCGCGAGGCCACCTCGTACCTGTCGGCCTACCTGCACGCGCCCCCGCCCGGCGCCGGGCAGGACCCGGCCGGTGAGGTCATCGCCATCCTCGGTGAGTACGGCACCGGCAAGACCCACCTCGCCGTCCGGCTGGTCCGCCACGCCCGGCGGGTGCTGCACGATCCCGAGCGGGCGATATACCTCGACGCCACCGCGGACAGCTTCGTCGCGCTCTACCGCCGGTTCATCGACCGGCTCGGGCTGGCCCGGATCAAGCGGCAGGTCGAGAACTACTACGCCGACATCGTCGCCGAGGCGCTCGAGGGCGTCGGGCTGACCAGCGGCGTGGTCGAGAAGCCCGGCGAGCGCGAGCCGATGCCGCACGAGGTCGTCGAGCGGCTGGGCCTGATGGAAAGCGCGCTGCTGCGCAAGGTTCAGGAGACCCTGCGCCGGGTGACCGACAACCAGCACTTCGGCACCGCGCTGACCCTGCTGCTGCGCTCGGGCTTCGACGAGATCGTGTGGGCCTGGCTGCAGGGCGGCGAGCCGCACCAGGTGCTCAAGGAGCGCGGCATCGACAAGCCGATCAACAACGAGGTCGACGCACTCGAGGCGATGGGCGTCCTTGCGCTGCTCTACGGCGGCCGGCAAGCGCGGTTCGTCCTGGTGCTCGACGAGTTGGACAAGATCTTCTCCAGCGCCCAGCAGCCGCAGGCGGACACCGTGCACGCCTTCCAGAAGCTGCTGCAGGTGTTCGCCAGCGCGGGCGCCTGCCTGGTGCTGTGCGCCCTGCCCGACCTGCGCAGCGTGCTGTACACCAGCACCCGGCAGCGCATCTCGCACATGGTCGACATGAAAGGTCTGACCGTCGACGAGATCCACACGTTCATCAAGCTGTCCCAGCAGGCCGAGTTCGGCCGGGCGGAGCTCGCGCCCTTTACTCACGATTCAATTCGATATTTGCGCGACACGACCGGTGGTAACGCCCGTTATGTCATCAAGCTCTGCCATGATGCCTTTCGCGTGGTCGACGACCTGATCCGAAATACCCGCAACCCGAAAATCGTCGTCACGCCCGAGATCGTCCGCGAGGTCGCCCGCAAGCAGCTCGGTTTCCTGTCCGCCAACGACATCCACAACATCGTGCGGGTGATCCTGGACGCCAACGGCTGGAGCTACATCCGGGACCACCTGCTCGCCGACGACCCGGAATCGCGGACCGACTTCTGGGTCACCTTCCAGGACCGCGCAGGCGGCTGCGCCATCATGGTCACCGGTCCCGTGCGGGACGACGCCGACATGGCCCCGCTGACGCGGCGGATCGTCACCGTGCGGATGGCCGAGCCGGAGGGCCGGCTGATCCTGATCGTCAACGGGATCCTGGCCGAGGAGCACGCGGCCGAGCTGCGCGAGCGGCTGGGCGTCGAGCCGCTGGTGTACGTCGAGCCGGGCTTCGCCGAGGACTTCAAGGCCAGGGTGCGGGCCACGAGCGACCGGCTGCCCCGCATCGTCGGCAGCACCCCGCTGACCGAGGTGCAGCAGCGGATCGACCAGATCAACCGCCAGCACTCCAAGATCTACGACTCGATCGGGCACCTGGCCACCCACATCGACGGCGTGCGCAGCTCATCGGATCAACGGCTCGCCGCGATCGAGCGCACCCTCAACGCGTTGATGCTGGCCTCGCAGGGCGGCGCCGCGACCGGCCCGGCCCGGCTGCCCGCCGCCCCCGCCCTGCCGAGGGAGATCGACCAGCTGTTCCTCGACGCGATCAACGTGCTCGACGAGCTGACCCAGCTCGACCTGATGATGGACGAGGCGTACGGCCAGACCGACGGCAGCGCCATGGAGGACGTCCAGGCCCGGCTCAGCGCGGCCGACTTCTTCGAGGCGGTCGGGGTCGCGCACCTGATGCGGACGAACGTCCTGTCCTTCCGCACCGCCGTCACCGACTGGTACCGCGCGGAGATCGTCGAATCGGCGGGGCATCCGTCCCCGCGGGCCGAGGAGCGGCTCGAGGCGCTCTGCCGGGCATACGACGACGTCGCCGAGTTCCTCCCGACGTTCACCCTGCGGCCGCTGACCGACATGGCCCCGTGGACCGCCCGCGGCGGCGCCGACGTCGCCGAGCTGAGCCAGCGTCAGCGGCGGATCCGGGTGCAGACGGCGCTGGACAACCTCAGTCCACGCGTTCAACGCGTGCTGCTGCGTTCGGCGCTTGCCAGCGGGGGATGAGCCGGTCCAGCCGGTTGCTCTGATCCTGGACCTGCGGCACCGGCACGGGCGGCCAGTACCGGTCGAAGACCCCGTTGCACACGGCGTGCAGGACGTTCACCACGAAGATCGCCGGCGCCACGATCCCAATCGTGCCGGGGAAGTTGGGTTCCAGCAGGAGCGCGAGGATGATCGCGGTCATCCCGTTCTGCTGACCGAGGGCCAGCCGCCACCGATCACCCCGCCACTGCCGCGGGGTCGTCATGACGAAGCCCACCAGGATTTGCGACAGATATGCGGCGCCCCCCAGAACGAGGCCGGCGAAGGGATCGATGCGGAATGCAAGCACGAGCCCCACGGCGAACGTGGCCACGAGCACGGCCGCCTCGGCGAGCTTGTCGAGGGCGTCGCCGACGTTCGGGCGGAAGAAAAGGCCGATGACGGCCAGGGCGAGCAGCAGGGAGAAATGCACGGCCACGGCGGCGATGACCAGAATGACGAGCGTCGACGCCGTCCGGATGCCGAACCGCTCGAAGCGGCTGAGCGGCACGTCTCGCCGGACACGCCGGAATCGTTTCGCCGCCAGCCAGATCAGGTAGGCGCCGCCGGCGAGCACCAGGTTCCACAGCAGGCTCTCGGCGAACGATCCCAGTCCGGCGCCGATGACGCCGGCGCCGTCCGCCCGCAACGCGAACGCGGTGACGTAGACGGTCAGCAGGACGGTGATCGGGTCGTCGAAGGACGCCCAGGCGGCCAGCAGAACCTTTCCCTGTTCGGACAGTTTGGACTTGCGCCGCAGCGCGGCCACGGACAGCGGGTCGATCTGGGCCACCGCGACTCCGAGGACCAGGTAGCTCGGGTCCCGGAAGACCAGGTACACGATTCCGAAGATGATCGCGGCCTTGGCCAACACTCCCAGGGTCACCGCCAGCACGACGATCCGGACGTGGCGGCGGAACAGGGCCAGATCGATTCCGCAGGTGCTGGCGTAGAGGCCGAATCCCAGCAATGCGGTGACGAACAACTCGTAGCTCGGTTGCCGGTGGACGGCCGTGATATCGAACATCCTGGCGACGCCGACCCCGGCCAGCACCGCGACAAGCAATGCCGCGGAGCGCCGAGCCACGGTCATGTCCTCACCCCGGTATTCCCATTTCACCCCGGCAACAGTGTGGCGGCGTTTGCCGTCAGCCGCGACATCCGTTCGTCGGCATCGGCCACCTTGGCTTGGGTGAGCGTCACGCCGATCATGTACTCGCCGGCGCCGAGGCGGTAGTAGTAGATCGCGCCCTGCTCGACGTCGAGCACCATGCGCAGGAGCAGGCCGCCGAGCGCGCCGCTGGTCAGCCGGCTGAGCCTGGCCGCGAGCGAGCACAGCTCCGGGGCGAACGAGTGGTAGAACCGGCGCCGGGCGGCCACGGTGATCTGGGTGAAGAACGGCGCGAGGGAGTCGTCGTCGAAGTGGTCGACGGTGAACACGACCTGGTTGCCCCGGCAGTACCCGGCAAGCTGCAGGTCGACCGGCCGGGTCCAGCGCCGGCACTCGTCCATCACCAACCCGGCCTTGGTGTCCAGGTCGACGAGCTCGGCGACGAACGGCTTGGCGTCCGGCTCGTCGGAGGGAAGCGGGGTGACGATGCTGGCCGACTTCCACCCGCCCGGGTTCAGCGACGGCAGGTTCACCAGCTCCCGCAGCCGGTCGGCCAGCCGCGCGAGGGCCCGGTCGGCGGAGTTGACGTCCGCGCCGAGCGACAGGCCGACCACGTGCTCCCGCGGCACCACCGCGTCGCAGAACACGGCGCCGTTCTCGGTGTGCAGCACGGTGCGGATCAGCCCGCCGGTCCGGACCTCCTGCAGGATCCCGTCCAGGCTCTGCACCGTGAAGCTGAGCTGGCGGCCCAGCCGCTGCAGCTCGTCGCGCCGGCCGCTGCCGGGCAGGGCGTCGGGCGGCCGGGGCGGCTCGGCCAGCGTGTCGACGCTGAAGTCGAACACCCCGCTGCTGTAGTGCGCCAGGTAGTGCAGCGCCTCGGTGTCCACCAGGGTGGCCCGGCTGGCCTCCCGGGTCTCGCGGAACTCGCCGCCGAGGTGGTCGGCCAGCTCCTCGTGCGGCTCAAGGGCTCCGGGTCCGGAGTCGTCAGGTCTGAGGGATATCGACATCGATCTCGCTCCAGCGTTGGTCGGTCGGCGCCACAGCCTGACGAAGATTGTGCTCGGCGATCGTGGTGTACGGGTGCGCGGCGCCGAGGAACTCCAGACAGTTGTCGCGGGCCGCTCGGATCAGCTCCTCGGCCTGCCCGGCCGACCCGGACGCCGCACACAGCCGGGCGTGGTCGACCGCGGCCGCCAGCGTCCACGGGTGACCCTCGCCGAGCCGGGACCGCAGCGTCTCCAGCGCGGCGCCGGTGTGCGGCGAGCCGTCCCGGCCGGCGGCGCACTCGGCGAGCCCGAGACCGAGCTGGCACAGCGCGATGAACGGATGCCGCGCGTCCAGCCGCACCACGCTCAGGAAGCGGTCGAGGGCGTGCCGGGCGTTCTCGACGGCGAAACCGGGTTCGGCGCCAACGGCCCGGATGGCGGCGGCGAAGCTCAGCGTGCAGGCCAGCGTGTCGGGGTGGTCCTCGCCGAGCAGCTCGCGGTAACCGCTGAGCACCTTGCCGTTGCGGTCCATGGCCGGCTTGCCATAGCCCATGCAACGCAAGGTGATGGCCTGCTGCCAGCGCACGTCCAGCCCGAGCGTGGTCACTCCCGGGTCCTGGCGGAACAGCCGGCCCCAGGCGGTGCGCAGATCGGCCTGCGCCCCTTGGAGATCACCCAGCTCGCGCCGGTACACCGCGACCCTCGTCAAGGAGTACAACGTCCGCTCGTGGTCCTCGCCGAGCAGCCGCTTGCGCCTGCGGTAGGCGTCGAGGGCGACGGTGAGCGCCTGGCGCACGTCGCCGGACAGGTACAGCGACAAGGCCAGGTTGAGCGCGGCCATCCGGGTCTGCGGGTGGTCGTCCCCGAACTCCTCCCGCAGGCCGCTCCACACCGCCTGGTCCTCGTCCAGCGCATCGGCGAACAGGCCGAGGCCACGCAGGTCTCCGGCCCGGCCCCGGGCGCTGACCAGCGCCTGCGGATGGTTCAGCGGCAGCGACCGCCGCCGCCACGCCAGCACGTCGTCGTCGAGCCGCAGGGCCTGATGGCGGTTGCCGAGCGCGCGGTGCAGGTTGGCCAGCTGGCTGGCCAGGCGCAGCCGCAGCGGATCGCCGGCGCCGTGCCGGGAGGTCCAGTCGTCCAGCAGCTTCTCGATCGGCCCGACCGACGCCTGGTGCACGCCGGGCCCACCGCGGTCGTACAGGAACCGCACCTGGTTGACCTGCCAGCGCCGCACCGAGTCGTCCTGGCTGTCGAGCGCGCCCGACGGGTAGATGTGCTTCTGCAGCTCGACGCATCGGGCCACGTAGTACGGCGCGGTGCGCTCCACCTCGGTCGGCGCGAACTTCGCAAGGGCGGCAAGGACGTTGTCCCGGCGCTCGGCCGACTCCGCCGGTGTCATGGCGGTCCGCAGCGCGGCCTGGACGATCCGGTGGAGCCGCAGCGAGCTCTGCGTGCCCCAGTCGACCCGGAACAGGCCGTACCGCGCGCCGACCCACAGGATCCGGTCGATCTCCCCGGCGTGCACGGCAAGCGGCTGTGCGTCCTGGCCACCGAGGGCGACCAGCTGGTCGAGCATCGCCGTCGAGCGCACCAGGTCCAGGCTCACGCCCTCCTCCGACAGGAACGCCGCCAGCTGGGCAAGCAGCACGGTCATCCGGCCGGACGGGGTCTCCCGCATGGTCTGGACCACCACGGAGACCACCCGGTTGATCGTCTTCGGGTCCGACTCACCCTCCAGCCGGTTGAGGAACGCGCGCACGGCCCAGGTCGCGGCGTCGGCCACGGAGCTGCCCGCGCGCCGGTCGGTCGCCGCCGTCTCGGCCAGCCACGCCGCGGTCAGCTCCAGCGCGATCGGCAGGTGGTCGACGGCCGCGGCGATCCGCAGCGCGTCCTCGCGGGTCAGGCCCGGCACCCGCGCGCTGAGCAGCCGGCGGCTGTCCAACGGGGTCATCGGCTCGAGCAGGAACGCGTCCGGCCGCGCCTCGTTCGAGGTGATGATGAGATGGCCCCGGTCCCCGCCGGGCAGCAACTCGGCAAGCGCCGCCGGGTCCTCGACGTTGTCGTAGATCAGCAGGAACCGGCGCAGCTTCTGGTCGGTGGCAAGGCGTTCCAGGCCGGCCGTCGTGCCGAACCCGTGCGGGCCGGACGGCTGCAGGCGGGCGGTCAGGCGCGCCAGGCTGACCATCGCGGACTGCTCGTCGCCGGCCGGCACCCACCACACCAGGTCGTAGTCGCCTGCGAACCGGTAGGCGTACTCCAGAGCCAGCTCGCTCTTGCCGACGCCCTGGACTCCGTTCACCGTCACGGTCACCCGGCGGTCGGCGGTGTGGGACAGCTGGTCGCGCAGCTCCTCCAGCTCGCGGTCCCGGCCGACGAACCGCGGGTGCCGGGGCGGCACGCCGAAGATCGGCGGATGGCCACCCGGCAGGCGCAGCGGTCGCGCCGGCTCGGTCATCGGCCGGTCGACCAGCCCGAAGTGGCTGAGCACCTGGGCGGCGAGCTGCTGCTCTCCGGCGGCGAGATCCTCCTCGGCGATCTCGCCGACGGCGATCGTCGGATACTGCTGCGCCGTGGCCGTCTCGGCGTCCACGGCGAGGCCGAGCACGCTGAGCGGGCGGCCCGCCGCGGACGCCCGGTGGACGGCGTCGACCACATCGGCCCGCTCGGGCGAGTCCTCGAACTGCGCCGAGGAGACGATCACCAGGCCGGGCGGGCGGGCCGCGCCGAGCCACGGACTGTCCACTGTGAACGGACGGGTCAGCGCGCCGGACCGTTCGAGCCGGCCGCGAACCCAGTCGGCCCACGGCCGGTCGTGTGGCGTGTAGGCAACCAGGATCCGGTCCGGATCGGCCTTCGCCTCCAGGTCGAAGGCCCGGCGGTAGCGGGACCGCAGCTCGTCGGACACCGGCGCCGGCTTGGTGATCGCGCCGTGCGTGACCGCGGCGGCCAGCCGCCCGTACCCGATCTGCAGCTGGTCGTCGTCCCGCGGCTCCTCGACCACCAGCGGCAGCAACGGGTCGAACGTGTCGTACGGCCGGTTCGGGATCTCGATCGCGCCGCCGGGCACCCGGAGCGCCTGGCCGGCCAGCGGGTCGGCGAACGCGGTGTGGATCGCGTCCCGGATGCGCTCCGCCCTGGCCCGGATCCCGTCGTCGAAGAACGTCGCGACCGGCACCAGGTCGATGCGCACCGGCGCCGCCCTGCGCAGCTGCGCGGCGATCTCGGCGGCGTCGGCGATGGCCCGCGGGCGCGGCCGGAAGCACACCAGCGCGGTGTCGCACAACGCCGCGATCAGCGCGATGAACTGCTCGTCCGGGCCGGTCGGGACGTCGATGAGCACGTGGTCGTACGCCGCGCCGACCAGCTGCGCGCGCAGGTCGGCGATCCCCCCGGCGTAGCTCAGGCCGCGCAGCGGCGGCGCAAGGCCGTCCTCGTCGGCCTCGGCCGCCACGTCGATGTAACCGTCCGCCTCGGGCGGGGCGAACCGATCCGCCGAAGGGGCCCGGTCGTCAGCGGGGGTCGCCGGCAGGCCGTGGGCGGCGAGCAGGCTGCCCGCCAGGTCGGCCGGCAGGGTCTGCCGACCCGTGAAGAACGGCTCCAGGTACTCCCGGACCCGCGGGACGTCCGACCCCCAGTCGACGACCAGGATCCGCCGGCCGGCGCCGGACAGCAGCCAGGCGAGGTTGGCGACGGTGCTGGTGCAGCCCGTTCCGCCGGTCGCGGACAGGCACGCCACCACCCGCCCCTTGGCCGGATCGCCGAGGGCTCTCGTTGTGCTCATCACTACTCCAGGTCGCCGGCGGGCCGCCGGGAATTACGGCGTCATAAGGAATTCTCGAATGACGCATACAGGTGTGGCGAGTCGCCGCTCTCGGTGAGGACCCGGTGTAGTGCCGCTCGGAGCACCGAGTCGGGCAGCGCGTCGAGCTGGTCGAACTCGACGCCGGTGACGTCCAGCAGCTCCGACTCCAGGACGATGTCGTCGGCCTCCACGGCACCCCCTCGTGACTATGAAGTCAACTCGCCCTCATCGTACTGCCCGTAACGGCGCCGCGACGCCACGCTCACCGGTTGGCAAGGACTGGACCATTCGGTCGAGGCGCTCGCGTTCACCGGTTCGGTGTGGTTCATTGGGGTTAGGGAGGGTGCATGCCGAACGTCCCGGTCGGCCGACCGCTGCCGTTTCGCCAGTTCATCGTCAAGCTGCACAGCAGGTGCAACCTGGCCTGCGATTACTGCTACCTCTACACCAAGGCGGATCAACGCTGGCGGACCCGGCCCCGGGTGATGTCGCGCGAGCTGGCCGGCCGCACGGCCGAGCGGGTGGCCGAGCACGTCCGGGCGCACCGGCTCGACGAGATCGAGGTGATCCTGCACGGCGGCGAGCCGCTGCTCGCCGGCGCCGAGCTTATTGACCACATTGTGTCCACAATGCGCGCACACGTGCCGGCGCGCGTGCGGACGACCATCCAGACCAACGCGACCCTGCTCGACCGGGACTACCTGAACCTGTTGCGGCGGTTGGACATCCGGGTCGGCGTCAGCCTCGACGGCGACGCGGCCGGGCACGACCGGCACCGGATCGGTCCGGACGGAACCGGCTCCTACCACCGGGTTCGCGCGGCGCTGCGGCTGCTCGGCGCGCCCGAGTACCGCGGGCTGTTCCGCGGCCTGCTGTGCACCGTCGACCTGGCCAACGACCCGGTCGACACCTACCGCGCGCTGCTGGAGTTCACCCCGCCGGCGGTGGACTTCCTGCTACCGCACGGGAACTGGACGAGCCCCCCGCCGGGCCGGGTGCCCGGTTCGGCGGAAACCCCGTACGCCGACTGGCTGATCACCGTGTTCGACCGGTGGTACGACGCGCCCCTGCGGGAAACCCGGGTCCGGCTCTTCGAAGAGATCATCAACGTGCTGCTCGGCGGCCGGTCCCGAGTGGAGGGAATCGGCCTGAGCCCGGCGTTGATGGTGGTGATCGAGACCGACGGCACGATCGAGCAGTCCGACATCCTCGCGTCGGCCTTCGAGGGCGCGGCCGCCACCGGCCTGCACGTCGCGCGGGACTCCTTCGACGCCGCCCTGACCCTGCCGGACGTGCTGGCCAGGCAGACCGGTTCGGCCGGGCTTCCGGCGACCTGCCGGGCCTGCCGGCTGCGCACGGTGTGCGGCGGAGGCCTGCGGGCGCACCGGTTCCGCGCCGGCGCCGGCTTCGACAACCCGTCGGTCTACTGCCCCGACCTGTTCCGGCTGATCACCCACGTGCGGGCGCGGCTGGCCGACGACCTGGCCGCCGTGCGGCGGGGAACCGGATGACCCCGCCGCCGCACCGGTTGCCCGAACGCGACCTCGTCGCCCTCGCCCGCGGCGGCGCGGGCACGCCGACCGTGCGCCGGCTGGTCGCGGCCCGGCGCAGCCGAACCCTGCTGCTGATCCGGCTGATCGCGCACCTGGCCGCCGACCCGTACACCGAGCCCGCGTACCGGCTGCTGAGCCGGATCCACCGGGTCGCCCCGGCGGCCTGCGCCCGGGTGCTCGACCACCCGCCGGTGGGCGCATGGGCCACCCGCACCGCGCAGCGTCTCGGGCAGGGCCTGCCCGCCGATCCCGCCGAGCTCGCGTTCGTCGCCGCCGCGGCGGCCGTGCGGGCCCGGCTCACCACGACCGTCCCCTGCCCCCCGCGCGCGGCGATCTCGTTGCCCTCACTGGGAGTCGTGCCCCGCCCGGCATCGGGCGAGGTCCCCGTGCGGTGCACGCCCGACGCGGTGGAGGTGGCCGGCGCCGCCCTGCACCGCGACTGGGCGCCCCTCCCGTCGATCGCGGTGGAATCGGGCGGGCTGCGTGCCGAGTTTCTCCTCGAGCACTGGGAACCGGACGTCCCCGAGCGCGAGGCGCCGGTCCTGGACGGCGTCGGGCTGCCCGCCTGGCGCACGCTGATCGCCGCGGGATGGGAGATTCTTGCGCGCGCCCACCGCGAGGCGGCTCAGGAGCTGGCCGCCACCGTCACCGTCCTGACCCCCCTGCGCCCACCCGCCAGCGGAATGAGCAGCGCCACCGCCGCCGACGCCTTCGGCTGCGTCTTCCTGTCCCTGGCCCCCGACCCCGAATCCGTCGCCGTCACCCTCGCCCACGAGCTCCAGCACAACAAGCTGGTTGCGCTCATGGATCTGTTCCCGCTGCTCGAACCCGCCCCCGGCAAGACCTTCTACGCCCCCTGGCGCGACGACCCCCGTCCACTCCCCGGACTGCTCCACGGCACCTACGCCTTCACCGGCGTCACCGCGTTCTGGCGCCGCCAACGGCACGCGACCCCCTCGAGCCGCGCGACCATGGAGTTCGCCCGGTGGCGCGCCGGCGCCCGCGAGGCCGCCGGCACCCTGCTGGACAGCGGCCACCTGACCCCCATCGGCCGGACGTTCGTCTCCGCAATGGCCGAGGCTCTCACCGAATGGTGCGCCGAGCCGATCCCACCCCGCATCGCCGCCGAGGCCTCCCGCCTCGCCAACGAGCACCGCGCCGAATGGGTGGCCCGCTCGAGGCCGTGACAGCAAGACAAAGGCAACAAAGCAAGCTCGCCGACGCCGTGGTCGAGCGGTGGTGCCGGCGTGATCAGCTCAGCCCGGCCATCAGGTCGGTCTCGGTGATGCCGGGGCCCTGGCCGTCGCGGATGAACCATTCGGTGCCGAAGGCGTACGCGAAGGTCTCGTCGGGCATGGCGAGGAAGAACGACTGCTCGCTGATCTGGCTGGCGTGGGCGCGCATGGCGCGGCGCTTGTGGTCGAGGTAGGGCGTGACGTCGACGGCGGTGGTGATCATCGACTCGGGCTTGCCGAACTCGGCGGTGTCGAAGTCGGGGGCCTCGACGCCGGCCGCGGTCAGCGCCGCCATGCCGCGCTGCATGTGCTCGCGGTTGACGGTGTTCTGGTAGACGCGCGGGGTGCCGGCCAGCTCGGCGGCGCGCGTACCGACCCGGTGCACCTGGATGTGGTCCGGGTGGCCGTAGTGGCCGTTGTCGTCGTAGACGGTGAGCACGTCGGCGCGTTCGGCACGCAGGATCGCCGCGAGCTTCTCGGCCGCGTCCGCCACCGGCGCGGTCCAGAACGATCCGGGCGCCTGGTTGGCCGGCTCGCCCATCATCCCGGAGTCCAGGTAGCCCAGGAACTCCACCCGGTGCACCCCGAGGATCTCCGCCGACGCGTGCGTCTCGGCCACCCGCCGCTGCCACAGCTGCTCGCCGTCGGACAGGAATCCCTCGGGCACCTCCCCCTGCTCACCCCGGGTCGCCACCACCAGCACCACCCGGTGGCCCTCCTCGGACGCCTTGCGCATGACACCGCCGCACCCGATGCACTCGTCGTCGGGGTGCGCGTGAAAGGACACCAATGTAGCCACGACCCCGACGCTACCCGCCGGCCGGCTAGAACTCCTTGGCTATGTCTCGAGCGCGGGTGTCGGCCAGCGCGCGCTCGGCCGCCCGGTCTCCGGTTACCGTGGGGTGGAACCGAATCTCGGCGATGTCGGTCAGCCCGGTCCACTGTAGCCAGTCGGTGAAGTAGGGCGACTGGAAGTTGCCGCCGAACTCGGGGCCGAGCCCCGGCGCCCACACCGCGCTGGTGTACACCACCGCGACCTTCTTGCCCCGCCCGGCAAGCAGGTGCGTGTACCCGGTCACCGCGTCGAACCCGAAGATCCATCCTGGCTGGCTGACCACGTCGATCAGCTGCTTGAGGACGTACGGAATGGACGCGTTCCACATCGGAACGCTGAACAGCAGCCGGTCCGCCGAGTCGAACCGCTCGAACGTCCGCCGGGCCGCCGCCCACGCCTCCCCCTCCGCGCCACGGGGCTCGCCACCGGCGAACACCGTCATCTTCGCCTTGGCGCCGACGGCGAAGTTCGGCAGGGAGCCGTCCCACAGGTCCCAGTGCTCGATCTCGTCATCGGGATGCGCCTGCCGGTACGCGTCGACGAACACCTCGGCGATCCGCAACGACTCCGAGTCCGACCCGCGCGGCGACGCCGAGATGTGCAGCAGCTTGCTCATGTCTCCCCTTAACTGGACTACGGTCCGATTCGACCGCGATGTTACGGACCGCGGTCCGATTAAGTCAAGCCCGCTGCTACCTACTCGCGGTAACACAAAACCGACCCTCCGCGATACGCCTGGTGCCGCCCGGAAGGGTCCCCCATGCTCCGTCGCCGACCACGCCGTTCCATGCTCTACTGGGTAAGGCAGCCGGTCGTCGTCTGGCTGCTCCTTGCCGTTCTCTACCTCACCTCGGCCATCCTGAGCATCCTGCTGGCCGTGGCCATGACCGAGTGGTGGCCGCTGCTGATCACCCTGGCGTCGATGATCGCCGCCGGCACGTGCGCCATGACGGCCCTGGACAGCCGGCCCTGACGCGCCCTTGGATGATCGGCGTGACCATCGCCGTCGGCATCTTCGACCTGTTCGGGTACACCATCCCGGGGTCGCTCTACCTCGCCCTGCTCAGTTATGCCGCGATCCGCCTGGATTGGCTCGCGCCAAGCACGATCACCCAGACCCCGGCGCTGGTCGCGGCGATCATCGTGCTGCTCCTCAGCTACCTGCTCGGCTACCTCACCTATCCCCTCGGCCGCCTCGCCAACCGCGTCGTGCCCAGCCGCCTGGACCGGCGTCCGCGGGAGGAGTTCGTGCGACGCAACCCGGCCGCCCGGGACCGGGATTTTGTTCAGGCTGATCCGTTCCTGCTGCTTTCCGGGGTGCAGCTGCATGACAAGGACGTGGCGACGGAGGTCATTCGCCTTCGGGCGGCAGGGCTGATGCTGCGCAATGCGGCTCCCCCGTTGGGGTTGGGGTTTCTCGCCGCGGTCCTGGAAATCGTCCTCGGCGGGCGGCCGGTCCTCGCGGCGACCTGCGCAACACTGCTCGCGCTGGGGTTTTTCTCGTTGGTCATTCAGGGCCGGCGATTTGGTTACTGGGCGAGCCTGAAGACGCTTGAGCTGAGCTTCTGGTTGCCAGATGTGGACGATAAGTTCCATGCATAACCTGCGCATAACTCCCCCAGGTAAGCGCTGATCTTCCTAGGGGAACTCCACTATTCCACTCGCCTCCGGCCGGTGGGATCCTCGCTTCACATCATACTCGGTAGCCTGCTGACGGCCGGTGAAGACCGAAGGATTTCCTGTGCGCGCTATTTCCAAGCATGCCGCGATCGTCCTTTCGCTCGCCACGGCTCTTACGGTCCCGGCGGCGAGCCAATCCGCTGCCGAGGAGGGCCTTACCCGGCCGCTGCTGGTCGCGCATCGCCAGTCTGCCACGGTGTCCACCTTCGCGGTGACCCGGGACGGGCGGTTGACGCTGCTGGCAACGGGTGTGCCGACGGGGACCGGCACGCGGCCCATTGTGGTGTCGCCGGACGGGCGGTTCGCGTTCTCCGCGGGGCGGGAGTCGAACGAGATCTTCAGTTATGCCGTTGCCCGGGACGGAACTCTCACGCCGATTTTCGTCATTCCGGGGCAGGACAATTTTCCGTACAACATAATTATCTCGCCCGATGGGCGGACGCTCTACGTGGGCAACCAGTTCAGTGACGTGATCTCGACCTATGCGATCGCCGCCAACGGCTCGCTGAGCCCGCGCGGTCCGGCGATCAAGAGCGGGGCGCTGCACACCAGGGTGATGTCGATGACTCCCGACGGGCGGTTCCTCTACGTCGGGCACGGCGACGCGGCGCCGCGCCACCCCGGGGTGCTCACCGGGTTCGCCGTCCAGCCCGATGGCACGCTCACCCCGCGCGTGGGTCCGCTCTCCGTCGGGATCGCCGCCGGGTCAACGGTGATCACGCCGGACGGGCGGTTCCTCTACGTGCCGGGCGAGGAGTCCAACCAGCTCTTCGGTTTCCGCATCGCTTCGGACGGCGCGCTCACCCCGGTGCCGGGCTCCCCGTACGAGGTCATCGGCGAGCACCAGGCGATGGCGGTGACCCCGGACGGCCGCCACCTCTACATGGGCGACAACAGCGGCGACCGCATCCGCGCCTACACCATCGCCGGCGACGGCGCGCTCACCGAGGTGCCCGGCTCCCCGTTCGCCGCGGGCGATCTTCCCATCGGCGTCACCACCAGCCCGGACGGCCGCTTCCTGTTCATGACCAACTTCAACTCCCACGACATCCACGTGTTCGCCATCGAGGCGTCCGGCGCCCTGACCCTGACCGGCCCGCCGCAGGCCACCGGCGGCATGGCCCCGGCCACCCGATCGACCGTCTTCATTCCCAACAAGGGGCCGCGCGCCAGGTTCATTCCGTCCCCGCGGCCGGCTGGACAGCCAACCCTGTTCAACGCCACCGGATCGTCGGATCGCGACGGGCGGATTGCCCGCTATGACTGGAACTTCGGGGACGGCACCACCGGACCGGACGCCGGACCGACGCCCAGCCACCGGTACCGCCAGCCGGGTGTCTACACGGTGACCCTGACCGTCACCGACGACGAGGGCTGCTCGACCCGGCTCGTCTACACCGGACACGTCGCCCTGTGCACCGGATCCTCCGACGCCGTCGCCACGCAACGGATCATCGTCCGCTAGGGCGGAGAGCCGCGCGTTCCGGTCACCTTCCACACGCGACCGTTGGCCTTGGCCATGACGTACAGCTCGCCCGACCGGTCGATGCCCAACCGCATGTCCACCCGGCTGTCCCCGGCCAGGCTCGGCATGGACGTGAGCGTGCCGGCGGAGTTGAAGATCCGGAGCTGGTACAGCGGCGCCAGCCGGTTCCCGCGCACCATCTCGCTGGCGTTGGTGTAGAGCACCCGGCCGTCGACCAGATCGCCGAACACGTACTTTCCGCGCAGCACGGGCAACGCCGAGCCGCGGTAGACGAAGCCGCCGACGATCGCGTGGCCGGCGTCCGCCCCGCATGGCAGCTGGGCGGCATTGTGGTCGAAGGCGGCAACGGGGTAGTCGTAGCCGAGCTGCGCGTCGTCGGCGGGCAGCGGGTAGAGGTTGCAGCGTTCCCGCCGGTCGAACACGAACGCGCCCTCGCGCTCGCTCCAGCCGAAGTTGTCGCCGGCGCGCAGGTCGTAGACGCCCTCGATGTCGTGCTCGCCGATGTGCCCGACGAACACGCGACCGTCGGCCGGGTCCCAGCTGAACCGGTGCGGGTCGCGCATGCCGAGCGCGTAGATCTCGCCGAGACCGGGCTGGCCGACGAACGGATTCGTCGGAGGTATGCCGTACCGGCCGTTGATGCCGTCGGTGCCGCGCGGGTCGATGCGGAGGATCTTGCCGAAGGGTTGGGTGCGGGTCTGCGGGATGGATCCGTCGACGCCGATGCCGCCGTCGCCGACCGCGACGTAGAGCAGGCCGTAGTCGGCGCTTCCCGGTGTCGCCGTGGGGTTGAAGTCGATCTGCTGGATGGCGTGGATGTAGGTGGCGAAGCCAAGGCGCAGCAGGGTTCGGCGGGTGCCGCTGAACGTCGGCGCGGCCGGGTTGGCCGTGGTCCACTCGGTCAGCACGCTGTGCACGACGGCGCCCGGCTCCGTCCAATCCGGACGTTGGGCCGTCAGCGCGCCGAAGGCCTCGCTGTGCACGGTGTAGAGCCGGCCGTTGGCGGCGAACTCGGGGTGGAAGGCCACGAAGCCGAACCCGCTGCCCAGCCCGCGGCCGGAGAAGAAGTCGGCGCCCACCGCGGCCCGCACGTCGAGGTAGACGCTCGGCGAGCCGCCGCCGGGCGGCAGGGTGTACAGCCGCCCGTTGAGGTCGGGCACGAACAGCCGGGAGGATCCCGGGATCTGGCCGAGGTAGTTGATCCTGGCGTGCCGCCGCAGCCGATCGTCTGTCGGCGCGGGAACCGGGCTGGACTGGGGGAACTGCGCGAACTGGGTCAGCGTCAGGCCGAGGCCGGACTGGATCGGGTCCTCCGGGATCGGGTCGGAGATCGGTCCCCCGGCCCGGCCGTCGTCGACGGTGAGCGAGTCGAGGTTGGGCAGGCCGGCCGACCCCGTCGCGGTGACCCGGACCGCGCTCGAACCGGCGTCGAGCGTCGTGGTCACGCTCTGCGTGCGCCAGGTCGACCACGCGCCGGTCGGCGGGAACGACAGGGTGGTCAGCGGGGTTCCGCCGACCGTCACCGAGCCCGGCCGGTTGGCCGAGGTTCCGTTGGCGTAGCGGAAGATCAGGGTCCGGCTGCCGGCGCTGGCCAGGCCCACGGCGAACTCGACCGCGACCCCGGCGGCGTTGGCGGTGTTGACGAACCCGGTCCCGGTGAAGCCCGCGTGGTTGCTGTCCACCGTGCCGTTGACGATCGTGGCCTGCTCCGCCTCGTAGAGCACGGAAGCGGCCGCGGCCGGCGACGCCCCGGTGAGCCCTCCGGTGATCATCAGCACGGCGGCCAGCCCCGCCACGGCCGTCCTGCGCATGCGGCTCCCCTTCTCCGAAACATCGGATCTATTCCTGAGCAGCATCCCACGGCTGTGCGCCGGCGTCCATGATCTGTTCGACTGGAGGCATGCGTCTTCGAGTCGTCACGTTGAACATCTGGAACGACGAGGGGGACCCCCGGCGGATCGAGCTGATCAACCGCGAGCTGCGCCGGCTCGACCCGGATCTGGTGTCGTTGCAGGAAGTCCTGCGGACGGCCGACAAGGATCAGCTCGCCGCGCTGCTCGACGGGACCGGGCTGCACGGCACCCACCAGGGCGAGGTCGTGACCCTCGAGCCGCGGTTCGCCGACCGCTTCGGCGGCAACGCGGTCGCCAGCCGCTGGCCGCACCGAATCGTCGACGCCGTCGACCTCGGCGGCGCCGACGTCCCGGACGTCCCCTGGCGCGCGCTAGCCGCCCTGGTGCCGCTGCCCGACCTGGGCGACATGCTGCTCATCGTGCCGACGATCTCCTACCAGCTGGAGGCCGAAGCCGCGCGCGAGCGGCAGGTGATGGTGCTGGCCGACCTCGACGCCCGGCTGCGCACCGAGGTTCCCACGATCATCGCCGGCGACTTCAACGCCACGCCCGACTCGGCCGGCATCCGCTTCCTGACCGGCCTGCAGTCGATCGACGGGCGCAGCACGTACTACCACGACGCCTGGGCGATCGCCGGGGACGGCCCGGGCCACACCTGGACCGTCGACAATCCCAACGCGCACAAGGACATCGGATACCTGGTCGGCCAGTCCGGGCACCGCAGGCGGATCGACTACATCTTCGTCGGCGCCGGGCACGCCCACCCGAAGGTGCGCGCCCGGATCCACGCGGCCGCCGTGGCGTTCAACGAGCCGGTCGACGGTGTCTGGCCGAGCGACCACTTCGGCCTCGTCGCCGACCTCGTTTTCTAGCTCGGGCAAGGCTGTGCTTGTTAGCTCGGGCAAGGCCGCCGGGCGCCTTCGGCGCCGGCCTGGGGGTTGGATTGGTTGGGTGGTTGC